>NZ_KB906560.1:0-163328 GCF_000381505.1 Thioalkalivibrio sp. ALM2T
CGGGACTGCTGCTGCACTCGGATCAGGGCTGCCAATACACCAGCGCCGCCTGGCAGCGGCTGCTGGCCCGGCACCAGATCCAGGCGAGCATGAGTCGCCGGGGCAACTGCTGGGACAATGCCGTTGTCGAGCGCTTCTTCCTGAGCCTCAAGACGGAACGCGTCTGGCAGCGCCGCTACGCAAACCACGGCGAGGCGCGGCGGGATATCGCGGACTACATCGTCCGGTTCTACAACACCGTTCGCATCCACTCGACGCTGGGCTACCTGCCTCCCAGCGTCTACGAGCAACCAACGGCAGCCACTCCACCTAACGCGGTGTCCGAAATCACTTGACCACCACACCATCCAATCGAATCTCGGCCTAGTGGTCATCGAACACCAGAAGTCCCTGGATGCCCCGGGACGTGACGAAGACCCCTTTGAGGCGGCAACCAGGAAACTGATGCGCGAGGTGCACCAACGAGGCGGAACCC
The DNA here is from genome assembly GCF_000381505.1 of Thioalkalivibrio sp. ALM2T. NCBI lineage: Bacteria > Pseudomonadati > Pseudomonadota > Gammaproteobacteria > Chromatiales > Ectothiorhodospiraceae > Thioalkalivibrio > Thioalkalivibrio sp. ALM2T. The sequence continues at coordinate 476 of NZ_KB906560.1, forward strand.
ATGTTGTCCGTGCCGAGATCCGGCCGGTCGTGTCGGAGGGGGTGGTGGTCGGCTACCTGCTTAGTGGCGACGCCGTGCGCGCCAAACCCCGCCCGTAGGCAAACCCTGTCTGATAGGGGGTCGCAGACAACCATCGGAGTGGAAGTCCCTTTGAGCGATTACGACGCCATCTCATACGTTGGCCGGGGTGTGTTGGTGGCGCCCCCGACGTACATGGTCCCAAAGGGCACTGTCAGGGGCTGCTGGACGTCCGTTGCGGCATGCGGAATGGTGCCGTGGTTGCAATCGTTAACCAGTAGGTTAATATAGAGACTGTGCGAATAAGAAGGGAACTAGCTGGGTGAATCTCGGTCCAAAGGGTATTCATTTAATTACATCTGGAGAGGTCAGCGAGCTGATTTGGTCGCTGGGGAGAGAAAGCAATGAGGCTAACTCCGTTTGGCAAAAAGGTGAGGCATTTGAGGATCGACGCAGACGTAACGCTGAAGGACATGGCTGACGCGCTCGGCGTATCGTCGGCGTATTTGTCAGCTGTGGAGGTCGGGCGGAAGCCAGCGAGCGAGGCATTGGCCGAGAAAGTGGCACGTTATTTCCGGAAGCGCGGTGTAGAGCCTGGAGACTTGGTGGAAATCGCTCTTCGAGACGTGAAGTCCATTGACGTGCAGAACCTCGAGGGCCGTGACAAGCAGCTAATCGCCGCCTTCGCGCGCCGACTGCCTGAAATGAAGGACTGCGAGAGAGATCGACTGAGTACTTTTCTGGGAGACTGAGATGGGCGTGCGCGGATACCGAGTTCCACCGCTTAAGCGGATCCAAATTCGCGGGATAGCACTGGCTCTCCGCGATTTGCTCGGCGTCGCCACTGTGGCTCGTATCGACCTGGGCCGATTGCTAGAGCACAAGCTAGAGAAAGCGGATATCAGTTTTGATGTAGTGAGCAGGGATGCGATGGGTCCCGACGAGGCTAGGGCGTGGCCTGATGAGCATCACCTGGAGATTCGTGAGGATGTCTACGACAACTTGCACCAGGATGATCCGCGCAGTCGCTTCACCATCGCGCATGAAATCGGTCATCTCGTGCTGCATCCCGGCCTGAGCCTCGCACGAGGCAAGGCACCGGCTACCCATCGCCACTTCGAGGACTCGGAATGGCAAGCAGACACCTTCGCAGCCGAGTTCCTCATGCCGGTTGCCATTATCCAGCAATGCTGTTCGGGGGTTGCCGACATTGAGTCGGTATGTGGGGTTTCCATGCACGCTGCGCAGATCCGGCACCGTGCGGTTAGCAGGGAGGGTCTGCTCTAGCGTGCACAAAAAAGGCGAATCCGAGTAGCAGCTCGGATTCGCCTCGGGAAAAGACAACGGAACGGGCTGTCGTTGTCTCTTGCCGGCCACGATATGGCTAGCGCAGCTGGGATACTAGTAGTAATTTCCCAGTTAGTCGATATACCGGCCGCAAGTTGTGTGTTCCAGCCCTGCTTTCCCGCCATATGGGTGGGAAGGGGTTGATTATGAAAACCGCAAATTGCGGAAAAGTGATCTTCCGACCGTGGATTACGCGGAACGGGCGTCGGGTTTATGCTCATGAGCATGGCTTGAAAGCCTGGCCGATCCGTGTGAATTCGAAGTCTCGGAAGAAGCGGCAGTAACGGCTCTTGGCCGTCGAGTGGGGTGTCCTTCGGGGCACCCCACTTGTTCTCCAGCCCCCCGAGATCTGTCACCTCCGGCAGATTGTTGAGGGCTCTATTCGCCCCATCACAACGACGATCGAACGTTGTTCGAAGGGCATGCCGATATCCCGTACAGGCCAAGACTCACCTGGCAATGTAGACAAGCCCAATTTCCTTGAGGCCGAAGTGGAAGCCCCTTCCCAAGGCTTTACGGCCATTTTCGCTACTCGTGCCGCCTTCGTGGTGGGATGCCTCGCTCTGACACCCCTGGCTGAGGCTGTTCTGGGGAGCCTAGAATACGGCGACCGCCTGCTAGAAGTGCCCCTGCACTTGGGTCTATCCGCTGCAAGTGCGCGATTTCTCGGATGCTGAGCACGTTTGTAAGCATTTGTGGAAGTTCTCGTTTGCGCCCTGGGCGCGGTCCTGGAGTTTCAGGCCCTAGCGTCGCCCCGTCTGGCTTACTGACAGGAGAGTACCCGCATGCTTGGAGCAATCGTCGGCGATATGGTGGGCGCGCCCTGGGAATTTCGGCGGATCACCACGAAAGAGTTCCCGCTGTTTAATGATCGCAATGGGATCACCGACGACAGCATCATGACGGTCGCCGTCGCCGACGCTCTACTGAATGAGAAGGATCCGGCCGAGGCGATGCGGGAATGGGCGCGTAAGGTTCGGCCAGCAGCGCATTTGGGTGGCTATGGCAAGAAGTTCTTCAGTTGGTTAGCTGCAGCGAGCGTCCAGCCTCCTTGCGGCAGCTTCGGCAACGGAGGCGCCATGCGAGTATCTCCGGTTGCATGGCTCTCATCTTCGCTTGATGAGTGCCTTGAGTCGGCCAGGAAGGTCACAGAGGTTAGCCACGATCATCCCGAAGGACTCAAAGGTGCCCTGGCAACTGCCCACGCCATCTGGCTGGCGCGCCATGGTGCCGAACCGGTGGCGATTCGAGCCGCGCTTGAGGCTGAGTACGGCTACGACCTAAGCCTGAGTGTCGATGGATTCCGCGCGGTCCACGAGTACAACGAGACCGCCCCTGGGACCGTTCCGCCTGCGATCGTCTGTGCATTGGAATCAGAGGACTTCGAGGACGCTCTGCGCAATGCGGTGTCACTGGGTGGTGACGCAGACACGATCGCTGCCATTGCCGGAAGCGTCGCGGAGCCTCTGCATGGAATCCCGGATGCCATCGTCCAATCGGCCTTGCCACATGTCCCTAACGCTATGCGTGAGGTGATCGACGCCTTCGAGAAGTCTCGGTAAGGTAGGCCGTACTGAGCAGGCATTTTCGGTTCAGCGTTCAGCATCTTTGAAGCAATTGCCTAAAAACTATAACCCTCTTCTTGGGAGCGAAAATGGGAATTACCATGGGGCGACCCATTGTCACGACGTTTGCGATGATCGCGTTAACTGGGTGTGCCGCGAGTTATGATTCGGACCCAAATGCTTTCCAACGTGCCGAGGTTATGTCGAAAAATGAAAGAGGCATAACGGTCAAACATAGCACTTGGGGAAACGATATAGCCTTCCGCTATGCCGATGAGCATTGTGAGTCAGTGGATAGGTTTGCAGTCCACGTCAGCACCTCCCAGCAAACTGGCCCTGATGTGATTTCGTCGTGGCGCTGCGAAAAGTGATTTCACCGACTTAGCTACCGGAAACCGTAGCGATACGACGGCGAGGGGCCCCCTAAGCCTAGGCTTGGAGTTTTTACAGGCCCTAAAACGCGCGCGCACGCGCGCGCGTATGGTTGCGAAACTCGAAGTCCTTGCTGTCCATTTGGTCCTGGTCCTCTGTCGGAGTACCACTCGGGTCAACTGTTTTCCGGATATCCGTATGTACCTCTAAGGGAGGGCGCAAGGCTTGAAGCCCGAAAGTAGGGTTCTCTCCATGGCTTCCTTGGTGCCTCGTGTCTAGTGAAGTTGGCTCTGGAGACGCCAGGTCAGGGTACACATTCATCCGATAGGTCGTGAGGTCGCTCCGCGGGCCTTACGGTGGATTTCATGGGTTAGCCCCGTCCGGTTTGTGTCCGCTTTCGTATCCGGTTTCCGTCCGGTTTGTCCGGTTTGTGCCGTCCGTCCGGTCCGGTTTTCCTAAGAAACCGGACGGATCGGATGCTGGACTTACAAAGCGGTTCTTGCTGGTAACGAACCTATTTTCGATCAGGGTTCTCTGAGCGTCGTGCCATCGGTTTCGAGCCATGCCCGTTGCGATGCAGGCGTCACGCCATTCATCGACGCTTACGCGAGCTGTGCCTGTATCGAATCCGCCGGCCTCCAGAGTGTCCCTGCGCTCCCGGTATAGGCGTTCCAGCTCACTGAGAGCGGTGCGCTGCCACCGCCCACGAGGCGGGCGAGGGGATAGGGGGCTGGGTTCATAGTGTGTAGATACAAGGGCGGCAGACGTCACCTCGCGGCCATCGTTGTCGTAAACACCCAGGGGTACGCACTTGAGCTCAAATGCGAGCGGCAACGGGAAATCCGCATCCTTCATTTTTGAAGGTTCTACCCGCGCGCGACCGGTTTCGTCTTGCTCCATCCGGTACTCGGCATCCAGCGCGCCTTTCAATGCCATTGCGCCGCGAGCGCGGGTCTTGTCTGCGTGGCCGGTGTGGTGCACCAGTAAAACGGTGCAGTGATAGCGCGTACGGATCATATCAGCGGCCTGAATGAACCGGCCCATGTCCTGCGTGCTGTTTTCGTCTCCCGGGCCGAAGTTGCGGGCCACTGTGTCGATCACGACCAGAGACGGGGCGGGGGCAGGTACGGCATCTACGGCTTCGCATACCGCCAGCGCGGACTTCGGTTCTGACAGGGCGGCCGGCGCGCTGGAGATATACAGCGGGGCCTCCTGTAGTGAGTGCCCGTGCTGTTTTTCCCATGCCACGAAGCGGCGCTTCAAGCCGTTGAAGCCTTCGCCAGCAATGTAGATCACCGAGCCCTGACTGGTAGGGTTCCCGTGGAATTCGACACCTGCAGCAACGCAGCACGCCACGTCTACGGCCAGAAAACTCTTGCCGCACCCGGGATCACCGAACAGCGAAGCCAAAGATTCAGCCTCCAGGTAATCGCGGATCAAAAATCGGGGAGCACGGAACTCGAGGTCCCCGATATGTACCAGCCGGAAGCCCGGCGCAGGCTTCTGTACCGGGATCGCGATGGTTTCAGACATGAGCCACCTCCGCGATGAACAGGTCTCCTTTCTCGCCGAGGATGCGCTGCACTCCGTCGCGCATCATGGCCTCGACCAGGGCGCGCAGGTACGGGCCTTCCACATGGCCGACGCGAACCAGGATCACCGGGTCGTGGCCAGTGAGGCAGCGCCAATCGAGATCCGCGGGGTTATCTTCTGGGTGAGCGACGATCGCTAGTTGGTTGCAGTGTGGGCCGGACCAGGACCAGCCAGGCCCCTCTATGCGCCTGCGCGCCCAATGCCAGGCACCGTCCCCCGTGGCCACCCATACGGATGTTCTCGGGTCACGCAAGCGGTCGGCATGGTAGCGCGCATAGGGGGGTAGCTTGCGCGCAGTCATGGCCGCACCTCCAGGGCCTGCCGAACGGCAGCGAGCCAGAGGCGAGCTGCGGCGATTTTGGCCTGACCAGATAGGCGTCGGATGGCCTTCGCGCGGCGCGTTGCAGTCCGCCATGCGGTCTTTCGGCTCTCAGCGGATGGGTGACTGATAAACGCCGCTTCCGCCCTTACGCCGATGGCACAGCATTGATGTTGTGGATCCATTGGCCAGAATGGTCCGGGAAGCTCTCGATTCGGCTGGCCGATAGAGAACCCGTCCCACCCCGCCAACGTCGCTTTTCGTTGGGAAACGATACGGGTAAAATCGTTTGTGTTTGCAGAAGTATTCGGGGTCGCCTGGTGCCAGCCAGTGCGGCCCTTTGTTTTTTCTCTCATGGTCGCCGCCCCCTCACCGTGCAGCCTGGCGGCTGGACTCGATCTGCTGCTTCAGCCAGTCATTCACCTCTGCCTCGATCCAGCCGACGGCACGACCGCCGAGCGTGATGGGCTTAGGAAAGCTCCCCTGCGAGATGCGTAGATAGATCGTGCTGCGAGAAAGGCCCGTACGCGCTTTGACAGTGGGAAGCCTTAGAATCACTTCGCTCATAATGAGTGCTCCTGATGCTGTAGTGGAAGTAACAGCCAGGAGGCTACCGGGGGCGTTGTGGGGTAACGCTGTTACCCCACATAGAGATTCACGTCAGGTGATCAGGCGTTCTGCCGTGCCTCAGACAGGTAGTCGGTAAAGAAGGTGCTTTTCTTAAGGGTTTGTTCCTTTCCATTCTTATCCACAGCGCAGAGGATCTCGCCATCACGGTAGACTTCGATAGAAGGTATATCCGTTGATCGCTCGCTTTCAGCGCGGGTGGGTATTTTGTTCCACAACCTTTCCCGTGTTTCACGTGGGTGAGATTTGACTAATTGTTTCGCAAGGTCGTAGGCCCATTTCTTTTTCTTATTCTGCGATCCTTGTTTTCTGTATTTTTCTGATTCCTCGTCTATAAGGCCCTTCAATGTATGTAGCTGCCCTAGCTTGAATGCTGCTAGGATCTGTTCTTCCCCCGTAAGATTGGATACACGAAGTGCTTCTTCTTTAAGCGCTTTATCTATAGGTGAGCTATGTGGTTGATGCTCTTTGGCCAGAATTTGGATGTAATCGATTAGTGTTGAGGGTGAGCTGGCAATAATGCCAACTTGTTCGATTATCTTTGCTTCAGTTAGAGGAGGGCCATATCGCGCATAGACTTTCTTCTTCATTTCTGATCGCCGTGTGAGATTTTTGAAAGGGGATTGCTGGGATGCCATACACCCTATCTCGGGCATCGCCGTGTTGCACCCTCGCTGATGCCGCTGGCCGGCGGGTTTCCAGTCGGGTAGGCTCCTTCGCCATGTTGTATGACCGCATCATTAAGACGGGGACGATCAACGAGCCGGAAGGCAAGCCGGACCCGCATTTCGCGCTAGCCTCGACAGTCAACTGGATGCGGGCTCTGCGCCTGTTGATCGAGGATGAAGGCATTGATTTCGGGAATGCAGAGGGCTTCTACAAGGGCGAGGGGAAACGGAGGATGGGCGTGCGAGTCGAGAATACCGTTCTCGAACAACTCTTCCTTGCTCTCCATCATCTCTCGGCACTTGAGCAGTTGCGAGGAGGCGTGACGGCAACCGACTACGCCCGGGTTGGCGTGCTTGCCTGGTATTACGGTATCGCCAATGCGGCAAGTGCGATGACGGCGGCCCAGGCAGGCTCTTTCCAGGAAGATCACTCAGGCACGGCGCGACAATGGGACGAGCAGATCGCTAGCCGAAACCTCGCCATGGCCCCATTCAGCTGGCGTCTGAACAGCTTGGTCGAGAAAACCTACAAGCCGGAGGTAAAAGCATACAAGCAGGGCAGCATCGGCAAGTTAATTTACAGGCCGGAGAATGTTGCCGAGGCACGCGGAGCGGTTGCCGAATATCTATCGGGATCTGCGGGCTGGTATGCCTGGAGGGCAATGGAAGAGCTGAAGAAATCGCGACAATTTAGGGACCTAGGAGTTGAGAACTTCCGGACAAGGGCCGCTCAAGAGCTTCGAGATGAGCGACTGAAGAAGAAATCCCTTTGCTTTATCCACCTGGCATATCGGTATCGCGGAAAGGCAAATTATCGCGAGGCTCTCTTTCTTGCCTACGGACGCGATACCGAAACTACGCTCGCGGACTTTGCCGCCGACATGTCCGCAGTCCTCAGGGCATTCCTAACCATGGCCGGTGCGTTTTCTAAGCGCAGGCTTGGCGCGAGCCTTTGGTCGGATTTCGTCAAGGATGTCGATACCAACAAGGCTTTCACACTTCGTGCGCAGGATGTGTGGAGCTGACGTCATTCCCGCTCGTTGCCTGTTAGATAAATGGCCCAGTCCTGCATCATTTGGCTGCGCTTCGTGAATAGGTCACCGCGCCGGTAGGCCGCCTCTACCTTGTTTTCGATGACGTGGGCTAGGGCCATCTCGGCGACGTCTCTGGGGTAGCTGGAAACTTCGCCGGACCAGTCGCGGAAGCAAGAGCGGAAACCGTGGGGGACATAGTTGCCGCGTGCCCCTTTGGGTCCGAAGCCGAGCCTGCGCATCGTGGTGAGTAGCGCCATGCTGGACAGTGGCTTGCCGGCGATCCTCCCCGGAAAGACGTATCGGTTCTCGGTAAGGCGGGGGACCTCTTCAAGCAGTTGGAGGGTCGCCGGCACGAGTGGAACGCGGTGTTCCCGACGTGACTTCATGCGGTTGGCTGGAATGGTCCATGTTTCGTTGGCGAAGTCGAATTCATCCCACTCGGCAAGCAGTACCTCTTTGGTTCGTGTCGCAGTCAGAATCAGGAAGCGCAGGGCAATCGGGGCGATTCCATCCAGGTCGCGGAGCTCGACCATGAACTTGGCCGCATCCTCATAAGGCATGGCGGGGTGATGAGTGACCTGCTTTACCCGACAGGGTTTAGCCAGGAGCTTGTCGAGGTGCCCCCGCCAGCGCGCAGGGTTGGATTCCTCGCGATGTTGATGCGCGGCTGCGTAATCCAGGATGTTTTCGATCCTGCCCTGGACGCGTTTAGCCGTTTCGGTTTTGTTGGCCCAAATGGGCGCTAGGATCTCGAGGATGTCGTCCGTAGTGATCGCGTCGACTCGTTTCTGCCCGATTTTTGGACGAGCGTAGTTCTTCAGTGTCCTGACCCACTGTCGCTGATGCTTCGGGTTTTTCCATCCTCGACGGTGGGCACGGACGTATCGTGCCGCGCATGATTCGAACGTGGGGATCTCCTTGACGCGAGTACCCCGCGTGGCGATCGGGTCGACACCATTGCGGGCAAGGGTGCGGAAAGCCGTGGCGTTTTCGCGGACAGTCGCGAGGGATACATCGGGATATGTCCCCAGGCCCATCTCGCGTCGCTTCCCTTCGACTGTGAGCCGTAGAACCCACTTCTTCGCCCCGCTAGCAGAAACGACAAGCCGTAATCCACCCCCGTCTTCGTACTTGCCAGTAGCGGCGTTCTTGATCTGGCGTGCGCTCAGTTTGTTCAGTGCCATACGGTGTTCCTATCCTGGTATCGGTCCCCCAACGAGTCCCCCAATTGATCTGGATTGCGTTGGATTGGATAGGAACTAGTAGTACACCAAGTATTTGAAAAATGGAAGGGAATAGGGGGTTAATGGACGCCCATGGATGTGGGGTCGGCGGACTCACTCTCCGCCAAATCCAGCGAGGGGGCCCGAGCGGCCCCTTTCGCACGTCTGGCCCCGACATTTCCGGGATTCGAACCCTCGATGATAAGAAAATCGGGTTCGACCGGCGCCGCCCTGCGGCGCCAGCACGCCGAAGCGCAGCGCAGGCGCCCGGAGGGCGGACGGCACAGCCGGCCGTCATCCCTTACTCTCCGCCAAATCCTGCAAAGGGGCCCCAGTGGCCCCTTTCGCACGTCTGGCCCCGGCGGCCGTCCCCCAATGCGTCCCCCATGTGCTTATGGGTCAGCTCTGGACCCAAGGAGTCGTGATGTCGAGTTTCGACCAGCTTGCCGGCAGCTGTTCGGGGGCATGGGTGACGAGGATGCATTGACGGTCCTGCAGCCAGGGCTGGAGGCGTTCGAGCACCCTTTGCTGTGTGGTCGTGTCCAGGCCGGCAAAGGGTTCGTCGAGCAGCACCACGGGCCGATCCTGAAGAACCACGGCCGCCAGTGCCAGGCGGCGCCGCTGGCCTCCGGAGAGATAGGCACCGCCCTCGCCGATGCGGTAGTCCAGGCCCTCGTCGGTATCGCGTACGCTAGTCGCGAGATCCACCCGTTCCAGGGCCTGCCACAGGACTTCGTCGCTCACCACGCTCGTGCCCGGGTTCAGAATGGCGCGAATGCTCGTGTCCGGGAGTTGCAGGCCCTGGGGCAGGTAGCTGATATGCCGGTAGCGGGTATCGGTGGCGATTTGCTGCAGATCGGTGTGGGCCAGAGACACCTGCCCGTCCAGTGGCGGGAGCTCGCCGGCGAGGGTGTCCAGCAGTGTGCTCTTGCCGCGCCCGCTGGGCCCGCTGATGACCAGGGGCTGACCGCGCGCGGGGGCCACATCGATCGGCCCCAGCAAGGGGCGCTCGCGCCGAAAGCCGATGGTCAGGGCCTCGGCTCTCATCAGCATGGGGTGACTGTTCGGAGCGGACTGGGTCTGCAGGGATTCGTCTGGCGTTTGCCGGGGCGTAGCACCGTCCAGCTGCCGTACGCGCCCGGCCGCCTCCAGGCTCTCGCCGGCGCGCCACCATGCGCCGGGCAGGCTGCCCAGCACCTCGCCGAGTCCCAGGGTCATCAGCGGTAGCAGGACCGCGACCGGCGCGGTGAGGGTCCCGTCTCGATACCAGCCGAGTGCGAGCACCAGCATCACCAGGGCGGCGGCGCCAACCAGCCCCTGGACGATTTGTTCAGAGCCGACCCCGAACGCCTCCTGAGCCCGTTGTTGGCGTGCGTAGTCCGCATTGCCCCGGCGCAGGGTGGCCTCGCGTTCGCGCGCGCGGTCGTAGGCCAGCAGCTCGGCCAGGCCCCCGATGTAATCGAACAGGCCAACCCGTTCGCGGGCCCGAGCCTGCACTAGCGCGTGGCTGCGCCGCTGTCCGGCGAGGGCGAGCAGGGCGGAGACCGCAAGCGTTGCGACACCCGAGGCTGCGAGCAACGCCGTGGCGGGCCAGGGCGCAAGCCAGGCGGTCATGATCAGCGTGACGATCAGGCTCAATGCCGCGGCGATCATCGGACCGGCGACGCGCAGCGGCATCGCATCCAGGGTGTCGATATCGCCGGTCAGGCGCGTCTGCAGGTCGCCGCTGCGGAAGGCGCGGATGCGTTCCATGGGGAGCGCCGCGAGGCCGCGAAAGCTGCGCCCGCGCAGGTCGGCCAGGCTGCGCAGCACCGCCTCGTGGCTGACCAGCCGCTCGAAGTAGCGCGCCAGCGTCCGACTGATCGCGGCGGTACGGATGCCGCCGGACGGCACGTAGACGTCCAGGGTGGCCAGCAGCCCCGCCCCCGCCAGGGCGGTGGCGGTGATGAACCAGCCGGACAGTGCCAGCAGGGCAATGCCGGCAATCCAGGTCAGCGCGAGCAGCCCCCAGGCGCCCCAGTACCAGCTCCGGCGTTGTCGGAACACCCGGTGCAGAAAGGCCAGCTGCGCGCGGGTCGGATTATGCATCGCGGGCCTCCGGTGTGGCGGGTGCCAGGTCCAGGCGCTGCGCGCAGCGAGCCTGAATGGCGGCGTGGTGGCTCGCGATCACCAGGGTCAGGCCACGCGCATTGGCCAGCTGGAACAGCGTGTCCAGCAGGGCCTGTTCGGTGTCCGGGTCGAGCGCGCTGGTGGGCTCGTCGAGCAGCCAGAGGCGGTGGCCGGAGAGCAGGGCGCGCGCCACGGCCACGCGCTGGGCCTGGCCGCCGGACAGCCCGTGCCGGGCCTCGCCGATGGCGGTGTCCAGGCCATCCGGCAGCTCGGGGGCATCCAGCGGCAGGCCGGCCTGTTGCAGGGCGCGGGCCATGTCCGCATCCGGGATGGGATCGTGGTGGGCGAGCTGCAGGTTCTCGCGCAGGCTGCCGTGGAACAGATGCGCATCCTGATCGATCCAGGCGAAATGGCGCGCTTCCGGATGGCGCCGGATGGTGCCCGTGGTCGGTGAAAGGAAGCCTGCACAAACCGCGAGCAGGGTGGACTTGCCACTGCCACTGGGGCCTGTCAGCGCGAGCTGCGCCCCGGGCTGTACCGCGAGATCGAGACCCACCAGTGCCGGCGTGCGCTGCCCCGGATAGTGCACGGAGGCCCCTTTGAGCTCCAGCCAGGGTGCCGAGGAATCCTCTTCGCGGGGGGCGCCATCCTCGGCAGTGGCGGAATCCACTGGGGCCGCGGGCGCCACCAGTGCCGGCGCAAGACCCTCAGCGGCGGCCAGCGCGCCGGCACGGTCATGGTAGCTCTGGGCGAACTGGCGCAGCGGGAGGAAGTATTCCGGCGCCAGCAGCAGGATGAACAGGCCGGTGAACAGGGTGATGTCGCCGGCCGGCCCGTAGTCCAGGGCGCCGAACAGGGCGAAGCCGATGTAGATCGCGACCATGCCGATCGCTACGGCACTGAAGAACTCCATGATCGCCGAGGACAGGAAGGCGACCCGCAGGGTGCGCATGGTCAGCCGCCGCTGCTGATGGCTGCGTTCGACGACCTCGGCCTCGGTGGCCGCAATCGCGCGTGCCCGGCGCAGCCAGTCCAGGCTGCGGATGCGGTCGAGGAAATGTCCGGCGAGCTGGTTCTCCTCCTCTTGCTGGCGCCGATGGATCTGTTCCGCACCCATGCCGACGATCGCCATGAACGCGGGGATCAGCGGGGCGGCGAACAGCAACAACAGGGCGGCCAGCCAGTCCAGCCACAGCGCCGCGATCAGGATGGCCACGGGTGTCAGGATGACGGCCTGGCGGGCCGGCAGGTAGCGTGCGTAATAGCCGGTCAGGTCATCCACACGCGTCTGGAACTGCTCCGCCCAGGCGCCCGCGGTGGTCTGCCCGGCCAGCCGTGCCGGCCCCGCAAGGCGTGCCTGGCGCAGGAGATCCGCGCGTAGCTGTTGCTTCACCGCAAAGGCGAGGCGGTGACCGGCCAGATCGCGCAGGGCCTGGGCCGAATACCGCAGGGCCAGCAGCCCCAGGCCCGCGAGCAGGATGCCCGTGAGGGCGGGCGCTGTGGCGGCGAACAGGGTGGCGTGCACCGCCCAGGCCACGAGCCCCGCCAGGGCAATGGTGGCCAGTGTCGCGACCAGCGTGCTGGCCGCACTCAGGGCCAGCCAGCGCCGGTGCGGTTGCTGGCGCATGCGAAGCCATTGCCCCGGTGAGGCGGCTTCGCTCGTCCCTTGCGCGTCTGTCCCTAAGGGTTCCGTCATCGACTAGCGCAGGTAGCGCCCGCGCAGCATGTTGAAGTACAGCGGCTTGATCATGTGGACCTTCAGGCGCCACCACATCCAGCTCGGTTCTCCCTGATCGAGGAAGCTGAAGGTCGGGACCTCCTCGAGGCTGTAGTCGAATTCGACCAGCGCGGCCTTGCCCACCTCGGTGATCAGCGGGCAGGAGGTGTAGCCATCGAACTGGCGCGAGGGCTCGCGATCCTGGATGACGTCCACCAGGTTGTCCGGCATCACCGCGCCATGCGAGCGCACGGTGGAGGCGGTCTTGCCGATTGCGGTCGACACCACGTCCCCGGCGCCGAAGATGTTCGGGTATTTCACGTGCTGCAGTGTGCGGTCATCCACGGCCAGCCAGCCGCCGGGGGCCATTGGGCCGTCCTCGACGGCCAGTTCCGCCTCCCGCACAAAGTCGTGGGCGCGCATCGGCGGGGTCACGTGGAGGTAGTCGTAGTCCACCGTTTCCTCGCTTCCGTTGGCATTGCGGAAGGTCGCGCGGCGGGCGTCCACATCGACCGCGGACAGGAAGCCGCCGTCGTTGATACCGATGTCACGTTCGCCGTACAGGTCGCGCACCATGTGGTCGAAGCGTTGCACGCTGAACAGCGTGTCCGAACCGGTGTGGTAGTGGAACTCGGCACTGCCGCGCTGTCCGGCGGTGCGCAGCAGATCATCGGCGATGAAGGTGGCCTTGATCGGTGCGCCGGCACACTTGATCGGGGTATCTGGGATCGTGAAGCGGGCGACCCCGCCGTTCTCGCCAAAGGCATGAATCTGTTCATAGGCATCGCGCGCGGCCTCGGCGCTGGCATACAGGCTGGTCAGGCCGGGGCGCCCGATATCCTCGCGGCGCAGTCCCTCGATCGCCTCGAAGTCCAGATGCAAGCCGGTCGCGACCACCAGGAAGTCGTAGTCGAGGCGATCGCCGTCGGTGGTCTCGACGCGCTGGGACTCGGGGTCGATCGCGGCGACCGCGGAACGCACCCAGTCCACGCCGCGCGGGATGTAGCGTTCGTTGCGCCGCTGCACCTCACCGACCGAATACACGCCGGCGGCCACCAGGGTCCAGCCCGGTTGGTAATGATGAATCTCGCTCGGCTCGACGATGGTGATCCGCGCCCCGTCCAGCAGGTCGCGCAGGCGGGCGGCCATGGTCATGCCGGCCGCACCCCCGCCCAGCACTACGATCCGGGCCTGGCTGGAGACGGCCGCGCGGGCCGGGGCGGCATGCACGCCGGTCGCGGACACCAGGCCGGCGGCACCGGCAATCTTCAGGAAATCGCGCCGGGATAGCCCGCGCAGCGCATCGTCGGCCTGACGGGCCAGGTCGTTTGCAATCGCCGGTTTCTTCGGGTCTTCGGGATGGTGCATGGCTCTCTCCGCGTATCCGTCTGCCGCGCCGCGTATCGGCGGGCCGGTTGTCAGTGTCAGCCGCCTCAGGGCGGTCCGTGTGACGGATTGCTTACAAGTTGCATGCCAACACTGGCAGGCCGGTGCAGTGCGCCTTGTGTGCCGATGCTGGCACGCCGCGACTGCCATCGGTGACAGTTGCTGGGGGCGAGACTGCCAAATATGGCAGCTGGATGTCGCCTCTAGCCCCTGTCCGAGCATCGCCGAATTGGCTGTTTCTGCCGCGCAGGTGGCCTGCATCGTCGCGGATGCGAAGGCTGGCACGGTACTTGTTAGGAGTTTCCACGATACGTCATGTCGGCGTACCCCTGACTACGGAGGAAAGGCCATGGAGCTCGACCCCATACTGCTATCGCGAATCCAGTTCGCATTCGTGGTTTCGTTTCACGCGATCTTTCCGGTCTTCACGATCGGGCTGGCTTCGTTTATCGCGTTTCTGGAGTTTCGCGCGTGGAAGACCGGCGATGCCCTTTATACCCAGATATCCAAATTCTGGATCAAGATCTTCGCGGTGGTCTTCGGCATGGGCGTGGTCTCCGGACTGGTCATGTCGTTCCAGTTCGGGACGAACTGGAGCGCGTTCTCCTATGCGACGGCCAATTTCCTCGGGCCGGTGCTGTCCTACGAGGTGCTGACCGCGTTCTTCCTGGAGGCCGCCTTCCTGGGCGTGCTGCTGTTTGGACGCGACAAGGTGCCTCAGGGCGTGCATCTGTTCTCGGCCCTGATGGTTGCACTGGGCACGTTCATCTCGTCGTTCTGGATCCTGGTCGCCAACAGCTGGATGCAGACCCCGGTCGGCTTCGAGCTGCAGGACGGGGTCTTCCATGTCACGTCCTGGATGACCGCGATCTTCAACCCGAGCTTCTGGCCGCGCTTCTTCCACATGGGCCTGGCCTCGCTGCTGACGGCGGGCTTCGTGGTCGCCGGGGTCTCGGCCTGGTACCTGCTGCGCCAGCGTGACGTGGTGATGAACCGCAAGGCCCTGGGCACCACCATGTGGGTGCTGCTGCTCGCGGCCCCGGCACAGCTGGTGGTGGGGGATATCCACGGCCTCAACACCTTCGAGCACCAGCCGACCAAGGTCGCGGCGATGGAAGGCGTGTGGGAGACCGAACGCGGTGCGCCGCTGCTGCTGTTTGCCATCCCGGATTCGGCCAACGAGACCAATCACTTCGAGATCGGCATTCCGAAGATGGCGAGCTTCATCCTGACCCACGAGATGGACGGTGAAGTGCCGGGCCTTCTGGAGGTCCCCGCGGAAGAGCGTCCGCCGGTCGGCATTACCTTCTGGTCGTTCCGCATCATGGTCGCGATCGGCATGGTGATGATCCTGTTCGTGCTGGCGGGTGCCTGGCTGCGTTTCCGCCGCCGGATGTATTCCTCCCCGCTCTTCTTGAAGGGGTTGTCGTGGATGATCCCGGCGCCGTTCATCGCGGTGGTGGCGGGCTGGTTCGTGACCGAGACCGGACGTGCCCCCTGGCTGGTGTACGGCGTGATGAACCACGCCGAGGGCATCACGCCCGCCCTGACCGGTGGTATGGCCCTGTTCACGCTGATCGGTTACGTGGCGGTCTACGCAGCGGTGTTCACCGGTGGTGTCTATTACCTGGTCCGCATCGTGCGTCAGGGTCCGGAACCGGCCGATGCCATGCATTCGCCGGCGCATGCCAAGCGTCCCCTCTCGGCCGCCGACAACTCGATTGATGATGCCGCGGTTAGCGGTGCAAGGAGCTAATCGATGGAAACCACGCTTGATATCACGCTGATCTGGGTCGTCATCATCGCCGTGGGCGTCATTGCCTACGTGCTGATGGACGGTTTCGACCTCGGGGTAGGGATCCTGTTTCCCTTCGCCCCGGGGGAGACCTCGCGGGACGTGATGATGAACTCGGTCGCCCCGGTATGGGACGGCAACGAGACCTGGTTGATCCTCGGCGGCGCAGGGCTGCTGGCCGCCTTCCCGCTGGTGTACTCGGTGTTCCTGCCGGCACTCTATATCGGGGTCTTCCTGATGCTGGCGGGTCTGATCTTCCGGGGAGTGGCCTTCGAGTTCCGCTTCAAGGCGCATCGCTCGAAGGGCCTGTGGAATGCCGCGTTCGCCATCGGCTCCGCGGTGGCGGCCTTCGCCCAGGGCGCGGTGGTGGGCGCCTACATCCAGGGGTTCGAGATGGACGGCTTCGCCTTCGCCGGCGGACCGCTGGACTGGCTCACACCCTTCACCGTGCTGACCGGGATCGGGTTGCTGGCGGGCTACGCCCTGCTGGGGGCGACCTGGCTGATCGTGAAGACCGACGGCGAAACCCAGGCCTTTGCCTATCGGGTGGCCCCGTGGATGCTGGCGATCGTTCTGCTGGTGTTCGGTGCGGTGAGCATGATCACCCCGTTCATCGATCCGAAGGTGATGGAACGCTGGATGGGCACCTGGCAATACCTCTGGGGGCTGCCGGCCGTGGCGCTGTTCTCCGCCTGGGTGTTGATCCGGGCGGTGCGGCGGCGCGACGAGGGGATTCCCTTCGTCGCCACCATTTTCCTGTTCATCTCGACCTATCTGGGTCTGCTGGTGAGCAAGTGGCCGTACGTGGTCCCGCCGGATTACACCTTCTGGGATGCCGCATCGTCGCCGGATGCCCAGCTGTTCATCCTGGTGGGTGCGCTGTTCGTGATCCCGATCATCCTCGGCTACACCGCGTGGACCTACTGGGTATTCCGCGGGAAGGTCACCCCGGAGACCGGTTATCACTAGGCCGCGATCAGGGGAAGCCTCTCCTGCGCGACGAGCACAAGGGTGGCGGGAGCCTGGAGGTAGACGCATGCCGTTGAACATCACGCGACTGAACGTGTCTATTGGGCAGCGCGACGGAATCAGTTCGACCGTCGGTTACGCATTCCAGGATCCCCTTGTGCGAGTCGACGTGACCAGTAGCCCGAAGAAGGAACTGCAGCGGGACGATACGGAGATCGACACCTTTCGGCAGATGCTGGAGGCGTTTCGGGAGCCGGCCATTCTGCTCGCCCCGGATTACCGGATCCTGGCCGCGAACAGTGCCTATCAACGGGTGTACGACACCGATGATCGAGGCTCCGGTCGCACTTGCTTCGAGGCCTCGCACGGCTTCCGGCGTCCCTGCGACGAGGCCGGCGAGGCCTGTCCGTTGCGGGCGGCCCTGGGCAGTGGCCGCCGCGAGCGTGTCCTGCATGTGCACCACACGGCCACGGGCCGCGAGCATGTGGATGTCGAGCTGACCCCCATCCGGGGCGAGGGGGGCGAGGTCCGGTATCTTCTGGAACGCTTGCATCACCTCCCCGTAGCCACTCCGCAGGCCGGTGCCAGCGGGCTGGTCGGACGTTCGCAGGCCTTCAATTCCATGCTCGGGCTGATCAGCCGGGTGGCGCCCAGTAATGCCTCGGCGTTGCTGCTCGGCGAGTCGGGTACCGGCAAGGAGCTGGTCGCGCGCGCGATCCACGAGGAAAGTCCGCGGAGCCAGTCGCCGTTCGTCCCGGTGGAATGCTCCGGCCTGACCGAGACGCTGTTCGAGAGCGAACTGTTTGGCCACGAGAAGGGGGCGTTTACCGGCGCAACCACCGCCAAGGCCGGCCTGGTCGAAGCCGCGGAGGGCGGGACCCTGTTCCTGGACGAGGTGGGCGATATCCCCCTAAGCCAGCAGGTCAAGCTGCTGCGCCTGCTGGAGACCCACGCCTATCGCCGAGTCGGGGGCGTCGAGTCACGGCGTGCGGACTTCCGCCTGGTGTGTGCCACCCACCGGGACCTGGAGGCAATGGTGCGCGCGGGCGAGTTCCGCGAGGACCTCTACTACCGGATCAATACCTTCCCGATCAATGTGCCGCCCTTGCGCGAGCGCGCCGAGGATATCCCGCTTCTGGTCGACGCACTGATCGAGCGCCTGGAACTCCCCGTGCCGCCGCGGCTGGATGCCGCAGCCCTCAAGCTCCTCAAGCGCTATCCATTCCCGGGCAATGTGCGGGAGCTGCGCAATCTTCTGGAACGGGCCGCGTTGCTGGCCGATGGCGAGGCCATCTGTCCGGAGCACCTGCCGGCCTGGGTGGAGGAACGGGCGAGTGCGGCCAGTAGGCAGGACAACGGTGGCCTGCATGGCCTGTTGCATCCCCAGAACCTGCGCCCCCTGGAGGACGTCGAGCGCGAGTATCTGCGGCACGCGGCGGCGGTCTATCCCGGCGATCGGCGTACCCTGGCCCGAGAGCTGGGGATCAGCGAACGCAGCCTGTACCGCCGTCTGCGCCAACTCGAGGGCGGGGCCGACGAGCCGGAGGCCTGACGTCGACGTGAACACCTTGTTGACGAGCCGTGCAGGGCAGTAGCGGCGCGGCTCCGAGTTTTATCGGCGCCAACGGGAGCGGTTGAGCGTCGCAGTGCAGCCCGCCACAGAGCGGGGATGCATAGGTTCAGCTCCATATATCAGAAAGTAACGATGTGCCCATGCAGAAGAGAGCAGGAGTTTCACCATGAAGAAGACCGCAATTGCACTGTCCCTGTCCGTCGCCATGCTGGCCAGCCCGATGCTGGCCTCGGCCGAGCCCCTGACCTTCGGGGAGCAACAGACTATCCGCTCGATGGCCAGCGCCGGGGTGGGGCAGGCGATCGTGAACCAGATGGGCGCCGAGTCGATGGTTGTCATCAATAATCCGTCCGCGATCTGCGGGGCCCTGGCGGGCGGCCTGGGGGCCGCGATGCTGTCGGCCGATCTCCAGGCGGGTTTCCGCATCGCCACCATGCGCTCCGGCAACGATGGCGCCGCTGCGGCGCAGGTGACCGCCGACAAGGACGTGGCCTATCTCGCGCTGGGGGGTGAGCTGGATCGTGACGAGAACGTGGCCCTGGCCCACGCCTACCTGAAGGAACTCGCCGCGTCCGAATGGGACGGCACCCTGGTGCTGCATATCTCTTCGTGGATGCAGAAACAGGTCCAGGCCGTCGCCGAGGCCGACGAGGCTGTCGCCGATTACCTGCAGGGTCTGAATATGGTCGCGCTGCAGCCGGATCTGGATGCGGGGCAGGCGGTCATGCTGCGCGTGAACTTCGATGGCGAAGGCTTCACCACCGAGGAGATGGGGCGCCAGGACATGCGCGAGGATCTCGTAGAGCTGTTCCGTCGCATGTAAGACCGCCGAGGTGGGGCCGGGACGGGCCTTTGCCCGCCCGGCTCTTCGTTAGGTAGAAACTATTATTGGGTTAGTGAATTAGTAATTCACTAAATACGGTAAACCGGATACTGTGGAACGCACATGGAGGCAACGCCCCATGAGCTTCCAAATCCGACTACGCACGATAAGGAGTCCATCATGACACTACGTTTGGGTGATACCGCACCGAATTTCCAGATCGACACCACCAAGGGCAAGATCGATTTCCACGAATGGATCGGCGATTCCTGGTGCTTCTTCTTCAGCCACCCGGCCGACTTCACCCCGGTGTGCACCACCGAGATGGGTCGTACCGCCCAGCTGGCCAAGCAGTTCGCAGACCGCAACACCAAGCCGCTGGGTCTCTCCACGGATACGGTGGACGAGCACAACAAGTGGATCGAGGACGTCAACGACACCCAGAACACCACGCTGGAGTTCCCGATCGTTGCCGATGCCGACAAGAAGATCTCCGAGCTCTACGAGATGATCCACCCGGGCGAGAGCGAGACTGCAGCCGTGCGCTCGGTCTACATCATCGACCCGAACAAGAAGATCCGTTTGATGATGACCTATCCGATGTCGGTGGGCCGCAACTTCGACGAGATCCTGCGCGTGATCGATGCGCTGCAGACTGGCGACAAGCACGGGATTGCCACTCCGGCCGACTGGACCCCGGGTGCCCGCGTCATTATCCCGCCGACGGTCAGCAACGAAGATGCCCAGAAGAAGTTCCCGCAGGGCTTCGAGGAGATCCGCTCCTACCTGCGTTACACGCAGGTCTGATCGATCGGTCTACGATCGAACCGGCTGCAAACGCCGGAACACTCTGGATGGTGGAGGGCCCCGCAACGGGGCCCTTTTTTGTGTCCGGGGACAGCGTTCGTGAAGGTCGGGCGTCCGCCCTTTGCAATAAGCCAGGGTGAGCCCCAACCCTGTAGGAGCGCGCTCGCGCGCGAAGCCCCTGCCAGCGCTGGCGGTTCCGTCAAGGGTGGAGACCTACCGCCCCAGCCCCGTCAGGCGCCCGGGTTCGAGGATCTCGATCCAGTAGCCGTCGATATCCTTCACGAAGGCGATGTCCTTCAGGCCGCCCTCGTCGGGGCGTTTCACGAACTCGACGTTGTTCTCGTCGAACCAGCGCACGGCGGCGTCCAGGTCCGGCACCGAGAAGCAGATGTGGCCGAAGCCCTGAGGCTCTTCATTCCCATCGTGGTAGTGGAAATCCGCGTCCTTTTCCGTGCCGTAGTTGTAGGTCAGCTCGAGAATGCCGCGCTGGCTGAACATCCAGCGGGTGGCCTCGCCGGAGTCCTTGGGCGGCTGCGGTTCGTCCTCGCCAAGCTGCGCGAGGAAGTAGAGCGTGAACTCGAACTCGGGGAAGTCGAGGGTCTTCACTAGCTGCATGCCGAACACGCGCTGGTAGAAGTCCAGCGCCTTCTGCGGGTCCTTCACGCGCAGCATGGTGTGGTTGAAGCGAAAGCCTGCGGTCGGATTGTCGCTCATGGTGCGTCCTTGTCTCGGCCAAAGGGGGTGTCCCGAAAGACCGGAACACAGGGGGCGAGGTTCCCGCAAGTGCGACCGTCACGCGTTGAGGGCTGCGGCGGGAGATCCCGGCTCTCCGCTGCGCTGCGGCCGGGATGACTAGGGAAAGGGGGCTGACGCTGGTGCGGGTTATTCATCACCGTCACTGCGAGGAGGCGGAGCCGACGCGGCAGTCTGTGGGTGGTACCCCGGCGCCGGGTCACTCCAGCCTCGTAGGATGTGATGAGCGGAGCGAATCGCATCGGCCGGAGGCTGAAGGAATATTCCGGGCGTCGGTTATTGATGCGATTCGCTGCGCTCATCACATCCTACGATCGCTGTGGGAGGCCACGACTAGCGCATCCAGCGCATCGTCATCCCGGAAACCGCGAAGCGGTTATCCGGGATCTCCCGGGGCAGGCACAGGCGGCCGGCGCGGCGGCTACTGCCGACAGAACGGCCAGACCTGGTAGAAGCGCCGGCAGCGGAACTCGGATTCGCAGCTCTGTAGCTGGGACTCGTAGCGGTCGGCGCGCTGCGCCACCTGTCGGGCCGCGGCCCGGACCTGCGGCTTGCTCTGGTAGCTGCCGCGGTTATAGCCGCCCTGGCCCTCGTGGTAGGCGAGGTAGAGGTGTTCCGAGTTGTACAGCGACACGCCGGTCATGCGCTGGGTGCGAGCGTTGTACCAACCGATGAAGTCGGTCGCGTGCTTCATGTGCGAACGTCGCGCGAAGCGGCTGCCGGCATCGTCCTGGTATTCGCCCCAGACCGGATCCTGGGCCTGGGCATAGCCCCGGGCGGAGGAGGGGCGGCTCCACGGGATGAAGCCGAGCAGGCGCTCGCGGTCCGGGCGCACGTGGCTGCGGAAGGAGGACTCCTGCTGGATGAACGACATCTGGGTCGCGATCGGCGTGCCCCATTCCTGCTCGGAATCCCGCGCATGGTCGTACCAGCGCGGCTGCTCGCGGAAGATCTCGCAGATGTTGCTCTGGTCCTGGGGCGGAGAGGGTGCCAGCGCGGCGCAGCCGGCGGTGATGGCGGCCAGCGCCAGCAGTAGCCCGGCCCGCGAAATGGCGACGAGCGCCCGCCGCGTCTTCCTTGATCCTGCCTTGTTCACCCGAATCTCCCGCCCGGTGCCCCCATGGCCCGCGAGTATAAAGCACTCCTTGCCGGTTAAAAGATCATCGTGGCAGCGGGGTCAGGATTGGACTGTGGGAGCGGGCCGACCTGCGAAGCCCGCGTGGTATCCCCGCGTGCGGAGAGACGGTCCAGTGGACGAGCCTGGTGACTTTGTCGGGAGATCCCGGCTCTCCGCTGCGCTCCGGCCGGGATGACGGTGGTGGGAGGCCGGCGAGCGCCCTCTGTGGGAGCGGGCTTGCCCGCGAAGCCCCTGCCCGCGTCGGGCCCGGGCAGCGCCGTCGGGACTGGACGCTACGTCTGGCTGTGCCACCCCTTATCCAGTGGGCTCAGCGTCGGGTCGGTCCGCCAGGGCCCTGGTTCTACCGGCTCCTGCGCAATCTCGCGGATGCGCGCGATGAACTCGCCCCGGGGTATAGCCTCGGCACCCAGGTTCAGCAGGTGCTCCGTCTCCATCTGCACGTCCACCAGCGGCCAGCCCCAGGCGACCAGGTGGCGGCACAGCCAGGCCAGGGCGATCTTGGAGGCATCCCGCTCGCGCGAGAACATCGATTCGCCGCAGAACAGTCGCCCGACCGCCACGCCATAAAGCCCGCCGATCAGGCGCGGGCCGTCCCACACCTCCACCGAGTGCGCGTGCCCCGTGCGGTGCAGCGCGATATAGGCCCGCTGCATGCTGGTGGTGATCCAGGTGCCATCGGCGTAGTCGCGGGGGCCGGCGCAGGCGTCGATGACAGCCTCGAAGGCGCGATCGAAGCTCACCGTGTAACCGCGATTGCGGATCGCCTTCTTCAGGCTGCGATGCAGGCGGAACCGGCTCGGCTCCAGCACTGCGCGCGGGTCCGGGCTCCACCACAGGATTGGCTGCCCGGCCTCGAACCAGGGAAAGACCCCGGAGCGATAGGCATTCAGCAGACGCGGCACGGAGAGATCGCCGCCGGCGGCCAGTAGCCCGTTGGGCTCGCGCAACGCCTGCGCCGGGTCCGGAAACGGCGCCTCCGGATGCTCCGGATCGAGCCAGGGCAGGGTGATCTGGGGGCCGTGGCTCATCGCGTCGGCCTCTCCGGTGGCCGTGCGCACCCAGCCGTCATCCCGGCCGCAGCGCAGCGAAGAGCCGGGATCTTTGTGTGCTGGCAATCCGCTGGAACACTGCGCCGGGGCTCGCCCCGGAGATCCCGGCTCACCGCTTCGCGGTGTCCGGGATGACGTTCACCGGGGGGTGGGGGATGGGCACGGCGCGGTAGGAGCCTGCTCGCAGGCGAAGCTCCTGCCCGAGTGTCCATTGCGCAGGTCCTGTTCGCCTGCGAGCAGGCTCCTACAGGGGTGGGGGTTGTCCCGTGCTGTAGGAGGCCAGCCCTCTGGCCGATGGGGACGGGTCCGGCGCTGGATCGCTCAGGGGGCTGAGCTCCTACAGGGATGCGGGCAAGGGTGTTCGCCTGCGAGCAGGCTCCTACGGGGGGGATATGGTCAGGTGTTGGGTGCATCGTCGGTTTGGACCTGACGATAGGGCGAGTGCTCGTGCAGGCGCTCGCACTGGGCGCGCATCATCTGAGCCTCGCGCTCGCAGAAGTCCCGCACGGGCTGCTCGAAGCCCTCGGTCAGGATCATGTGTGCGGAGTAGGTGGGTGTGGGCAGGAAGCCGCGCGGGATCTTGTGCTCGCCCTGGGCACCGGGCTCGAAGCGGGTCAGCCCCTCGCGGATGCAGAATTCGATGCCCTGGTAGTAGCAGGTCTCGAAGTGCAGGTCGGCCAGCTCCTCGGTGCAGCCCCAGAAGCGCCCGTACAGGGTGTCGTGGCTGCGATAGCAAAGCGCCGCAGCGATGGTCTCGCCGTCTCCCTTCGCGCCCGGGTCCGTCGCATCCGGGTCCGTCGCGCTCGGGCGCCGGGCCTCGAACAGCACCACCTGGTCGCCAAGCTCGGCCGCGGTCTCGACAAAGAAGGCCTCCGTCAGCGTCGGGATGCCCATGTGCTTCTCGAAGGTGTCCACGTAGAAGCGATGAAAGCGCGCCCAGTCCTCGGGTGATCCGGTCGCCCCGGTCAGCGTGCGGAACTGGATGCCCGCCTCGTGGACGCGGCGGCGTTCGCGCTTGATGTTCTTGCGCTTCTTCGAGCTGAGCGCGCCCAGGAAGGCGTCGAAGTCCGCGTAACCCCCGTCCGCGGCATTGGTCCAGTGGTACTGGCAGCCCATGCGCTCGGCCAGGCCCAGCTCGCGGGTCACGTCCAGATCGTCCTGGTTGGGGAACAGGATGTTCACGCCGGAGGCGTTCAGCTCGCGCCCGCGAGTGACCAGCGCGCGCACCAGCAGGGTGCGCAGGTGATCGAAGTCCGCCGCCTCCGGGTGTACCAGCAGGCGCGGCCCGGTGGCCGGGGTGTACGGCACGGAGACGACCAGCTTGGGGTAGTAGTTGAGCCCGTGGCGGTTCCACGCGCCTTCCCAGGCGAAGTCGAACACGAACTCGCCGTAGTTGTTGGTCTTGGCATAGGCCGGGGCCGCCGCGACCAACTGGCCCTCGCGGAAGATCAGCACATGCTGCGGGAACCAGCCGAACTGCCGGCCCAGGCACTCGTGGCGTTCCAGGCCTTCCAGAAAGGCGTGGCGCAGGAACGGCTCGGTGCCGCCGGTCAGGGCATCCCAGGCGGCCGGGTCCACTTCGGCCAGGCCGTCACGCAGCTCGACGCGCTCCGCCGTGTTGCCCGTGGCGTCTTCGGGCGGGTCCGCTGCCTGGGTGTCGCCCTCGGCGCTCACGCGATCAACCGAGCTTGTCCAGGTACTTCTCCGCGTCCAGTGCGGCCATGCAGCCAGTGCCGGCGGAGGTGACCGCCTGGCGATACACGTGATCCATCACGTCGCCGGCGGCGAACACGCCCGGCACGGAGGTGGCCGTGGCGTTGCCTTCCAGCCCGCTTTGCACCTTGATGTAGCCGCCCGCCATATCCAGCTGGCCCTGGAAGATGTCGGTGTTCGGCTTGTGGCCGATGGCGATAAACACGCCCATCAGCTCGAGATCCTTGGTCTCGCCGGACTCGGTGCTCTTGAGTCGCGCACCGGTCACGCCGGTCTCGTCGCCGAGGATCTCTTCCAGGGTGTGGTTCCACTCGATGGTGACGTTGCCGTTCTTTTCCTTCTCGAACAGCTTGTCCTGCAGGATCTTCTCCGAGCGCAGCGAATCGCGCCTGTGCACCAGGGTGACCTCGGAGGCGATGTTCGACAGGTACAGCGCCTCCTCGACCGCGGTGTTGCCGCCGCCGATCACCGCCACCTTCTGGTTGCGGTAGAAGAAGCCGTCGCAGGTGGCGCAGGCGGACACGCCCTTGCCGGCGAAGGTGGTCTCGGACTCCAGCCCCAGGTACTGGGCGGAGGCGCCGGTGCAGATGATCAGCGCATCGCAGGTGTACTCGCCGGAGTCGCCGATCAGGCGGTAGGGCTGGTCCTTCAGCTGCACCGTGTGGATGTGGTCAAAGATCACCTCGGTATCGAAGCGCTCGGCATGCTTCTGCATGCGCTGCATCAGCTCGGGGCCCTGCACGCCCTCATTGTCGCCGGGCCAGTTGTCCACGTCGGTGGTGGTCATCAGCTGGCCGCCCTGTTCCAGGCCGGTGATCACGACCGGGTTCAGGTTGGCGCGCGCGGCGTAGACGGCGGCGGTCCAGCCGGCCGGGCCGGAGCCGAGGATCAGCAGCGGGCAGTGGCGCGTTGCCTTCTCGCTGCCACCCTTTTTCGGCTGGGTCGAGGTGTCGCTACCGGTGGAGAGCGAGACGGCGCCGGCGGCTGCCTGCATGGCACCCGTGGCGACGGCGGCCTTGGGGGCGTCCTTCTTGCCGGCCTGCTTGCTCTTCTTGTCGGATGGGTCCTTGGCGTCGCTCATGCGGTACTCCCTGTCGATTCGATGAATACGGCTGGCGTTGCCGGCCCGGCCGGCAACGCAAAAAAGTGGGTTCGATAAGGCGGGGATTATTGGGACGCGGCGGGTCTTTGTCCAACATCGCCACGCCGGACGTGGATGCCCCCAAGCGGGCCCCGGGCGCGATACCGATTCGGTAATCGTGGGCCATAAAACATTTTCATGTTCGCGTGAGCCGCGGGCACCCCGCGGGGAGTCACTACATCAGCGTTTGGTGGATAACCCGAACGCCTCGCCAGGAATGGCGACAGGACGGGGAATGGCCGATTTTATCCACAGCTTGCCCACGGCTTGTGCGCGGCTTGTTCTTTCTTGAGGCACTATATCTAGTGGCTATGCAGTTCCTGATCCCCGATCTATAGTATCCCACGTTCGATCCAACACCAGCGCGAGGCCCGTCATGCACAGCGATTCCCATACTGCCACAGCCCAGCAGGGCACCCAGTACCCGCCGCAAGCCGAACCGTCGGCCGAGGTCCTGGCGACCAGCCCGGGCCAGCACCAGGTGATTCGCCGCAATGGCAAGGTGACCGGCTTTGATGCCTCCAAGATCGAGGTCGCGGTGACCAAGGCCTTCCTCGCGGTGGAGGGCGGCAATGCCGCGGCCAGCCGTCGCATCCACGAGGTGTCGAAGGAAGTCGCCGGGCAGGTGGTGGACAGCCTGTTCCGCCGCGCCGGGACCCAGGGCATGACGGTCCACATCGAGGATATCCAGGACCACGTGGAGCTGGCGCTGATGCGCAGCGGCCACCACAAGGTCGCGCGGGCCTACGTGATCTACCGCGAGCAGCAGTCGCAGAAGCGCGCCGCCGAGGCCGCCGAGCAGGGTGCGGACGAACAAGCCGAGGCCGCCACGCTGAATGTGACCCGGGCCGACGGCACCCTGGCCCCGCTGGACGAGGAGCGCCTGCAGGCGGTGGTGGCCGAGGCCTGCGCTGGCATCGAGCAGGTGGATGGCGAGAAGATCCTGACCGAGGCGCGCCGCAACCTGTTCGACGGCGTGGCCGAGAAGGACGTCTCCACCGCGCTGGTGATGGCCGCGCGGGTGATGATCGAGAAGGAGCCGAACTACTCCGAGGTCACCGCGCGCCTGCTGATGGACGCGCTGCGCCGCGAGGCCCTGAGTTTCGTGCACGACCGCCCGGAAGAGGCCACCCAGGCCCAGCTGGCCGAGCGCTATGGCGAATACTTCGGTGCCTACATCAAGCGTGCCGCCGAACTGGAGCTGGTGGACAGCGAACTGACCCGCTACGACCTGGAGCGCCTGGGCGCCGCGATCAAGCCCGAGCGCGATCTGCAGTTCACCTACCTGGGCCTGCAGACCCTGTATGACCGCTACTTCATCCATTCTGATGGCACCCGCTTCGAGCTGCCGCAGGCGTTCTTCATGCGCGTGGCGATGGGCCTGGCGATCAACGAGATCGACCGCGAGGCGCGTGCGATCGAGTTCTACAACCTGCTGAGCTCGTTCGACTTCATGAGCTCCACGCCGACCCTGTTCAACTCCGGCACCCTGCGCCCGCAGCTCTCCAGCTGCTACCTGACCAGCGTCCCGGATGACCTCGACGGCATCTACGGCGCGATCAAGGACAACGCGCTGCTGTCCAAGTTTGCCGGGGGCCTCGGCAACGACTGGACCCGCGTGCGCGGCATGGGCGCCCACATCAAGGGCACCAATGGCAAGTCGCAGGGCGTGGTCCCGTTCCTCAAGGTCGCCAACGACACCGCCGTGGCGGTGAACCAGGGCGGCAAGCGCAAGGGCGCGGTGTGCGCCTACCTCGAGAGCTGGCACATCGATATCGAAGAGTTCATCGAGCTGCGCAAGAACACCGGCGACGACCGCCGTCGCACCCACGACATGAACAGCGCCAACTGGATCCCGGACCTGTTCATGAAGCGCATCGCCGAGGACGGCGACTGGACTCTGTTCTCCCCGAACGAGACCCCGGACCTGCACGATCTGGTCGGTGCCGAGTTCGAGAAGCGCTACTGCGAGTACGAAGAGAAGGCCGCGCGCGGCGAACTGCGCGTGCACAAGACCATGAAGGCCGTGGACCTGTGGCGGAAGATGCTCGGCATGCTGTTCGAGACCGGCCATCCGTGGATGACCTTCAAGGATCCGTGCAACCTGCGCAGCCCGCAGCAGCACACCGGCGTCGTCCACAGCTCGAATCTGTGCACCGAGATCACCCTGAACACCTCGGATGACGAGATCGCGGTGTGCAACCTGGGCTCGATCAACCTGGCGCGGCACGTCAGCGAGGCCGGCGAGCTGGACCAGGCCAAGCTGGAGCGCACGGTGAACACCGCCATGCGCATGCTCGACAACGTGATCGACTACAACTACTACTCGGTCCCGCAGGCGCGCCGCTCCAACCTGCGTCACCGCCCGGTGGGGCTGGGGATCATGGGTTTCCAGGATGCGCTGTACAAGCTGCGCCTGCCGTATGCCTCCGAGTCCGCGGTGGAGTTTGCCGATACCTCCATGGAGGCGGTGTCCTACTACGCCATCAAGGCCTCCACCGATCTGGCCGAGGAGCGCGGGCGCTACGAGAGCTTCCCGGGCAGCCTGTGGAGCCAGGGCATCCTGCCGATCGACTCCATCGAGAAGCTGGCCGCGACCCGCGGCGAGTACCTGCAGATGGACACCAGCCAGTCCCTGGACTGGGACACCCTGCGCAAGCGGGTGAAGAAGGTCGGCATGCGCAACTCCAACACCATGGCGATCGCGCCGACCGCGACCATCTCCAATATCTGCGGCGTCAGCCAGTCGATCGAGCCGACCTACCAGAACCTGTTCGTCAAATCGAACCTGTCGGGCGAGTTCACCGTGATCAACCCCTACCTGGTGCGCGACCTGAAGGACCAGGGCCTGTGGGACGAGGTGATGGTCAACGACCTCAAGTACTACGACGGCTCGGTGCAGCCGCTGGACCGCGTGCCGGAGGACCTGAAGGCCCTCTACGCCACCGCGTTCGAGCTGGACACCCGCTGGCTGGTCGAGGCCGCGTCGCGCCGGCAGAAGTGGCTGGACCAGGCGCAGAGCCTGAACCTGTACATGGCCGAGCCCTCCGGGCCCAAGCTGGACAGCCTGTACAAGCTGGCCTGGATCCGCGGGCTCAAGACCACCTACTACCTGCGCTCCATGGGCGCGACCCACGTCGAAAAGAGCACCGTGGCCGACTCCTCGCGCGCTAACAAGCTGAACGCCGTTGCCGGCGGTACCAGCGCGGCGCACGAGCCGGAGGCGCCGAAGGCGTGCTCCATCCTCGACCCGGACTGCGAGGCCTGCCAGTAAGGCCGGCCCGCCCACCGAACACGCAACACCGCTGAACCCAACATATTGAACAGGGGCCCGGCCAACGAGCCGGGCCGCCACCGAAAGAAGAGGGACGACTATGCTTTCCTGGGACGATCCAATCGCAGCCATCAAGGGCGAAGGCCAACAACAACCCGCCGTACGCCCGGGCATGGGCTTTCAGGAGAACGAAGCCCTGATGAGCACCGCCGGCGCCGCACCCAGCGTGCCGCCGGAACCGGAGCATGCGGGCGAGCCGCTGGCCGAGCCGAACGAGGAGGCCCTGGTCGGCACCGGTCTCGAGGACATCGAGATGGGCGCCGGGCGCATCCGCGTGGATGACAAGAAGATCATCAACTGCCACGCGGACCTCAACCAGCTCGTGCCCTTCAAGTACAAATGGGCCTGGCAGAAGTACCTGGACGGCTGCGCCAACCACTGGATGCCGCAGGAAATCAACATGAACGCGGACATCGCGCTGTGGAAGGACCCGAACGGTCTGACCGACGACGAGCGCACCATCGTCAAGCGCAACCTGGGCTTCTTCTCCACCGCCGACTCGCTGGTGGCGAACAACCTGGTGCTGGCCGTATACCGCCACATCACCAACCCCGAGTGCCGCCAGTACCTGCTGCGCCAGGCCTTCGAGGAGGCGCTGCATACCCACGCCTACCAGTACTGCGTGGAGTCCCTGGGCCTGGACGAAGGCGAGATCTTCAACATGTACCGCGAGGTGCCCTCCGTCGCCGTCAAGGCCGAGTGGGCCCTGCCGTTCACCAAGCACCTGGCCGACCCGAACTTCCGCACCGGTACGCCGGAGGCAGACCAGAAGCTGCTGCGCGAGCTGATCGCCTTCTACATCGTGTTCGAGGGCATCTTCTTCTACGTCGGCTTCGTGCAGATCCTCTCCATGGGCCGCCGCAACAAGATGACCGGCGTGGCCGAGCAGTTCCAGTACATCCTGCGCGACGAGTCCATGCACATGAACTTCGGGATCGACGTGATCAACCAGATCAAGCTCGAAAACCCGCACCTGTGGACCGAAGACTTCAAGAACGAGATGCGTACGCTGATTTCGGATGCCGTCGAGCTGGAGGCGCAGTACGCCCGAGACACCATGCCGCGTGGGGTGCTCGGGATGAATGCCGGGATGTTCGAGGAGTATCTGCACTTCATTGCGAATCGGCGTTGTGCGCAGATTGGGTTGGCGGAGTTGTATCCGGGTGCGGATAACCCGTTCCCGTGGATGAGTGAGGTGCTGGATTTGAAGAAGGAGAAGAACTTCTTTGAGACAAGGGTTACGGAGTATCAGACGGGTGGGGCGCTTAGCTGGGATTGAGGGGACGACGCGAGCCTTAGGGAAGGAGCCAGAGAAATGGCCGTGACTTAGACAAAAAGGGCGCCAGGTGGCGCCCTTTTTTGTGCTCGCGTTCTCCCGAGAGGGCCAAAACACGCGATCTGATTTTGGGCGAAAGAACCGGGATCGGTATGCGCTAACAGCACCTCGAACCCGACTCGCTTCTCTCCGGGGTTCCTCTTGCTGATAGATTTCGTGGGGCTTCGAAACTATGGAAGTAGAGCTATATGCAAGAGATCGAAATTGACGAACTGCTAGAAGAGCTTAAGGAAAATAGTGAGATATCCGAGTCTTATGTTCTGGCAAGAGAGATAAGATTGTTTTTGAACGTCAGGGCTGGTCACTTCAGTCCAGAGCTGCGCGTGAAGGTTTACAAGAGTACCGTGCTCCAACAGTATCCATATCATTTTCGGATCAGCCACCACGCTCAGACTCCACACCAAGCGGGTCCTTATTACCCTTCATGCACTTGGTTCGAGACTGAAGAAGCGGCTATTGAGAAAGCGATCTTCTCAACAACCAGATTTTAAAAACCGCCATCAATGACGGCTCCGAACCATCAGAATCTTGGTTGATCCCAAACAAATTATTTTGAATTATCGACAAGATTGACGATTCAAGTCACCCAAACTGCCTTTGCGACCATCCGATCTCTAACGGCAAACCGTGCGATTCGCGGTATCCAATAAATCAACTAGGGGGTATTCGATAAAATATGGAACATATTCTCAATCAATTGATTTTACCCGATAGATATGAGCGCCTTCGAGATCACCTTGGTGATGATGTTGCTAACCTTCTTGTGCAGCCATCTGACTCAAACGTTCAAACCCTGAGGATGCTATCAGACGAGATCAAGACACGAAAAGAAGGAGTTCTCGTACCCCTTAGCGGGCAGACTGGGGTTGGGAAGACCACTTTTGCAATGAATGCTACGCAATGGGTTCCGGGCGAATTCACGCAGTCGCTTCATTACGACAAAGATCTTGATTTTGAGTCCCTGAGTCATGCGGTTAAACAGTTCTCTAAATCACTGCCAGCCGATAACGCTAGAATTATTCCGATCAATATTGACCATCGAGAAAATAATCCGCCTAACGACGCGGAGTTGGCTGCTATAAAACGTTTCTTGCGTACAAATTCCGCAGGTGTTCCCGTCCTTCTGTTTTGGCCAGAAACAGATCCCCAAACCGCTGAAGACCTTTCTGCCCGTTATGAGGGAATTGCCGGTGAAGCATCGGTGAATCTTCCGGTAGTGTGCGAAGGGCCGGCGAGAGACACGTGGCGGGATATTGCACGGCACACGTTGATGCTGTGCAATGATCTTCCCCATC
The DNA here is from genome assembly GCF_000381505.1 of Thioalkalivibrio sp. ALM2T. Lineage (NCBI taxonomy): Bacteria > Pseudomonadati > Pseudomonadota > Gammaproteobacteria > Chromatiales > Ectothiorhodospiraceae > Thioalkalivibrio > Thioalkalivibrio sp. ALM2T. The sequence goes on from NZ_KB906560.1 coordinate 32,180, forward strand.
TCGAAGAACTCGGCGTCGATCCTGCGGATTACGAGCCATCGAAATTCAGTTCTTTGGGTGATTTCCTGAGAACAATTTCCCGGGATTTTAATAAACAAGTTCAAAGACTTCGATCGGAATTCGAACGTCCAGTTTCGGTTGTCATCGTCTTCGTTAGCGAAAGTGCGGAACCAGGTGTTCTCACCCAGATTACGTCTTCTGCGAAGTATGGTCTTTTAGATGCTCATTCGCTTATTTCCGTAACGCCACAAAGTGTGATTGGAAAATGGTGGGCTCAGCGCAGAGGATTGTTAACTCGGACGATAGTTCAGCTTAGCGCCTCTGCGCTGTGTTTGCCTCCTGCAGCAGCGGCCTCATCTGTAAGAAACTTTTCTGGTGATATGCCACTTTTCGATGAATCGGGCTACCGTAAGTATGGGCCTGCGCGGGGCGTGAGGGACTTGTTACGAAGCGACCTCGGTAAGTTCCTGACAAAAGCGTCGATGTCTCGTTTCGAGGCGCGTGGAACACCTGGAAATGAGGCGACAGCGGCATTCCAGTTATTAGCTGAATCAGGTTTTAATCTCGGAAAAGATAAAAATCTAAATTCGGTGATGGCAGCTGGTATTGGTCATTTGCTTAGTGATTCAGAAATACCGTATGAAGATGTTACGGCAGAAGCAAAGCTTCCATTCTGTCCTTTAATACCTGACAACGCGGTTTACTTTGAACGACGAGTACAGTGCGTGGAGTACACTTGGCGAAAAGGTAATTTTCTATCTTCCAACTACCGCTCAACAGTTGCTCAGTATATTTTGTCAAAACTGAAGAATTACGCGCGAGAACTGGGTTGGGTTAACGACTGAATGTCGGCACTTATGATACCCAAGAATAACGGCGAGATAAGGGGGGAACCCATAATCTTTGTGTTGGTCTAATTCCCGTGGACACCTCGTTAGGTGGGACGATACCCCCTGAACGAGGAGAACAACCATGGCACGCAAACGCCGAAGCTTTTCTGAAAGAAGAGGACACCCATGACCTTCTGATCACTGTTCGGAGAAGAAGAGGACACCCATGATTGTGGGGGCGTCTGGGGTCAGACCTTGCCTTTTGCCTCTGCAGGTTTCCGGCGGAGGGCAAAAGGCAAAACAAAAAACGGGGACAGATTTATTTTCCGCTGCATGGATGTGGCGGGTGTAGTCGAGGAGGGAAGGGATGCCAAGGATGGCGCGAGTGGTGTTGCCGCATTTTCCGCATCATGTGGTGCAGCGGGGGCATAACCGGCAGGTGGTGTTTGCCGGGGACGAGGATTACGAGCGGTACCTGGAGGACCTCCGGGAGTTGAGCAGCGCGCTGGAGGTCCGGGTGTACGCGTACTGCTTGATGACGAACGAAGAAGAGGACACCCATGATCGTCTTGACAGGCGTATGGGGTCAGACCTTGCCTTTTGCCCCGCCGGAAAACCGCTCGGGGCAAAAGGCAAGGTCTGACCCCTTAACGAAGACCCCTTAACGAAAAACGAAAAACGAAAAACGAAAAACGGGGACAGATTTATTTTCCGCTGCATGGATGCGGCGGGTGTAGTCGAGGAGGGAAGGGATGCCAAGGATGGCGCGAGTGGTGTTGCCGCATTTTCCGCATCATGTGGTGCAGCGGGGGCATAACCGGCAGGTGGTGTTTGCCGGGGACGAGGATTACGAGCGGTACCTGGAGGACCTGCGGGAGTTGAGCAGCGTGCTGGAGGTCCGGGTGTACGCGTACTGCTTGATGACGAACCATGTGCATCTATTGCTGGGTCCTGGCGAGGAGGTCGCCGCGATGGGGCGGCTGATGAAGGCACTGGCGGCCCGGGCGACCCGGTACCGCAACCGTTTGGAAGGGCGCTCGGGGACCCTATGGGAGGGGCGCTATAAGTCCAGTCCCGTGCAGACGGAGACGTACTTGCTTGCCTGCGCGCGGTACATCGAGCTGAACCCGGTACGTGCGCGGATGGTGGTGGCGCCAGGAGACTACGCCTGGTCCAGCTATCGCCAGCGTATGGGCGAGGCTGAATGCTGGTTGGATCTTGATCCGGCCTATCTTGACTTGGGGCGGAGCGGACCAGAGCGGCGGCTGCGCTATGCCCGATTTGTGCAGGAAGGGGTGCCGGAAAACGAGCTGACGCTGATGCGGGAGGCGCTACAGCGCGGCCAGCTAACAGGTAACGACCGGTTCGTCGATGAGGTCGAACAGATTATCGGGAGCCGCATCGAACGCCGCCGGCCCGGTCGTCCAGCATCGCGGGGAGCCTGAGACAAAGATGGTGTCGCCGATTGGGTTGGAACTCCCAACGGGCTGGGATATGCTCAAGGTATATGCATCGGTTGGAGCGGAATGATGAAGCGACGTACTGCCAGCCTGTTCCGGAATGGCCGAAGCCAGGCCGTGCGGCTCCCCAAGGGGTTCACGTTTGATGCCGATGAGGTCGTCATCGAAAAGAGCGGTGACGCCCTGATTCTGCGGGCCAAGCCGCGCTCCTGGAATGATTATTTCCAAGGGCCCGGCGAAACACTCCCCGACGACTTCCCCGATTCCATCGAGGATCAAGTGGCGCAGGACCGCGAGGCGTTGTGACCCATGCGCTACATGCTCGACACGAACATCTGCATCTACATCATGAAGCGCCGGCCGCCGGAGGCGCACGAGCGGCTGCGTCACGTTCCGGTGGGCGATGTGGGCTTGTCCGCCGTCGTCCTGGCGGAGCTGCGGTTCGGAGTGCATCGGTCGAAGCAGAAAGAGCGCAGCGAAGCGGCACTGGAGCGCTTTCTGGCGTTCACAAGAATTTGCGATTGGCCGGAGGAAGCGGCTGAACATTACGCCGACATCCGGGCTGAGCTCGAACGTGCTGGCACCCCCATTGGCTCGAACGACTTGCTGATTGCGGCGCACGCACGTGCTACTGGCGCCGTACTGGTGACCAACAACGGACGTGAATTCGACCGGGTGCCGGGGTTGCAGGTCGAGAATTGGGTGCCATCACATTGACCCAGGCGCGACGCTTGCCCGTCATGGGCTAACACAAAATAAATCTGTCCCCGTTTCCCCGCGCAGGCGCGACGCTTGCCCGTCATGGGCTAACACAAAATAAATCTGTCCCCGTTTCCCCGCGACTGGGACGAGGGAAATGCCCGGAAGAACGTCGACAAGCATGGAGTCCGGCAGTCGGAGGCGGAACAGGTGTTCTTCAATTCTCCGCTGTTGGTCCTGGCTGATGAACCGCACAGCCGGATTGAGCCTCGATACCATGCACTGGGGATCACTCATGAAAGCCGCCGGCTGCACATCACGTTTACGTTGCGCGAGGCGAACACGAGGATCCGAGTGATTTCGGCCCGGGATATGCACCGCAAAGAGCGAGCGATCTATGAGCAAGAGCAAGAAGGTTCCTGAGTTCCAGGACGAGGCGGAAGAACGGGCGTTCTGGGAAAGCCATGATTCCAGCGACTATGTCGATTGGCGTAAGGCGGCGGCTGTCGAGCTTCCGAATCTCAAACATTCCACCAAGACCATCTCTCTCCGGCTTCCCGAGTCTCTCCTCGACCGTATCAAGATCGAGGCGAACAAGCGCGACATGCCTTACCAATCTCTGATCAAGGCCTGGTTGGCGGACGATGTGGATGAAGCCCGCAAGAAGGGCTAGTGGACCGGGGTTGGGGTAAGACGAAGTTCGAGGATAGGTCCCACGTAGAACACGACCCGACAGCGATGCGGCGAAACTGGTGAAGCCGGGGGTGGTAGCAACGTGGAGGGCGTTATGGAGCTCGACTTAGGCGGGGCCTTTCTGCAGGGGTTCCTCCACTGGTGGTGGGTCTGGCTGCTGGTGTTGGCGGTGGCCATCGGCCGGTTGTCGGTGGTGAAGGGGTGGCTGGGAGAGCTGGTTGTGCGTCTGATCCTGGCGTTTGGGGTCGACGGGAAGTCGGGACGCGTGGTTCACAACGCCACGCTGGAGACGAGCGACGGCACAACGCAGATCGACCATGTGCTGATCTCCCGGTTTGGGATCTTCGTCATCGAGACGAAGAACATGCGTGGCTGGATCTTCGGTGATCCACGGCAGGCCCAGTGGACCCAGCGGATTTATCGCAACTCGTTCCGCTTCCAGAATCCGCTTCGTCAAAACTACCGTCACCAACAAGCGCTCGCCGACGCGCTGGAGGTGGACCCGGATAGGGTCCACTCGGTCGTGGTGTTCATCGGAGGGAGCGCCTTCAAGACGGTGATGCCGAATAACGTGGTCCAGGGCCTCGGGCTGTTGAGCTACATTCGCTCGTTCCGCACAGTGACTTTGAGTGAGAGCGAAGTGCAGACCTTGCTGGAGATGCTTGAGATGCGTCGGTTGGAGCCCACGCGGCAGATGCAACGGGCCCACGTGCAGCAGCTGCGAGAGCGTCACGAGGCGCCGCCAGGCCAAGCCTGTCCGGAATGCGGTAGCGCGATGGTGAAGCGCAAGGCGCGTCGGGGCTCCAAAGCAGGGCAGGAGTTCTGGGGCTGCACGCAGTATCCCGGCTGTCGCGGGACAAAGGCACTCCAGTAGCCGAGCGAGAAGGTGACACCCGTGATCCATGATTCGTCTATTGCGCGTATTGATCAGCGGCTTTCCGGACGGGTGGGGGGGCTGTTCGGTTCGAGGCCGGGCTGTCGTCGAAGGCCATTCTCTGTATGGTTGCCCTGACCTATGTCCGTTGACCTGCAAGCGCTCTCTTCCAGACTGATCAATCTGATCCTCGACACGGTCTTTGTGGTCGATCGGGACAATCAGATCGTCTTTGTGAGCGATGCCTGTGAGGCGCTGCTCGGCTATCGTGCGGAGGAGCTGATCGGCACCACGATTACCGACTACATGCATCCTGACGACCTGGCCGCCTCGCTGGCCTCGATTGTCCGGGTGATGAGCGGTCAGCCTCACGTCGATTTCCGTAACCGTTATATCCGCAAGGATGGCGGTGTCGTGCACATCCTGTGGTCGGCACACTGGGTCGAGGAGGAGGGAGTGCGGATTGGCGTCGCGCGCGACGTGACCGCGCTCTGGCAAGCGGAGGAGGAATTACGTTTCCTCGCGCACCATGACCCGCTGACAGGATTGACCAACCGATCGCTGTTCTATGACCGCCTGGACCTGGCTCTACGTGCGGCCCATCGCTACCAGAATCGCCTGGCCTTGCTGTTTCTGGATATCAATGACTTCAAGGCGATCAATGATGTCCATGGGCACGCGGTAGGGGACCGTGTGCTCTGCGCGATCGCGCGACGGCTGGAGGGCTGCGTGCGGGAGACGGACACGGTGGCGCGGATGGGCGGGGACGAGTTTATTGTCCTGCTGACGGATATCCAGATGGAGGAGGCCGTTTCCAGGAAAGTTGATCAGATTCAATCGGTCATGGCCGAGCCACTGGGCGCCGAGTTCGGCGGGGTCATGCCGTCCTGCAGCATTGGCATGGCCTGCTATCCCGCGGACGGAGAGGATGCCGATACCCTGCTGAGCCGTGCGGATGGTGAAATGTACCGGGTGAAGCGGAAAAGGGGTAAGGGGCATTCATGACCTTATGGTGGCGGCCACAAGAAGAGAGCAGACAAGAAGATGGTGCCCATGATCTTCTTGCTGGGTTTTACCGCAACAGCACCGGCAAGCGCGGAGATCAGGGCACAAGAAGAGGACACACAAGAAGAGGACACCCATGATCTCCTTGACGGTCTGAGGCGGTCGGCCAAGGTTTTGGGGTGATTGCATGGACCCAGGAGGGTCCTGATGACGCGAGCCAGGAAGGAGCTCGTCTCGATCGAGACGACGCCGTGTTACCACTGTATTTGTCGCTGTGTTCGCCGCGCGTTCCTGTGTGGCGAGGATTTCTATTCCGCATGACGAGGTCGGGCCTCGTTACCATCCACAGGGTCAATCCGATCGCCGCGCGATCAGGTCCATCACCGCGCGGATAAGCTGCCACTGGCCGATGAACCCCACGCCTTGCGGATCGATGTGGGAAAAGCCATCGATCAGGTGCAGGTTGGCGTTGCCGATTGCACGGGCGAGGCGCGCGCTTTCGGTGTGCGGGATCATGGCGTCGGTCCGACCGTGGATCAGGATGGCACCATTGGAAAGATGCGAGAGGTCGCGGTCGGCCAGGGACAGCATCTCGATGGCCGCCTGCGCGCTGGCCGGCAGATCATCCAGCAGCGCCGGCACGCGCTCCTGGTCATCGTTCAGGATTAACGCCAATAGACTTCGCCCCTCATCGCCGAGATCATCGGCCATGTCGTCGATGGGGGCGTTGGGGTCGCCCATGCGCCGCCGCGCGATTTCTTCGAGAATCGCGCGGTCTTCGCGGTCATTCAGCATATGCAGATTGCCGCGCAGGAAGACCCACTTCGCCTGCGGGTCAGGCGTGCGCGTCTGCCAGTGGGCCGATCCGGGCTCCCGGAAGGCCCCTGTGGTGGAGAAGGTGATCACGTTCTTCGTGTCGTAGTAGCCGCCGATCGCGACCAGGAAGTCGATGGCCTCCTCCCCCTGCGGCGTCAGCGTCGCCAGGACTGCAAGGCCCACGGCATAAGAGATCGCCGCGACCCCCACGTCTTGTTCATCGGCTGCGCGCTCCACCTCCAGACGGGCCAGAAGGGCAGCGGCATCACCGATGGCAGCGGCATCCTCGGGGCGCACGCTGAGGTCTTTCGTGCCCTGCAGGTCGGGCACCAGCACCAGGAAGCGTGCCCGCGCCAGCGTAGTGGCGAGTTGCACCAGCCGGAGGTCGTCCTTGCCCTGTGGCGTGAAGCCCGGCACGAGGACGATGCGGGCCCCCACATCCTGCTGGGGATGATAGAGGTCGGCCGCGATGTCACCTTCGGCCGTCTCGAGCGTGAGCGTTTGGCGCATGGGCTCGGGGGTGCGGGCCTTCAGCGTGCTCGGTCCCGCGCCGGCCTCGATGTCCTGGAGCACGCGCGTTGCCTCCCAGCTCTGGGTGCTAATGCAGCCGGTAAGGATCAGGAGACCCAGCATCACAGCAGCGATGCGAAGCATGCGTTTCTCCTGTCAGATGAGCGGTACCAGACCCGCCGGTACCATAAGTCTATATCCGGAGTGACCGGGTCGGGCCTCCAAGCGTAGGGTGCGATGAACAGGTTGGGCCATAACGGGGTCGGACCTAGGTAAGGCGCGGAAAGCGCGGGAGAAACGGTCGGATTAAGGCCGCAGATTGCGGCTTGAAACGGTAATTGCTGTCTTCAAATGGGAAATGGGCATTCCAGGGAGGGAAGCCATGCCACGGGCGAATCGCCATCATCTGCCGGGCCATGTCTGGCACGTTACGCATCGTTGTCACAAGCAGGAGTTTCTGCTGAAGTTTTCCCGCGACCGGAGGCTCTGGCGCTACTGGCTGTATCAGGCGCGCCAGCGTTACGGACTCTGTGTGCTCAACTACATAGTGACCTCCAACCATGTACACCTGCTGGTGCGCGATGAGGGCGGAGGCGAGATTGCGCGTTCCATGCAGTTGATCGCGGGCCGGGTTGGCCAGTCATACAACCGGCGTAAGGCGCGCAAGGGCGCTTTCTGGGAAGACCGCTACCATGCCACTGCCGTGCAGACCGGGACCCACCTCGCGCGCTGCCTGGTGTACATCGACCTGAACATGGTACGGGCGGGGGTGGTGAAGCATCCATCGGAGTGGGAAGCCAGCGGATATCGGGAGATCCAGGCACCACCGGACCGTTACCGAGTCATTGATGAGCAGGCCCTGCTGGATGCGCTGGAGATCGGTTCCGTAGCCGAGCTGAGGGAGTGTCATCGTTTGTGGGTGGAAGAGGCGCTGGCCTCGGATCGCGCCAGTCGGGATGAGTGGTGGACGACGGCCGTCGCGGTAGGGGACCGGTCGTATGTGGACGATGTGCACCGAGCGCTGGGGGTGCGGTCGCCGGGGCGCCACGTTGAACAGACGGGGGATACCGCATGGGTGCGCGACGATGGGGCGAGTTATTGGGTAGATCAACGGTTTTGACGGCGAAATAGGGCGGATAAGCCTCTAGAAAGGGGGGTTGGCGCGATATAAATCCATTAAATCAGCAGGTTATCGTGGTCCGACCCCGTCGCCGCCGCCGTACCCCGTCGCCGCCGCCGTCTGTTATGGGTGCACGGCGGTGTTTTGTCCGAACTGGATCTGCCAGCCGTGGTGATCGTGGCGTTCGAACAGGAAGCTCATACGCGTGTGCAGCTCGCCGTCGCCGCGGTCCGGCAGGCCTTCCGGCATGGATTCAATGCCCGAAACCCGAAACATAACCTCCGCGAAGGCGGTGTCGTCGCCGAGCAGGATGATGTCCTGTACGTCGACGCTTAGCGATGTTCCGGCAAAGGGGCCCTGCAGCAAGTCCGTATGCCGTTGTGCATTGCTCGAACGGTCCTCGAGGCGTGTGCCGACCAGATTGATCACCCCGGCATTCTCCGCATAGTCGCGTGCCCAGGCCTCGCCATCGCCGGCTTCCCATGCGGCCCCCTTGGCCTCCAGGATGCGCTGGATCTCGCCGTCGTCGGCCCAAGCAGGGGCCGCCATGAGTGCGGCCAGGGGCAAGGCGATCAGTAGGAACGGTTTCCTGGACATGCAAGCTCCGGATGGTGTTTGTGACAGGCGCCCCCTGTGTACAGGAGTGTCGGCCTGAGCGCCAGTGAGCCCGCACAAATCGGCCCCGCCGCGTCGGCTTGAGTGGCGCAATGGATGTGCGAGCAACAAAGGACACCAACGATCTTCGTTATGTTTGACACCGTACGGACTGCAGCCTGACATCAGCCCATTTTGGCGGAAAGTGGAAGGGGCCTGGCATCAAAGCAAGGGCCGGAAGGCGCCTCGTACGCTGGGCATGGGTCGCGTGACACTACGCGGGATGTTTGGATGGAAGGAGTGACATGATGGCCAGAGACAATTTGCCGACCGTGGATTGGGAGCGTGGCGAGAACACGGATCGGGTGAAGATGCAGGTAATGCGCGAGGAGCCCGTCATCCTGCAGATGCCATCGGGCATGGACTGGTCGGTGGACGGGGGTGAGTTCAAGTGCACAGCCGATCCCGACAGAGGAATGCAATGCGACTGCGAAGGCGGCTTGTTGCGGAAACTGGCGGAGCTCAACAATATGCCAGAGCTGAAGGAAATCGCGGACGCCTGCGAGTATTCGAGTTCCCGCGTCGATATCGACCCCGCCGGCGCGCGCATCATCGTCCACGACTGATTTGCCCGGGAGCCGCGAGGGCGGCAAGGGCTCAGGCCGTCCTTTCGAGCCGCGCCTCCATCCAAGGGGCAAGGGCTTCTCTAATGTCCCGCGCTCGTTGATGTCTCCCAACATCACGACGCGCGGCGCTGTTATATTGTGCGACGTTTCGCTGACCCATCACGGGGTCAACACGAAACATGTCGCCGACCAGCAGATCGACGGGTCGGGACTCACTCACGACCCACGATAGGGACTGGCTGAATGGCACAGGGCGCACCGACCCCGCTGACGTCGCTTTCATCCGAAAAAGTGGTGGGTCTGAGCACGCTGTTCGTCGCTCTGGCGGCGTTTTCCTGGGGGCTGTCCGGCGGGATTGGGGGCATTCTCACGGGCCAGGGTTGGGATCCGGTGGTGGTGTCGTTCTACCGGGGCGCGATCGGGCTGCTGTTCGTGCTCGCCTGGCTTGCGATTCGCCCGCATGGCAGCGGATTGGCCAGTGGCCGCATGTGGTTCTGGTCGGCGATCGCCGGCCTGGGCGTCGCGGGCAACTTCACCTTCTACTTCCTGAGCATCGCCGAGGGCAGTGTCGCGGTGGCTGCGACACTGATGTACTGCGCGCCGGTGTTCGTCTATCTCGTTTCTTTTGCACTCGGGCTCGAAAAACCCACCCTGTTCAAGTGGGTCGCGATCGCGATGGTCATGCTGGGTGTGGTGCTGCTGACGGGTATCTATGATATCGGTGCCGGTGACGTGACGCCGATCGCCGCCGGGGCCGGTCTGGCTTCCGGGCTGTCCTACGCGGTCTTCATCTTCGGCTTCAAGTTCGCGGCACCCCACGGCAGCCCGCAGGCGATTCTGGTGATCGCGTTCGCGGTCCTGGTCGTCATCCTGTTCGGGCTGGGCGATCCCGACCAGACCGTGGCTGTGCTGAGCACGCCGAGCTGGCCGTTGTTCGTGATACTGGGCGTGCTGGGCGCCGGATTGTCGTTCATTTTCTACATCATCGGCCTGAATCACACGGCACCCGCCGTCGCGTCCATCGTGGCGATGGTCGAGCCGGTGACTGCGTCGCTGTTCGGCGTGGTGTTCCTGAGCGAGACCCTGGGCGCACTCCAGGTCTTTGGCATGGGGCTGATCCTGCTGACCGTGACCGCCCTGAGCGTCTATTCCAGCTCGCAGAAGCAATCGGTTCCGCCCCAGCCACGCGCTGACTAGCGCTTGGACGCGACTTCGTCGCTCTAAGCGCTACCAAGATCCGACCATGGCCCCGGGGCAACCCGGGCTCGTCATGGTGCGGGGCCCGCACCGCGCCTCTCTGCCGCCTCTTCCAGACTGCCTGTTGGTCGGTAAACGTATGATTGTTCGAGGATGCATGATGAAACCCAGGCTCATTTTGATCATGCTTCCAGCTCTGTTGGCAGGCTGTGGTGGTTCCGCCGAAACCTACAAGGACCGAGAGGCCGCCTATGATCGGTCTTCTGAATGCCATCAGGCTCGCGAAGACTCGGAAGACTGTCGGTTGGCTTACGAGGCACTAATCGAGATCGAAAGAGGGTCGACCGAGGACGGCGAAATCGATGCCTACAAGGAAAAGTATTGCAGCGGGCTGAGCCACGATGATCTTCTCTGTGAGGTTGGGAAGGTGATTAGCCTAAGAATCGATCAGGAGAAGAGCGCGCGTGCTCAGGCGAGGGTCGAACATTATTTAGGCAATCGGTTCGAGCTTCGAGATCAATATAACGAGTGCGGAAGTACGTACTACGAAGAGGCCGGTCTGGAACGCGATGGTGCCTGGATCGGGGCGGCGGGTTCGAGCAAGCTGCATAGAGCGAAGACGGCGTTCAGCGAGGAATTTAACGAGGAATGCCGGGCGGCGGCGGATGCGGCAAATCGCCTCAACATTGAATTTGCGCAGTATTTTGTAAAGATTCTATGAGGTTGCGCGCCAAGGGCGAGGGGCGCTCCGATTTTGACGTTTGCCGCGCGCGAGACGAGGCGTCGTACGGGCGACAGCAATGGGCTCGGTCGGACCCGCGGAGCGCTGCGCGGGGTTGGGCCCGGGGGCTCTACTCGAGCCCGCAGACGCAGTCGGATCCTTCTCAACCAGGTGCTGAATGGCGTCTGGGCCTGGAACCATCCCGGTGGATCAGGCTATCGCGGGTGGTAGATGGTCACCAGGACTGACGCGTCTTCCAGTGCCGTAAGGGCATGGGGCTGCCCCCCATTCAGGTAGATCAGGGCGCCGGCGGTGAGCCGCTGGAGTTGGTCTTCCCCGATGCGGAAATCGACCGAGCCTTCCAGGCATTGGACCGTGATCTCTCCGGCTACGGCGTGCTCACTGAACTCTTCGCCTTTGGGCAGCACGACGCGGAAGACTTGCAAGTGTTCCGAACGCAGCAGCGTTGCACTTTTTGACCCGCGCAATTCTTTCCCCAGGGGGCGGACGTCCACGATCTCTCCGGGTGCGGCGTGGTGCAATGCCATGTTGTGCTCCAGCAGTTTTCTACAATGGCGGGGCGCGCAGGCCTCAGCGGAGTGGGCGCACCTCGGCAATGTCGGACAGCGCGATTGGCACGACCATGTAGCCGCTGCCGAAGCGTCGGCGCACACGGATGTGCTCCTCCTCGATTCTGAGCAGTTCGCCATCGCGGGCGCGGCCGTCGGCGAGCTGGATGCGGATATTGCGGCCGATGTGGTCGCCCAGGGCATTCAGTGCGATGTTCGGGACAGGCGATAAATCGGGTGCCGTGGCCGAGGCGGCCGGGCCCGTGTTCAAGTTCGTATTCTCGGTCGTCGTCGGTCTGGCGGGGCCCGGGGTGACGGGGCGCAGATCGACGCGACCGTAGTGTTTTCCGGCCACGGTCAGGCTGGACTCGACCTGACGTAGCAGGTGGGTCGGGGTGTCGACGTTGGCCCAGAGGAGCGCCGGATTGTCGATCGGGCCAATGCGCAGCGAAACGTCCTTGGGATCCTCGATGAAGCGTCCGTAGGCATCGACCATGCCGGGCCCGGGCTGCACGCCGAAGGGTCGCCAGGCCTCGACCCAGGCGCCTTTGTGGTGCTCGGTATAGTCCTCGAGAGCCATCTCCATCTCGTTCGCGCAGAATTCCATCAGTGCAGGGTAGTACCCCCGGTCCGCGTACCCCACGGTCAAGGATTGTAGCGAGGCGGTCATTAGCGCCGGAGCGAGATCGCGTGCCCGGTTCGAGGTGGCCTGAATGTCGAAGCGTCCGGTGGAGGAGCCCTGACCCAGTGGGCCCATGCCGAACGTGCTGTGCACGGTCAGGCTGTTGCGGTCCTCTTCGAGGTGGTAGTGGGCGCCGAAGTCCAGCGGGATGTCGTGATAGCCGAGTGCGGCCATCAGCGCATCCGGTGGGGCGGCCTGATAGGCCCCGCAGCCGGCGGTGTCGAGCCACAGCGCAGGCGTGTCGCCCTGCGTGCCAGCGGCGATGCCGGCCGGCAGGGTCAGCCCGTGCACGGAAAACCCGAGCTGCCGCGGCAGGCGTCGGGCGTCCAGCGTGTGCCGAAGCCGGGCGAGCTGCCACAGGTTGCCGGCCTCCAGCGTGATGCGGTCTGCGCGCATGCGGCCGATGGCCGTGTTGTTGGGTTCAAACAGCAGCCCGTTGACGTGCAGTTCGCCCCCGAGGCCGATACCGACGTCGGAGTAGTGCAGCGTGCCGAGCGGCTGGAGCATCTCCACCATGTCGTCGAGCTTCTGCTCGACCTGCCGGACCTCGTAGTGGTAGTACCCGACCCCTGCGGCGGCGACCACGAGGCCGCCCACAATCAGTTTCCCTGGCATGTTCTCTCCCTGTGTTGACTCATCCGGGCCACGCGATAGCGGACCCGGCAGCGGGATTGCCTTCCCGCGCCAACAAGATACCCACTCCGGGATCGTTCCGCACTACGGTTGAGGCAGCCATTCGTATGGAGTCGAACCTTGCGCGTTGTCTCTCGCGAGATGGCTCTGCGCAGGGATCGGCAGAGGACAGCCATGATCTTTTGGGAACGAGTTCGCGTGCGGAACTCGGGGTGTGAAAACGTGACCGGCCCGGCCTGCCATGGGCAGACCGGGCCGGTTGGTTATCGGCCGGAAGGCGCGGTCGCGATCAGTTGTCCTGATCTTCCGGCTGATCCGCGGCCATCGGTTGCGGAGCCCAGGCTGCACCCTGGTAGGGGGCGGGGTGGTAATACGGGGCATAGCCATAATGCGGGTAGTAGTTCCCGTAGTGACGGCCGTAGTAGTCGCCGTATCCATGCCCGCTGCCGTATCCATGTCCGCGACCGCGCATGCTGAAGTCGAAGTCGCCGAACATGTCGCCGAGGCCGAACCAGTCACCTACGCCGCGACCCCAGCCGGGACCGTACCCGTAGCCAGGACCGTAGTAGGGACCATAATTCGGGGCGTGATAGCCGGGACCCCACCACTGGGCCGAGGCATGCATCGGGATCGCAAAGGCGCCGATCAGCGCCGCGGTAGAAAGAGCTTTGGCCAGCTTGTTCATGGCAATACCTCCTCAAGTTAACAACCACTTAAACAAGACCAAATGTCTCGGGGCATTCGGGGCCCCGCCTGCTGGAGGGCGGGGTTTTGGGCCCGCCAGTACCTAGCGGCTTGCATCGTAAAAGAAGAAAATCCAGATAATCTGATATAGGTCAAGTTATTGACGGACATTTGGCCTTTTGGCGGGGGCTGGCTGTAGGGGGGGGGCTGTCGAAAAGTCGACGATTTCGAGGGTCGCTGACCGGCATCTCCCTGAGTCTCAGGGCGAGATTGCGGATGCCATGCCGTTGATCGCGGCCCGGGGTAGTCAGCTTTTCAGCAGCGCAGGGGATGCAAAGGGCACCTTCCGAGAGGACCGATGGCCACGTGATGGCGGTGGCGGCGGGGGCACCGCTGGCGCGCAGCCGGGTGTATGCGGGGCGGAACATGGTGCGGGCGGGAGTGGTCTTGCATCCATCGGAGTGGGCGCGGGGCGGACATGGCGAGACCCAGGCGTCACCACCTGAACGCTACCGCGTCATGTCCGGTGGAGACGAAGCCAGAGGGTCTCCATGAGCTAGTTCGCCGCCGTGCCGGTGTGCCGGTTCCGCGCGCCTACCGATGCACGGCGGTGTTTTGCCCGAACCGAATCTGCCAGCCGTGATGACCATCGTGTTCGAGCAGGAAGCTCATGCGTGTGTGCAGGACGCCGTCCCCCCGGTCCGGGAGGCCTGCAGGCATGGACGCGATGTTCGAGACCCGCAACAGGGCTTCGGCGAAGGCCGTGTCATCGCTCAGCATGGTGATGTCCTGAACGTCCACGCTGAGCGACGTTCCGGCAAAGGGGCCCTGCAGGACGTCGGTATGCCGTTTGGCATTGGTCGCGCGATCATTGAAACGCGCCCCGAACAGGTTCACGAGCCCCGCATCTTCCTGATAATTGCGTGCCCATGCCTCGCCGTCGCCGGCCTCCCATGCGGCCTCTTTGGCCTCGAGGATGCGCTGGATTTCGCCCGGATCTGCCCACGCATGGGTCGACGTCAATGTGGCCAATGGCAAAGCGGCTAGTAGAAACCATTTCCTGGACATGCAGCCCCTCCGGATGCTGGGGGTGACACACGTCTCTGGTGTACACGAGAAGCTGGATGCACGCCAGTTGCGGGAAGCGGATTGCACGACGAGACTGGGGCTTGGGGTGACGGGCCCAGTCCCGAACCGGACGATCAGTGCAGGACGGTCGTTGGTCTGAAGCGACTGCGGGCGCTAATCGGCTCCAGAGGTGCAGGTCTCAGCGTTGATGGACACGGGCGCAGGTAGGTAACGGGCTTGTGTGGGTGACCGGACGACCGGGATGCAATGGCGGGAACAAATGATGGACAAGACTCGGGCGTTGTTTTTGTCCCATGGCGGCGGGCCTCTGCCACTGCTGGGAGACCCAGGGCACACGGCCATGGTGGAGAATCTGGAGGGTCTGGCCGGGCGCGTGCGGGTGCCCGATGCGCTGGTGGTGGTGAGTGCGCACTGGGAGGCGTCGGTGCCGACCATCACGTCCGGGGCGAATCCGGGGCTGATCTACGACTACCACGGGTTTCCCCCGGAGTCGTACACCATCGAGTATCCCTGCCCGGGCGAGCCGGCACTGGCCGCGGAGGTTCATCGACGGCTGCAGGAGGCGGGCATCGATGCGCACCTGGACCCGGCGCGAGGGTTCGATCACGGGCTGTTCGTGCCGCTGAAGATCATGTATCCCGAGGCGCAGGTCCCATGCGTTCAGCTCTCCCTGGTGGAGACGCTGGACCCGGCGCAGCATATTGAGATTGGACGGGCTCTGGCAGGGCTGCATGAATCCGGTGTGTGGGTGGTGGGGTCTGGCTTCTCGTTCCACAACCTGCGCGCCTTTTTCACGCCCGATACGCAGGAGTCCCGGCAGCTCAACCAGTCGTTCGAGGTCTGGTTGGGGGCCGTCTGCTGCGGGCGCGCGGACGCGGAAGATGCACGGGCGGCCAAGCTCGTGCACTGGGATGGCGCACCGGGCGCCCGGTTCTGCCATCCGCGGGCGGAGCACTTGTTGCCGCTGCATGTCTGCTACGGAGTGGCGGGTGGCCCCGCGGCGGAGCGTATCGGGATGCAAATTATGGGCAAGGAGGCCAGTTGTTATCGGTGGTAGCCGAGGCCACGGAAAGGCGCCCCAGTGTCGCCTTCCGGTAACCCGTAGCGCGGGCCGACGCCGCCCCTGGCTACCAGGCGAGTGCCAGCAAGCCGGCCCCGAGGCAGACGACGATGACCGGGATGATGGTCTCGCGGATCACCTGACCTTCGCGCGCCTGCAGACCCGCGGCCCCGGCCGCCATGGCGATGTTGTGCAGCGAGATCATGTTGCCCACCCCGGCGCCGATCAGTTGCAGGGCGAGTACGGTCGGGAGCGCCATGCCCAGGGCATCGGCGGTGTCCGCCTGGAGTTGTGCAAACAGCAGATTGGAGACGGTCGCGCTTCCGGTCATGAACGAGCCCAGCGCGCCGAGGAAGGCGCTGAACATCACGAAGGTCCCGCCCAGTGATTCCGCCAGGCCCTGCCCCAGCACCTGTGGCATCGACGGCAGGCCGGCGGCGTTGGAGCCGGAGCTCAGCAGGAGCTGGGTGAGGGCGATGATGAACGCCAGCACGATGGCCGCGACGCGCAGCTTGCCCCAGGTGGCGGTCACCGCCTGACCCAGCGTGGCGCGGCTCACGCGGAACAGGATCAGCGCGGTGAGCAGGGCCAGGCCAAAGTAGAAATAGGGTGTGTACAGCGGAGCCAGGCTTTGCCCCAGCTCAATGCCGTTGAACTCGCCCGGCGACCAGCGCACGGACTGCAGGGCCTCGCGCAGCGGCATGATGGTGCGCGAGGCGATCAGTGCCACGGCCATGACCGCGAACGGCACAAAGGCCAGGAGCACGCGCCCGACTGGGGCTCGCTCGACCTCTGGGCGCCGTTCGTGCCCAGGTAGCAGGAAGCCGCGATGGGCCGCCAGGGCAATCACCACCATTGCCACCACGCCGCCGATGATCGCGGGCAGTTCCGGCCCCACCAGCCAGGCAACCAGCAGATAGGGGATGCCGAACGCCAGCGCCGATAGCACGGCAAAGGGCACGAACTCGCGGAAGCGCCCGCGTTCCTCGCCGAGGGTCGCCACCCAGACCATGAACAGCGTAATGAATGGTGCGAGGACGGTGTGGATGACCGCCGTCTGCAACACGGCCGAGCGGGTGGTCTCGGCATCCAGTCCGAGGCCGGCGAAGCCGATGATCACGGGCGTTCCGGCCGCACCGAAGGGGACGGCGGTGCTGTTGCCGATCAGGGCGATGGCGACCGCTTTCAGGGGCCGCATGCCGAAATACACCAGCAGCGGTGCCGCCAGTACCGCGGGGGTGCCGAAGCCGGCGATGCCCTCTACGAAACCGACCAGCCCCCACCCCAGCAGCATGGCCAGCACCCGGTGGTCGCGCGAGACGCTGGCGATGACTGACTGGATCGCGCTCATGTGCCCGGTCCCGATCATCACGTTCAGCACCAGCAGTGCCATCAGGATGATCAGCAGGACCTCCACGAAAACGATGGCTGCATCCAGCAGACTCGCTACCAGCACCGTGCCCGATATCTGCCAGACCAGAACGGCCAGCACCAGGGTGGCGAGATAGGCGATGGGCGCCGCTTCAAAGGCCGGCCGCCGCAACGGCACGAGCCACACGAACAGCAACACGAACGGCAACAACGTGAGCCAGAACAGCACGATCCCTCTCCCGTTATGTGCAAGGCGTCATCCTAACCCGGGGCTCGGTTCGGGAATAACCGATCAGGTTGCCACAAGGCCCCGCGGCGTTATGCCCCGCGAAGAGCTCGCTGGGTCGGGCAGCGTCCTGGAGGTCAGGGCCGGACGCTCGGCCCCATGGGCCGTGGATACTTGTCTATAGTGAGGCTGAACTGCTCACGTCCGGGCCTACATGATGCATAACTCCGAAACCCAGTCATCCGGGGGCGCCTCGGATGCCCTTGATACGGACTTCTTGAAGAAACTTCCTAAGGTGGTCGATGACCTCAGGGACCGCTGGTACATCGTGCGCCAGCGCGGGTTTCGGCCACAGGACGTGATGGATGTCCGGGGCATAACGCGGGCTTTGGTGAGTGGTCTGACCGGATCGGCGATGAATGACTCCTTCACCACGGCTCGCCGGATTGATGAGCGTCTGGCGCAGTATGCGACCACCACGGTGCGTCCCAACCCGGCCGATCTCGAGACCATTGGAGCCCTGGTTCTGCGGCTGCGCGAAAGTGTGCGGGGCGAAGTGCCGTTCGCCGCGCACGACGCCGAGACGGCCCCGACGATCCAGAGGCCCCTGATATGCCTGTTCGGGGCGGATGCTTCGCCGGAGAGCGAGACCGCCTTGCTGCTGGGGATACACGGGTATGCGGTGGTTGCGTGCGCCGACGAGGCAGCCCTGCCGCATCTGGGCGATTCGACCCCACCCGACGTGATGATCGCCGAACTGGCGGCGATGGATGACGCCGAACTGTCGCGGCTTGTCCATCTGCGTGAGGGTTCGCTGCCGGGCGTGCCGCTGGTCATCCTGGCGCCAGTCAGCGGAGGAGCAGCAGGACAGGCCGGGCTGCATGTGCTCCGCGCCGGTGCCGATGCCCTGTTGAAGCGGCCCGTAACGGACCTGGACTTGGTGGGGGCCATACGCGGGCTGGTGCAGGACGACTTTCTGATCCCGTACCGGGTGCTGATGCTCGGCGCGGACGCCGGGTCTGTCGAGGAGCCGGCGTCCATGTTGCGGCAGGCCGGCCTGGAGGTAGGCATCAGCGTGGCCCCCCTGGAGGTGGTTGATCGAGTGGCGGATAGTCGGCCAGAGGCGGTCGTGATCGCCGGGTCTTTGCCGGGGATCACCGCGGAGGAGATCGGCCGTCTGTTGTTGCCCCACGACATGTCTCTGGATATCCCTCTGTTGGCTTTGGATGTGCCGGGGGCACCGGATGTCTCGCCCGGCAATGGGATGCTCGACTCCCTGCCGCCCGCCAGTACCGATGCGGACATCGTCTGCCGGGTTCGTGCGCGGGCTGCATGGCACCGCCGTATTCGGTCGCGGGCGCACGGCCAGGCCGAGCGTGGTCGATCGCCGACACTGGTGCATCCCCTGGAGTTCGAGCGTCTCGTGTTATGCCATCTCGACGGCCTTGATCCTGCGCAGGGGGCTGCGGTGGTCCTGCAGTGGGCGTTCGATGACCCGGGGGCACTACTCGCCCGCCTCGGTCCGATCGATTACCAGCAGACTCACAACCAGTTCGTGCGCCGGGTTCGCGAGGCCATGGCCCCGGGTGATCTGGTGGTGAGCCATGGTGAGGCGGGCTTGATTGCGATTGCTCAACGCAAGGACGTGAAGGAGATCGTCGAACTCGCGCAACGCTTGCATGAGCAGACCGCCGGTGCCGCTGTGTCCGGTCTCCCGGGTGGAACCGTTGCGGCCAGCATCGGTGTCGGACAGGTGATGTGGGAACGTCCGCTCAAGGCTCTGGACCGTGCCATCGCGCTTTGTAGCGAGGCCCGCGACAGCGGCGGCAACCGGGTGCAACTGGATCCGGAGTTGCTGACGCCGGATCTGCAGGTCGAAGAGCGCAATCACTGGCGGCGCACCATTGCCCATGCCATCAAGGAAAAGCGACTGTTCCCGGTGTTTCAGCCGATCGCGAATATCAGTGGGTCCGATCAGATCGAACGTCACGAGGTGCTGCTGAGAATCCGCGAGCCGAATGGCAAGATCCTGTTGCCGGGACAGTTCGTCGAGATGGCGGAACGGCTCGAGCTCGACCGGCATCTCGATCGCTGGGTCATCAGTAATGCCCTTGGCATCCTCAATGCCCGAACCGTGAGTCATCCGCAGTCGCGGCTGTTTGTGAAAATGTCTCGCGGCTCGCTCGGCGATTCAAGCTTTTTGCCCTGGCTGGGCAAGCGACTTGCCGCGCAGCCGGTATGGCCGGGAAGCCTGGTTCTGCAACTCCGCGAGGGCGATGTGCTGGGCCGGATGGATCAGCTCTCGGCCTTTGGCGATGCGCTTCGGGATTTGGAGATCCGCATCGCCCTGGAACACTTTGGCGCCAGTACCGATGCCGATACGCGCCGGATGCTTGCCGAAATGCGGCCCGACTACGTCAAGATCGCGCGGGAACTCACCGTGGGGCTGCATCACTCCACCACGCCTTCGTTACGGCTCAACGGCCTCCTGGGTCAGGCCAAGGAGGTCGGTGCCTACACCATGGCCAGCTATGTGGAGGATGCCGATGGTCTGGCCTTGTTGTGGCAGGCCCAGATCGACCTGGTGCAGGGGAACTTCATCCGGCAGCCAGAGGAAGAGCTGCGCTACGAACTCGAGTTTCCAGGCCTGGACGACACGGGCTGACCGGCTCGGTCAGACAGGACAGTACGCCTGCAAAGGCTGGCGGTCAGGCGGGCAAGGCGCAGGGGGGCACGAGCAACGGATGGTCCAGGACGGTAGGATCGGCAGGCGGGGTCGCCAGGCCCCGCAGCGATGGACCGTTCCAATCACGTGACGCAGGGAGGCGTTCATGATTCTTCTGGTTGTATACAGTTTCGCGGTACTGGCCGCATTGGTGATGCTGTTATCGCGGCGACGCGCCGCGCTTGGGGTGCGGGTGTTGTATGCCTTCGCGACCTTGGTGCTGCCCTTTGCCACGGTATTGCTCGCGCATGCGCTGAACGGTGGCGAGACATCCGGGGCCGGGGCTTTCGGGCTGGTGCTGTTCGCGTTCCTTGGGAGCCCGTTGTTGATGTGGTGGGTGTTTGCCTATCGCCACCCGGCAGGGGTCTCCGAGGACCCTGCTGAGAGGGGCATCGCGCCGGGCTCACCGCCGCCGGAGGCGGCCAGATCGGCCGCGCCGGATGCGGTCCAGGAGTCCGCGGTGGCCGCGGCACAGCGGTCGACTGTGCGGATGCACCCCTTTCATCGTGCGGCGCTGGTGCAGACGCCGGGGTCGCTCCTGCTGGGATTGGGACTGGCCGAAAAACTCGGGGGTACTGATGGTCCGATCCTTCCGTTTCTGGCGAATGGCTGGCTGGTTGACGGCATGCTGGTGCTGGGGACGGTTCTGTTTGCCGTATCGCTCCGTATGATCGTCGCGGAACTGCGCCGGCCGTCCGCACCGCAACGGGATAGCGATGCGCTCGGAATCCGTAACCCGCGTCGCTGAGCCACCCGCAGACGCAGTTCGCCGCGACCGCTTCGTGTACGCCCGGTGAACTGTTCCGGTGGACCGGATCTTGTGAGCGCTCTAACGGAACGGCGCTTCCGGGTATGACGGATCGGTAGCAAGCCTCTCCGGCGCGGGCTATGTTCTGGGTGGAGCCGCTGTGGTGGACGCATTCCTCGATCCGCGGGATCGGCGCGAAACGGTCGGTCGGCGTGGATGAGGGCGGATGCGGGATCGTGGGTGTGATTGAGTCACGTGTTCGGAGGGTTTCGTAATGCAGGGGCGCGTCATCGGCAGGGGTGGAATCCGATGCGGGGGAAGGGCCTCGCTTGCGGTACCCATGACGTCGGTGGTTGTTACCGCGGCGGGCTGGAGAACGAAGGTATGACCACCGCACGGAGTGCCCCGCTTGAAGGTGCTTGTCATCCTCGGCCACCCGCGCACCGATAGCCTGTGCGGGGCGCTGGCCGAAGCCTACAGCGAAGGGGCGCGCGCGGCCGGGACCGAGGTGCAGTCCCTGAATCTGGCGAGCCTGGAGTTTGATCCGCACGTCCACACCCCTTCGCCCAATCAGCAGCCACTCGAAAAGGATCTGGAGGCCGCACGCGGCCTCGTCGAGTGGGCTGATCATCTGGTGTTTGTCTATCCCACCTGGTGGGGCACCATGCCGGCGCTACTCAAGGGTTTTCTGGACCGGATCATGACGCCGGAATTCGCCTTTCGCTCCTGCGAGGGCGGTACCGGGTACGAAGGGTTGCTGCAGGGCCGCTCGGCGCAACTGATCACGACCATGGATACGCCGCCGCTGATCCACCGGCTGGTGTATCGCCAGCCAGGTGCCAATGCAATGGTACGCGCCACGCTGGGGTTCTGTGGGGTCCGGCCGGTGCGCTCGTTGATGTTCGGTTCGGTGCGCCATAGCGACGAGGCCCAACGCAAGGCCTGGTTACAGCGCGCACGCCAGGAAGGGCTGCGTCTGGCCAAGGGGCGTGAAAATGCGGGCGAGTGGCTCGCGCACAAGGCCGGTGCCTGGCTCCAGGCGTTGCGCTTGCAGTTCTATCCGATGACCTTTGTGGCCTACGCGGTGGGGGCGCTGGCCGCCGCCCCGGCGGGTGGGGTGTTCGGCAACCCGGTGTTCTGGCTCGGGTACCTGTGCCTGTTTCTTCTGGAAGTGGCCACGGTGCTGGTGAATGAACGCGTGGACTTTGGCTCGGACCGGCAAAACCGGTTCTATGGTCCCTTTACCGGTGGGTCGCGCGTGCTGGTGGAGGGGCTGTTGTCCGCGCGCGAGCTGGGCGTGGGGATTGCCGTCGCGCTGGTGGGCTTCGCCCTTGCGTTCGTTGCATTGCTGGCGACCGCACCCGGAGATTCGGGGCCGATCCTGGTGGTGATGGCCGTGCTCGGGGTCCTGGCGATTGGCTACACCGCGGCGCCGCTGAAGCTTAGCTATCGGGGGCTGGGGGAGCTGGACGTCGCGCTGACGCACAGCCTGGGCGTGCTGTTGTGCGGCTATGTGTTCCTGGCGGGCGACTGGACCGCGTCCTTGCCCTGGCTGCTGAGCCTGCCGCTATTCCTGGCGATTGTGCCGTCGATCACGCTATCCGGTATTCCCGACCGCGAGGCGGACGCCGCGGTGGGCAAGGGCACCCTGGCCGTGCGCCTGGGGAACGACGGCGCGCTTTGGGTGGCGTTGTCGTTCACCATCCTGGCGGCCGCCAGCGGCGCGTTGTTCGATGCGCTGGGATGGGCGCAGGGGGCCTTTGCCGGGATCGGGTATGTGGTGGTCCCGTATGCCGCCTGGCTGGTCTGGCTCCTGTGGCGTGCGCTGCACCGCGAAGGCCCCAGGGGCCGTATTGATGGATTGATGGCGGCATCCCTGGGCTATGTGCTCTGGTTCGGGCTGTTCCC
Source organism: Thioalkalivibrio sp. ALM2T (assembly GCF_000381505.1). Taxonomy (NCBI): domain Bacteria; kingdom Pseudomonadati; phylum Pseudomonadota; class Gammaproteobacteria; order Chromatiales; family Ectothiorhodospiraceae; genus Thioalkalivibrio; species Thioalkalivibrio sp. ALM2T. Next base: position 55,020 of record NZ_KB906560.1, read on the forward strand.
CCTGGTGAACCTGGTCATGGGCTGATGGTGGGAGCCATCGTGGGCCAGGATCTAGCGATCGGCGGCAGGTCGATCTTGGCCGCAACGGTACGTGCAGAAAGCCCTTCCCGGAGTGCCGAAGCCGATGGGCCGTTAATTTTCGGCGGGCCGCATTCTTTCGGCCCGATCAGGCACCCGTTATAGTCACAATGATCGGGGGGCATTTCCACCGCTATTGCGGGAAGGCCCTGTTGATGCCAGACGACGCATCGACACGCAAGGGGAGGGGGGATGCGGGCACAACTCCAGTTACGGAACACCTGGCCGGCCTATGCGCGGTTCATCGGCATTTCGGTTGCGATCGTCACTCTGCTGGCGGTGGTCCAGATCCTGTTTGTCTATGGGGCCGATCGTTTCGAGTCGCGCTTGCTGGCGATCCCTTCCGTTGTCGGGATCATTTTCGGGTTCATGCTGGCGCGCATGCACCTGCTTCGGTCGCAGACCGACCTCCTGAATACCTTTGTCGAAGCGACCCAGGCCAGCAGTGACCACGAGGAGGCCATTCGGCATTTGCTGCGGGTGGTTGCCGAGCAGCTGCGGATGGACGGGGTGGCCCTCTATGAACTGGACCCGGTCGGGATGGAGGCACGACGACTCCGGCACTACCCGCCGCACCGCGCCTCGCCGTTGTCCGAACGTGCGCTGCGGGAGCTTTCGGCATTGTCCCTTAAGGAAGGCCGGTCCGGTACCTGCGAGGAACTGCGCTCCCGGGGCCTGGATTCGCTTCCGGCTTGCCTCGAGACGGTCGAACTTCCGCTTCCCGACAACCAGCGTGGCTTGTTGGTGCTCTATCGCGACGATGCGAGACGCAAGCCACCGGACGCGCTGGAACGGCGGTTTCTTCAGCTCAGCGCCGACTGGCTGAGCATGACCCTGACCCACATGCACCAGCGGGAGATCATCGCCACTGAACGGGAACAAAACCGGCGCGAGAAGGAGCGGGCCCAGACCACGCTGGAGTCGATTGGCGACGCGGTGATTACCACCGACGACCATGGGCGTATCGACTACGCCAACCCGGTGGCCAGCTTGTTGCTGGGCGAGCCCGCGGCACAACTGGCGAAACGGCCCCTCGACGAGGTGGTATGTCTGGAAGACGAGAGCGGCGGGGACTCGATGTCCGCGCGGCTCGAATCCAGTGGTCAGGTGCTCGCGGAAGCAGGCCACCCTGCCCATATGCGCCTGCACACCGCGAACGACCAGACCCGCCCGGTCCAGCTTTCCTTTACCCCGATCCTGAATCGCGCCGCCGACAGCCAGGCGAGCGTCCTCGTGATGCGTGACATCAGCGAGCTGCGCGAGGTGATGCGCCGGCTCGACTATCAGGCCACACACGATGCCCTGACAGGGTTGCTGAACCGGCCGGCCTTCGAGGCGTGTCTCGAGGACCAGCTACGTTCCGCGCGCACGCACCACACCCGGCACACCCTGTGCTATCTCGACCTCGACCAGTTCAAGATTATCAATGACACCCGTGGGCACACCGCGGGCGACGAGCTCCTGCGTCAGGTTTCGGCCCTCTTGCTTCATCTGTTGCACGAACGCGATATCGTCGCGCGCCTCGGAGGGGATGAGTTCGGGATCCTGATGGTTGACCGGGACATCGAGGACGGACGAACCCTGGCCGAGGAGATCGGCCGGGAACTGGCCGGCTTCCGTTTCTACTGGGACGAGTCGACCTTCTCCGTGTCCGCCAGTCTGGGGCTGGTCGAAGTCAGCGGGGCGAGCGAGTCGACCCAGTTGATCCTGCAGCAGGCGGATGCGGCCTGCTACGTGGTCAAGGACACGGGGCGCAACCAGGTGCGGGTGTTCCGGGCGGAGGACGAGGACTTGCGTGACCGGGTGGGCGAACTGCACTGGGTCAGCAGCATTCCGGACGCGATCGAGCAGGATCGTTTCGAACTCTGGGCACAACCAGTTCGCACGCTGGCGGATGACACGGATGCCTATTTCGAAGTCCTGCTTCGCCTGCGTGACCGCGATGGCCAGCTCGTCCGGCCGGATACCTTCATCCCGGCGGCCGAACGCTATGACCTGATGGGGCAGGTCGACCGCTGGGTGGTGTCCCGGACGCTGGCGTACATGCAGCAACTCCAGGCTGCCGGATGTGGTGACCTCCCGGTAATGGGGATCAACCTCTCGGGTTCGTCACTGAATAACGATGCCTTCCTGGTGTTTCTGCAGGAGTCGGTGGCGAAGTCCGGCCTCCCCGGTGACCGCTTGTGCTTCGAGATCACCGAGACCGCTGCGGTCCGGCACCTGCAGCGAACCGCCCGGCTGATGACCGAGATGCGGCGAACGGGTTGCCACTTCGCGCTGGACGATTTCGGCAGCGGCCTGTCCTCGTTTTCCTACCTCAAGCATCTGCCGGTGGATTACCTGAAGATTGACGGTGACTTTGTTCGGGACATCAACACCGATCCGGTCGATCTCGCAATGGTGCGTGCCATACACGAGGTGGGACAGATCCTGGGGCTGACCACGATTGCGGAACACGTGGAAAATGATGCCATCCGGGCGCGCCTCGCGGAGGTTGGCGTTACTCACGGGCAGGGCTACGGCCTGGCGCGTCCGGAATCATTGGCCGGTCCGGTACGCGTCCATCGGGCGAGCGAATGGGCTACGCCCTGATGCGGATGGTGTATCCCGGATGGCCAACCGGGTTTACCCGTGATTCCTTACGCCCCCGGGAAGGATGGGTTCGCGACGATGGTCTCGGCCGTTCTTCACCGGCATAAAGTGGTCGCCCGGCAATGGAGCGCAGGCGTGCGAAGGCGGATGCGAGTGAGGGCAACTGGCTGATCGGGCGGGAGGGGGGGGCCGACGCCGATGATGGAATTCCAGTGCGGACGGACATGAGGGCAATCCCTGTCTCGCCTGCTCGGGCCATCGGAAAACGGGACGTAAAAGCCTGGTGACCGGGAAAATCGCCGGGTCTCTTCCGAGGCCCGGCGAGTTGATGGGCGTTGCCCTGCGTTAATCGATCTTGATGTAGGCAAAGCCCTTGTCATTTTGTAGTTCGGCGAGCCGAACTACACCGGATGGTACGAGATCCACGTTGCCGTGGACGTCACTTGCATCCAGCCGGACACGGGTCCGGGTGATGTCACACAGCTCGTACTTGACCCCATGCGCCTGGTGCAGGCCGGATAGTCGTGTGCGCAGTTCGTCGCGCTCCTCCTGAAATTCGGCATCCACCTCGAATGGGGTTTCCTCAAGGTTGTCGTCGGTGGCAAAGCGGATGCCATCCGACATGAACACGACCCGCACGTCCACATCCATGAACTCGTTCTGGTAGTGCGTCATCATGTTGTTGATGCTGGTAAGCATCGAGGAAAGTCGATGGGGATCGCCATAGTCCACGTGGTAGACGACCTTGGCCTCGGGCTCGAAAGCCCCCGCGGATGCGCTCCATCCGAGTCCGACAAACGCGGCACAGGCGAGTGTGGCCAGAAGCTGGGGTCGCCGCCTGGCGGGAGCCCGGCGGTTCGTGGCCGGGGATTCCGAATATTTCATTTGAGTCTCCTTTGATGAGTTTTCAACGTTCGTTATTGGTTTTTTTCTGGTGATTCGCCCGTTACACCCCTGTTCCGGGCATGGGTACTCTAAACCGAGTCTATCGGTGACGCCAGCTCATGCGCGGGCGCTGTCCCGGGGGCAGCAGAACGGCAGAAAGCGAACTCGGCAACACGGGCTGACGGAGTTCTTCAGATTCGCGGTGGGGGGCTTGTTTGCCGGCCTGTTGCCGGCAAGCATCCTGCAGGCGCATGCCTTGCACGTGTCGAATTTCATTTCGAGGTTTCGGTGCCGGAGCGGACCGAGTCCCACGTGAAGCTGGAGCTGGAACGGGTGCTCTGCGCGGATGGAATGGTTGGTGATGACGAGCAAGCGGGCAGGCGCGGGATTGCGGAAGGTGAAGTGGTGCTTGCAGCTGTTACGGAGGGTGCCGAATTGCTTGTGCCGGGCGCCCGGCGTCAAGGCGCCCGAGGGTTTTGCCGCTACAAGCGGTTGGGGCTTCTTCCGACCGTAGGCGTCACATCGCTCGAGCGGATGGTCGCGGCGCTTGAAGGGTCGGAACGAGACCTTCGTCATCGCTGAAGCGCAGATTTTCTGCAACGGCGCGCGCGGGCGGGACGCGCGTTTTCCCGTTTGGTAGGGGGCGGGTTAGCGTTTGGCGGGCTCACCAGTGAGGCGCTGCTGGCTGCTGGCATCGGGTGCGCGGCGCAGCTTTCTCCGGGCCTTCTCGCGCCAGTTGGGGGCGAGGGTCTCGCAATCGGCGAGTAGCTGCAGGTGCTGGTGGTTCGGGCGCCGGTAGACCGCGACCATTGCGGCGGCGATGCTGAGGCTTTCGGGCTGGCGTTCGAGCCGTTCGATCATGTCGCCCGCGGTGAGGGTGCCGGGTTCCAGTACGCGGTAGAACCAGCCGCAGCGCCCGGTTTCCTGGACCTCGCGCGCGAGGCCCGGGACGTCGAAGCGGGCGTCGAGTTTCCAGCACGGGGTGCGGGGCTGGCTGACCTGCACCCGGGCGGTACCGATGCGATAGATGTCGCCGATGTGCACGCTGTGTTCGTCCATGCCGTGGCTGGCCAGGTTTTCGCCGAAGCCGGGGGGCACGAAGCGGGTGGCGCGATCCGGGTACTGCTCCTGCCACCCGGGGTACCGATCGAGGCTGTAGTGGAGCAGGGCACGCTCCGCGCCGCCGTGGTTTTCCGGGTCCGCCTGTTCGTCACCGGCCAGGCCGAGGGGCCCCAGCACGACCGGGCCTTCCAGCGGCTGCTTGTCGATGGCGCTGGCGCGGCCCCTGGCGTAGTCCGCGGTTACGCGGCCGGTGTAGATGCCGATGAGTCGGGCGGTGGTCATGCAGGGGCACTCCCGGGCTGGCGCGGAGTTTCGACGATACAACAAGTCCGCATCCGGGGGACGGCGGCTCGCTCAGCGTCCGCGCAGATACAGCAGGCGGGCGACAAAGGCGATACCGAGGATGATCCAGCCAATGGGATAGGGCAGTACGCCGGAGAAGAAGGCGGTCAGGCTGGCGACGAGCAATGCGCCAATTGCGAGCAGCGGGATGTCCATGCCCTTGAGAACCGCGATGCGGCCCCAGGTTCCGCGCGGACACCGCATGACCGCCCGCAGGGTGGCGAGGCGTGCGGCCGGCGTGGCCGCTTGGTGACGGGCCTCACCTGTCGCGGCCGTGGCGCCAGTGGTCGAGGATCTCCAGGATTGCGTCGATGGCCGGGGGCTCGTCCGTCAGCGGCCCGGGTACCAGCAGCCCGCGATGCGAGGCCTCGAGGATCAGCGGGTCCGGATGACCATCCAGGTGCAGGGATTCGACCGGCACCACGCCGTCGCCCAGCTCGTCGTCCGTCTGCTCCCACCATTCGCTGATGCGTCCGGCCACCGCCTCGAGGTCGATCTGTTCGTCCAGCGCGGCCAGACTCTCACGCATGGCGGGGGTGGGTTCGGGCAGTTTTCCGCCGATGATGCGGACCGGTATGTCGTCCGGCCAGGGGCGTGCGTTGAGTTCGGCCAGGAAGTGGCTGCCCGGGCGCAGGTCGATCTTGGCCGCGCCGGTGCCGTCGCGCAGGCCGGCAAACAGCGAGAAGCGCTGCTGCTGGATGTCGGCCAGCCACTCGCGTACCTCCAGCCAGACCCGCAGCCGGGCCCACTCGGAGCCATGATTGGGGGTGGCCACCAGGATCACGCCGTCGATGCGGGGTCCCTTCGCGCTCGGCGCGGCGCCTACTGGGTGGCGGTAGCGGGTGATGAAGTCGCGAATGACCAGGCCGCCCATGCTGTGGCCAATCAGGATTACTGGATGGTCCGGATCCAGTTCGCCCCAGTATTCGGCCAGCAGGTCGGTGCTGTGCTCAATGGCCTGATCGTTGGGGTAGCGAAACTCCCAGCCGTTGACCTCGGCTGCATCCAGGGCCTGCGCCAGTTCGTCCCAGATGTTGCCGGGTTCATCCAGGCCGTGCAGCATCAATACATCGGGTGGCGCGGATGTGCCGAATGTCTCGGAGCGGGGCACGAAACCCACCAGTTCCTCCGGCAACTCCATTGCCTCGGGAAACCACTCGTGCAGGCGATCCTGTACTTCAATGCGCAGCGCGCGTTCCTGTTCCGGGTGCTGTTCCGTCCAGCTTAGCCAGGCCGCCAGGACCATTAGCGGCAGTACGACGAGCATGCCCACCACAATCAGGCGAGTGCGCAGGCGAGGCTTTGGACGTGTGCGGCGGCTCATGGCGTATCACCATCCGACATGTGTCGCGCCTCGGCAAGGGTCGGGTCAGCTTTCTCTTTCGGAGCCTGCTAGGCACAGTGCACATGGAGATTTCGCCGAACAAGGAATTCACTATGGCGGGAAAGTCACCTTTAAAAGCCAAGCCTCTGCGTAACCCTGGGGAGTCGTTGGCACGTCACATCGATGAAACAGTTGACCGGGAAGCGATGAAGTACGTGCTTTTCGCTCTCGTGCTTCTGGCGTTCGCGGCTTTGGAGTGGATCCGAAGCGTTACCGGGACGGAGCCGATCCCTGGGGTGTTCTCCGTCGTGGCGTTGGTCGCGGTGGTGGTGGCTGCCTATAAGGTCGTCCGGACAAAAAAGAAGGTTCGGGCGATGAAGTTGGGTTTGGATGGAGAAAAAGCGGTTGGGCAGTATCTTGAACGCCTGCGGGCTAACGGTGCGCAAGTGCTTCATGACTTTCCAGGGGAGGGTTTCAACGTGGACCATGTGGTGGTCCATCCAAGCGGTGTATACGCCATTGAGACGAAGGCTTATTCGAAGCCTGCGACAGGTGAGCCGCAGATCGTGTTCGATGGCGAGCACGTCGAGATTATGGGGCGACGGCCCGAAAGGGATCCGATCCGACAAGCGCGAGCCTGTGCTTCCTGGGTGCGTGAGAGGATCGAAGAAAGTACGGGGAAGAAGGTTCCGGTACGCCCGGTTGTCGTGTTCCCCGGGTGGTTCATCCAGCCCACGGCCCAGTCCAAGAAAAGCGACGCATGGGTGCTGAACCCCAAGGCCCTGCCCGCATTTATCGCGCATAGTGACACGGTTCTGGCGGATTCGGACGTACATTTGATTGCGTCTTCGCTGGGTCGTTATGTCCGTAACTCGTAGTTCTGGAGACGCTCCATGAGGATCCCGGTTTTGCCTTTTTTGCCCCTGTTGCTGATCCCGTTTCTGCTGACCGCGTGCGCCGGACTGGATGTCCGCGACTTCGGCCTCGATGGGGGTGGTGGTGATCGTGCCGAGGAGGCGATCCGTGAGGCCCTGCGGGTGGGCACCGAGCGCACGGTGGAGCGGACCGGCCGCGAGGATGGCTACTGGGGCAACGCGTTGATCCGCATCGGTCTTCCGCCGGAGCTGGAGCAGGCCGGTGATACGCTGCGGCGCGTCGGGTTTGCCAGCCAGGTGGACGATCTGGAGCGGCGGATGAATCGTGCGGCGGAGTCCGCAGCGCAGGAGGCTGTTTCGGTGTTTGTCAGTGCCATCCGCGGGATGCGGCCGGAGGACGTGTATGGGGTGCTGCGCGGGGCCGATGACGCCGCCACGCAGTATCTGCGCGATGCGTCGGAATCCACCCTGCGCGAGCGCTACATGCCGATTGTGCAGGAGCAGATGGAGCGGGCCGACGTCTATCGGGTGTACCAGCCGCTGCGCGACGCGGCGGGCCGCATTCCGGGCCTGTCGGGGCTGGACGTCGATCTGGATCGCTACGTGACCGATCACGCCCTGGATGGCCTGTTTACCATCCTCGCGGACGAGGAGCGTCGCATCCGTGAGGATCCGGCCGCCCGCACGACCCAGCTCCTGCGCGACTATTTCGGTCAGTAGCGCACTGCGTGCAGATGGCCGGTGTGCGGCGTGTCGGTAAGCAGCAGGGATGGGATCTCTTCGGCCCGTAACGGGCGGGCGAAGTAATAGCCCTGGATGCAATCGAATTTCAGTTCGCGGCCGATTGCCAGTTGTTCCTTCGTCTCCACGCCCTCGGCAATGGTCCGCAGGCCCAGCGACTCGGCCAGCAGGACCATGCCGCGCGAGAGGTCGTGGGCGGACGGATCAATGCCGAGTCCGGAGATCAGCTGGCGGTCGATCTTGAGGATGTCGATGGGGAAGCGGTTGAGGTAGGCCAGCGAGGAATAACCCGTGCCGAAGTCGTCGATGGCGAGCTGGATGCCGAGTGATTTGAGCTGCTTCAGGGCATCGGTGGCCGCGTCCATCGCCAGCACCGTTTCGGTCAGTTCGATGTGCAGCAGCTCCGGCGGTAGCCGATGGCGATCCAGCGCGGCCGCGACATGGGCCGCCATTTCGGGGCGGACGATGTCGTGCGCCGAGAGGTTGATTGCCACATACCATGCGGGGCGGCCGTGTTCGGCGGCCAAGGCCTTCCACGCACCTGCCTGGCGGCAGCCCTCGTCCAGGGCCAGATCGCAGATGTCATGGATTAACGTGGAATCCTCCGCTACCTCCAGGAATTCCGCAGGCGAGACTTCGCCACGAATCGGATGCTGCCAGCGTATGAGTGCCTCGGCGCCTACATAGCGCTCATGCTCAAGCGAGTAGATGGGCTGGTAGCGCAGGAAGAACTCGTTGTGCCGGAGCCCGCGCCGGATGTCGAACTCCTGGCGCATCCGCCGCAGTTCTTCGGTCACCGGATGCAGGGCCGGGATCACCAGCCACGCCATCAGCTGACCGATGCCCACAAAGAACCCGGTGCGGGTCAGCCAGCGCTCGGTTTCCTGGGCGATTCCGGCGTGGACGTCCACCGGGGTGAGAGGTCCGGCCAGCACGCCGGCCACCAGGGCCACCGCGAGGGCGGCACCCGCGCCGAAACGCGCGGCGGCAAACAGAATGGGCACGTAGTAGAAATGCGGGACGATGCTGTCCGCGCCGCCGGCGGTGTAGACAATCACCCAGGACAGCGCCAGGCCGCCGATAATCAGCAGGCTGGCAGTGACGAACGACATGCCCACCCAGGCCCGCAAGGTGCTGCGCGCCAGATGGTCGGAGTACCGCGCGCCGCTGCCGGAAGGCAGGTCCGAATGGACTCTGGGCATCACACCCCCCCTTTGGATCACTCCATGACCCGTTGCTGCATGATGGGCCTATGCCGCAGCTGGCCCTCTTGAGGCGCGCCCGACCGTCCCGTCGGTCGACCTCTCAATCGAGTGTAGTGCATGCACCTTGAATCAGGGTGTCAGGACAGCGTGTTGCAGGTGCCTGCGGCTACGAAGAGGAGCTTGTCGAGAATGTTTCAGAACCCGGCGCGGGGTCAGCCCCGCACCGGGGTGGTTCGTTGCTATTCGCAGGCGGAAGCCGGGGCGGGCAGATTGCCACGTACGCAGGTGCTGATCTCGCGCGGGGTCTCGTTGCTGCGTAGACGTACGAAGCGGCCGTCGATCTCGCCTGCGGCGTTGGTCGGGTAGTGGTCGCCCATGTGCATGCCGGCCCCGTGCAGCACCCAGTAGTTCAGCAGGTGATCATCGCCGTGCGGCTGTTCGAGATAGACCAGGGTCGCACCATGCCCCATCTCGGTGACAATCAGGCGACGGACGAGCTCGCCGGCTTCAAAATCGGCATAGCCGAGGCCGTGGCTGGCGACCGAGCCACCACGGCCACCGATGTCCGGCGTGTGATTGGTCTGGATCAACCGGAAGCGCCCGTGAGGCTCGCCGTTTCGCATCTCGCCATCGAAGCGCATGACCATCTTCATGCTGCTATCGACCGCAGAGGCAGCGTACAGTTGGCGGGCCTCTTCGATGCTGGAGACCGCGGCCGGCTCCATGGCCTGGTGGTTCTGGTACCACGTCATCCAGAAGGAGACCGGCCCGTTATCGACGGCGTTCGGGCAGGCACCGTCGGCGTGCAATTCGAAGCGGTCATGGCCCAGGTCCACCGACCCGCGTCCTTTGTTGGTGACCAGGGCGCGGGCAAAGATCACCTCGGAAGGGGTATCCAGGCTGGCCATGGCGCGGTAGCGATCGTCCCAGGTGCATGGGGTGGCGCTCCGGCCCGGTAGTGCCTGGCGGCTGGCCTGACGCGCATCGCGTGATCCCCGTTCGGACCGGTATGCGTCCAGCAGCACGCGGGTTCCGGGTTCCAGCAGGTCCGTTTCCACAGCCTGGATGTTGCGGTCGAACTGGCGGTCGGCGCCCGGGGTGGCGTGGGCCACTGTGGCGGCCAGACTCAGGGAAAGCCCAACGACCAGGGCGTGGGCGGGGATCAGACGGGTTCGCATCTTTCGGTTCTCCGGTGGGTTATTGCCATTGCAGGTCCATGCGTTGCTGCATTCGGTGCCATTCGGCGGTGATGATGTCGCCCGCCATACGATGGGCGGCGCCCATGCGCGGACGGGCTTCGGGGTAAAGGAGCAACAGGGCCTCGCTGGCGCGGGCGAAATCTCCTCGGGTTCGGTAATGGACCATGGTGTGCACGAGAAGACTGTCGAGGTCGTCGAACGAGCGATCGGCCGATTGGCGGTAGCGCACCATGCGTTCCGGCGTCAGTTCGAGCTGCCGATGTGTCTGCGACAGCCCATCGAACAGGGCGAAGAAGCCCATGCCCAGTTCCGCACCCTGACGCAGGGCGTGGTCGCCGAGTTGGCGCTGGAGGGCCTCTCCGGCGCCGAACAGGCCGGCGTCGTGGTCGCGGGCGAGCAGTCCAAAAAGGCTGCCTGCGGCATGGGCCGACGGGTTCCGGGGCTGGGCGAGTTGATGCACTCGCTGCTCCAGGCGCCGATGCCCCGCATCCAGAAGGAGTTCAAGGGCCGGGGCGCTATCCTCGCCGAGCGCCTGTACCACGCCCTGCCGCTGACCGGGTCGCAGCCGCTCAAGGTCCCGTACGACGCTGCCGACATCCCGTGACCCGATACCCAGGCGTTCCAGCTCCTCGCGCAAGGCGCCCTCCGGGTCCTCCAGAACCTGGGTCAGGTGCCGTACCTGATGTCCGGCGCGTTCGCCTACCAGCCCTCGACTGCCCAGCTCGCCGAGGATGGCGGTCAGCTGCTCGAGGCCGCTGGCGGAGGTGCGACCGGGCTCGGTTGCAGCCGCCAGGGCGTTGCCAAAATCCATGGCGGGAATGCCGGAAGAGCGGCTGGCTTGTTCGAGAATGCCCCCGAGCCGATTCGACTGCTGGGCGCCGTAGGCCGTCGCGGCGGTTTGCAGCAGCCGCCCGGCGAGGCCGGCAATGTCGCGGGAGGATTCGCCCACCGCTTCGTCGACCCAGCCGGCCAGTTCGCCGTCGGTGGTGTAGGGCGAGAGGTAGTAGCCCGTATTGTGGGGCAGCGGTTCGGGGGTGGGCGTGGCCAGGGCCTGCGTGGGCACCAGCAGGCCCAGCCCGATCAGGCTGCAGCGGAACAAGGGGCCGATCCTGGCTAACAGGCCGTACATGCGCATCGGCATGGGGCGCTTTCCTCCCGGGCGGGTGGATGCAACCCATTCGGAACCATTCCGGAATGTTCGCCACAAATCGCGACTTATTGCCACCCAGGGTCGAGATTAGATGACGGTGATCACAGGGTCAAAGGGGTGTGTTCAACGGTTGGGTGCCCGAAAAACTACGCCTGCCGATGTACCCTCTCGTTCGCATGGGTGACGCAGGGCGCTAGAGCGTGACGTCGGCTTCCAGGATCAGGAACACGAGGAGGGCAAGGGTGATGGCCCAAAGCAGGAGGTAGCCGGCCATGCTTTGGGCGGCGGCCGCGCGCTGGGCGCGCCCGCGTGGACGTACACCCTGGTAGAGGAATACCAGCTTGGCCGACAGGTTCACGCAGACCACGTTGACCGCGAGCAGCAGCGCCGCCATGTAGGCGGCGGAGAACTCGCCGGAGCCGAGCATGATGCCGACGGTGGCAGCGGGGGGCAGCAGGGCGACCGCGACCATCACGCCCACCAGTACGGTGGGCAGACCGGTGGTCAGCGACAGCACCGCGGCGGCGCCGGAGGCCAGGGCCAGCGCGACCGAATCCAGCCCGACCTCGGTGCGCATCTGCAGCTCGCGGGCCCCGACGTCCACGGACATGACCAGGGCGAGGATCGCGCCGATCAGGATGGCGCCGCCGAGCCCCACCGCATTGGTGCCGAGCGCGCGGCCAATCAGTCGGGTATCGGCCATGGAGGTGCCGAGCGCGAGCGCCAGGTTGGGCCCCAGCAGGGGTGCGATCACCATGGCCCCGATCACGACGGCCACGTTGTTTTCCAGCAGTCCGATCGCCGCGACGATGGTGGAGAGCACGGTCAGGAGCACGAACTGGCCGGTCAGGTCGGCGCCGCCCGCGACGTTGGTGTAGAGCTCCTCGCGCGATACGGCCCGGGCCTTCTTGGCGGCCTGTTCCTGGTCCGCGCCGTCGTCTTTGCGTTCCTGGAACGGGTCGGGCAGGACGGCCTCGACCGGCAGCACCAGGATGCGCGCCGTCTCGGAAGTGCTGAGTACACGGTAGAGGTCATCCATCAGGCGTTGCCGGTATTCGGTGCTGACCAGCATGTGGACCGCCATGCGGTCGCGGTTCTCGTCCACCCCGTGCCAGAGGACGTCGATCGCTAATCCCTCGGCAATGCCGAGCACCGTGTCCAGGTGCCCAGCCGGGCCCACCACCTCGATGATCTTGCTGCTCATGGTTCTCCCCCTGCGGTTTCCCGGATGGTAGCAAGGGCTCTCGTTAGGCGCCGTTAGACGTGATTTGTGGGATCTCGAATCTGGACTGATAATTGGCCCCCCGGGGCGGGACCCCGGCCGTTAGTGCAAACCGAGCTGCGAATGCTGAAAAAGATCAAGGTGGAGGATGTCGCCCCCGGAATGTACATCCAGGAGCTGTGTGGCTCGTGGATGGAGCATCCCTTCTGGCGCACGCGCTTTCTTCTGGACGACCCGAAGGATCTCGAGACACTGCGCAACAGCAGCATCCGCGAGGTGTGGATCAACACCGCCAAGGGGCGCGACCTGGAAGGCGCGAGAGAGGCCGTGATGGAGGCGGAGCGGGAGGCCGACGTTCAGGCCTCGCTGGAGGCGGCGGCCACCGTGGAGCGTCACCAGGAACCGGTCTCCACTGCGGAAGAGCTGGAGCGGGCCGTCACGATCTGCCGGAAATCCCGGCAGGCGATGACCTCGATCTTCGGCGAGGCGCGTATGGGCCGGGCGGTGGATACGGAACTGGCGCGCAAGGTGGTGGAGGAGATCACCGATTCGGTGACTCGGAACTCCCGCGCCCTGGTGAGCCTGACCCGGCTCAAGAACGCCGACGATTACACCTACATGCACTCGGTCGCGGTATGCGCCTTGATGGTTGCGCTGGGGCGTGAACTGGGGCTCGAAGAGGTAGAACTCATGGCTGCCGGCGAGGCCGGTTTGATGCACGACATTGGCAAGGCCGCCATGCCGCTGGAGGTGCTCAACAAGCCGGGCAAGCTGACCGACGAGGAGTTCGCCGTGATGAAGCGCCATCCATCCGAGGGACACCGCATCCTCCAGGCGGCTGACGAGGCCCTGCACCCGATCACCCTGGATGTCTGCCTGCATCACCACGAAAAGATGGATGGCTCCGGGTATCCCGAGGGGCTCACAGACGAGCAGATCAGCCTGTTCGCGAAGATGGGCGCGGTCTGCGACGTCTACGACGCGATCACGTCCAACCGCCCGTACAAGGCTGGATGGGATCCGGGTGAGTCCATTCGGAAGATGGCCGAATGGGCCGACGGGCACTTCGACCCCAAGGTGTTCCAGGCCTTCGTGAAGAGCCTGGGGATCTACCCCGTGGGGTCGCTGGTGCGGATGGCGTCGGGCCGGATTGGCGTGGTCGTCGACCAGTCGGACGGGACACTGCTCAAGCCGGTCGTGAAGATCTTCTATTCCACGAGCTCGGGCTGCCGGATTCCGCCCAAGATCGTGGATCTCTCGGCGCCCCATCACCAGGAAGCGATTGCCGGTCGCGAAGATCCGGCCGCATGGCCGTTCCCGGACCTCGACGAGCTCTGGTCTGGCCTGCCTGTTGGCGCCTGGTAAAGAAGACCCTCCTGCGCCCTTACCGGATGTGTGGCGTCAGAACAGGCCGCAGGCGGGGCCTGTGCGCGCGGAGCGCACCCCGCGTATATCCGGATGAGCCCGCAGTTCTTCCATCATCTCGCTGTACAGTCCATCCGGCACATCCCGTGCGAAGGTGATATCGACCCGACCGCTGTTCCGCATGTTGTAGGCGGTGAAGGCGTCCGCGTCATAGTCGAACAGGATATGGGACAGCGCGTCTTCGGAAGCGCGGGCCTCCGGTGTGGTCGCATGAGTGGTGGCACAGCCGGTCAGGGCCAGAGTCAGGAAGAGGCCAGCGAGCAATACTGGTAGCGAGAGCCGAGTTTTCATGGCGATCCCTGCGCGTTGAAAATGGGCAAGCCGGTGGGTCCGGCCGTTGGCGACTCCAATGCGCGATCAAAACGGGCGAAACGCGCGGGCCTTGCGAACGTCCAGCGGAGTGGCCACCACTTTCCCTTATGTTAAAAACGTCTGAAATGCAAGGGTTAAGTGGCATTGATCTCGCTTCCGATGGTGCGTGTTTCGTTTAAGCGAGTAGCCGCAGGATCGTCTGTGGGGCGAGGTTGGCCTGGGCGAGGACGGCGATACCGGCCTGTTGCAGGATCTGGGCGCGAATCAGGGCGGCCACCTCGGTGGCGTAATCGGTATCCAGGATGCGGCTGCGGGCGGCCGAGAGGTTCTCGCTGCTGATGGCGAGGTTGTCGATGGTCGACTCGAAGCGATTCTGGACCGCACCCAGCCGGCTGCGCCGGGCGCTGATCTGATCCATGGCCTGATCCAGGCGGGCGAAGGCAGCGGTAGCGCCCTGGGACGTGCTCAGGTCGATGGCGGTCAGGTTTCCGCCAATGATGTGACTGGCCGACAGGTTGAGCGTGACGAGTGCGGCGTCGCCGCTGATTGTGATCGTTTCCTGCGCCGTGATCTCCAGGCGCCCGTCCTGGGTCGCAAAGGCCCGGCTCGGGGATGCGAGTACCCGGTTCACGGCGGTTGCCAGTTCCTCAAGCGAGCGATATTCGCCGTCGGGTACCGCGATCTCGTTGGCGTCACCCATCTGGATGCGGAAGTCGCCGTCGACGGTGACGGGGCCCGTTTCGAACAGGCTGGTGAGGTCCTCGGTCCGGGCGGAGGCGACTGCGCCAAGATCCTGGGTGCGCATGCCGCTGCCCAGGTCCACGGCAAGGGTTTGCCCGGCGTTGGCGCCGATCTGGAAAAACGCGGTTGGCGCGCTACCGTCAAGTAGGGAGCGTCCGTTGAATGTGGTCTGCGTGGCGACCCGGTTGGTCTCGGCGAGAAGCTGTCGGGCCTCCTGATTCAGGGCTTGGCGATCGGAGGGCGACAGGGTCCCGTTGGCGGCCTGCAGGGCCAGCTCGCGTATGCGCTGGAGGTTGTCACTCATCGACCCGAGTGCACCTTCGGCGGTGCGCGCCAACCCGATGCCGTCCTGCGCATTGCGCATGGCCTGATTGAGGCCGCGAATCTGGGTGGTGAAGCGTTCGCTGATCGCCAGCCCTGCGGCGTCGTCGCGGGCGGAGTTGATCCGGCGGCCGGAGGCCAGGCGTTGCAATGCCACCTGCAAGGCGCCCTGGGAGAGGCGCAGATTGCGCTGTGCATTCAGCGACAGGAGATTCGTATTGATCACCCGGACCCTCGCAGCCCGCGATCGCGGCCTACCCCGGTGCCATGCCGCCGGGAACTGTAGCCGGAACTCTCCGGGTACAGTTTGTTAACGGCCGATTTGAGCCGAACTTTAGCGCGTGGGTGAGGGCGTTGAATGCTTGCGTGGACGGTCGTTCGGCGGACCCCATAGCGCCTGCAGGCGTTCCTCGCGGCCGCACTGTGCCACATAGTCGGCATAGCGTTCCGGGTGATTCCGGTAGTAGTCCTGGTGAACATCTTCGGCCCGATGGAAGGGCTTCGCGCCGAGGATGCGGGTGGCGACCGGGAGGTCGAACCGTTCCGAGTGGTCGAGTGTGGCGCGTGCGGCTTCGGCAATCGTCCGTTGCTCGGCATCCTGCGCAAAGATGGCGGTGCGGTAGTGAGCGCCGCGATCGCAGAACTGCCCATGGGCATCGGTCGGGTCGATGCTGCGCCAGAAGATGTCCAGGATCTCGGCGTAGTCGATACGTGACGGGTCGTAGACGATGCGTACGGCCTCGACGTGGCCGGTGTTCCCGGTCACGACTTGCCAATAGCCGGGATTGAGGGTGTGGCCTCCGGTATACCCGAGTTCGGTCTCGAGGATTCCGTCGCGTCCGTCAAAGGGCGGTTGCATGGACCAGAAGCAGCCACCGGCCAGGACCGCTTGTGCCCGCTCTTCTGTCTGAGCCGCAGAGGGCAACACCAGCAGGACGAGCGTCGCAAACCAAAATGCACGAATGATGGGCATGGGGTGTATCGAAGGATGCGCTATGGGATGTCGGACCAGGACTCGGATGAAAGGTGCCCATGCGCCCATCCGTTGACGGACAGAAGCAGGTCTTTCGGTGGGAACGGATATTGTTGCGCGGGCGGCACGCCCTTGCACGGTCTGGATTACAACGGCGACGGTGAGCGACGCGCCCAAAGGGCTCGCCTCACGCGCGACTATCGTGGGGGATTGAAGAGACGGACTCCACCACGAGATTGGCGCCTTCGCGGATCTCGCTGACGATGCCCTGGACGGCCTGGACCTGGGCGTCGGCTTGTTCGGCAACCTCGCGGACCGTGCCGATGCGTTCGGCGATTTCGCGCGTACGTTCCAGATTGCCGTTGAGTACCTCGGCGATGCGGGTGGTGGCTTCGCGGGTGTTGGCGGCAAGCTTGCGCACCTCCTGGGCGACCACAGCAAAGCCGCGCCCCTGCTCGCCGGCGCGGGCCGCCTCGATCGCGGCGTTGAGCGACAGCATCCGGGTGGTCTCGGCCACGGTGCGGATGGTCTCGATGATGGACTCGATGTCGCGCGCCTCGGCGTTCAGGCGCTCGACCGCCTCCTGGGCCTCGCGAACTTCAGTACGGATCTGGTCGGTGTGCTGGGCGTTCAGACGCAGCGACTCTTCGCCATTGCGGGCGCTGGCGGCGGTCTTCTGGGCCATGTCGTGGGCGACGGCCGAGGCCTCGCGGGTGCGCTGCGCCGTATGCACGCTGGCGGTGATGTCGGTGGCAAACTTGATGACCTTCTCGACCTGGCCTTGTTGGTCGAGAATCGGATTGTAGGTGGCCTCCAGCCACAGCTCCTGGCCGTTGGCCTTCAGGCGCCGGAACTTCCCGCTCATGAGCTGGCCCTGCGCCAGGCGCTCCCAGAAATCGGGATGATCGCGATAGAAGGTATCGTCGCAGAAGATTCGATGATGCTGGCCGTGTATGTCGTCGAGGTTGTAGCCGACCGCCTGGAGGAAGTTGTCGTTGGCCTTGAGGATCTCGCCTTCCGGGGTGAACTCGATCACCGCCATGGAGCGGTCCAGGGCGGTGAAGACGGCTGCCTGGTCGCGCAGTTGTTCCTGCTTTTCGGTGACGTCGTAGGCGATCTTCGCGATCTTCTCCACCTGGCCCTGGGTGTCGCGCACGGGGAAGTAGGTGGCTTCCAGCCAGATGGTTTCGCCCGTGCGCGTCACTCGGGGGAAGGTTCCGGTATGCGATTCCCCGGCCGCCAGGCGGCGCCAGAAGTCGCGGTACTGCAAAGAGCGTGCGTACTCGGGGCTGCAGAACATCCGGTGGTGCTGGCCGATGACGTCCTCGCGCGGGTGGCCTATGGTCTTCAGGAAGAGCTCGTTGGTATCGAGGACCTGGCCGCGCGGGGTGAACTCGATGTAGGCGACGGCCTCCCGAACTGCGTCGAGCACGGCCGCGTCGGTGGTTCCCGTAGCAGGATGGGCCGTCGGCGAAACGGCGGGGTTGAAGAACATGGCGAGCTCCTTGTGACCGGGTACGGTAGAGGCCGTTGAAAACAATGTACAGGTAATGTACAAGAAAAGTACAGATGTTTTCTGCTAGGAGCGATATATGGTTGATTGGGCAAGAATCGGGGTACCAGCCGCCGCCCTCTGGTTGGGAGTTGCGGTCCTGCTGGCCGGATGTGGGGGCACCTTCCCGCAGCCCGGTCCGGATCCGGAATTCGACGACGGACTGAGTGCGGAGGCCCTGTTTCAGCGAACGCTTGCGGCCCACGGCGGGGACCTGCGCGAATACCCGGGTGATCTGAATCAGGCGACCGATGGCGAGTGGGGGCGCGTGATCCAGCGCCTCCAGCCGCTGGTAGCCGACGGCGAATACCGTGGCCAGGGCGAGGAGCGTTATCGCCCCGCCGATGATCTGTATGCGGTCCACTACACCGGTCCCGAGGGCACCAAGAGCGTCTTTCGCGACGGTGACGAATTCCGCTTGTATTACGATGGCGAGCGCAGTTCGGACCGCGACCGGATTCGCGCCAGCGCGATGACCACGGACGCCGGCGAGCTGTTCCACTACGGTCCGAGCTTCGTCAAACACCGGGCGACCGACATGGAGCGGCTGGCGGACCAGCGCGAGGGCGGTGTGAACTACCGCCGGGTACTGGCCACCATTGAGCCCGGGTTCGGCGAGGCGGATGAAGACCGGGTGGTGATGTGGATCCACCCCGAAACCGACCTGCTTTATCGCGTGCATGTCACCCTGAACGGCTTTGGCCCCACCCAGGGTGCCCACGTGGATACGACCTTCCTGGAGTACGCGGAGATCGAGGGGTACACCCTGCCTACGCGCTTCGAGGAACGGGTGCGCGGGCCGCTGCGGCTGTTCGTGCACGAGTGGTGGGTGACTGGTCGGGACAGCGGACGCGACTGGGCGCCTGCGGATGTCCGTGGGCCCGGTTTCTCGGGGGCTGCGGCGCCCCCCGCGGCGGATACTGCCGCACCGTAAGGGATGTGTTCGGGGGTGCCGTCATCGGCTCGCCATGAACGACGTGAGCCGACCCAGGGTCGATCTGCCGACTCCAAATGCCCCCGCAGTTCCGGATGCGCCGGCGGTAGCCGATTGCTTGTGGGGTTGCTGTGCGGTCGGGCCCTACTGGCTGGAGCTCGCGGAAGCGCTCGAATACGCCCCCGATGGGGTGTCGGACAAGCCACCTTCCTGAAGGCGTTGGACCACGGCCAGTGCCGTGCGGCGGCTGTAGTCGTGGATCTTCCAGTGATCCGGCATCCAGCCGACCAGGAAGCGGTAGAAGTCGGCCTGGGCAATGGGGAACAGCGCACGCCACTCGTGCTCGATGGCATCGGCTTCCGTGCCCTTGCCCCGTTCGTTCAGGGCCTCGCGCAATGCCGCGAAATAGGCATCCAGCAGGTCGGCCTCCCCGTTCTCCTGTTCCCGTTCGTCCAGGCAGCTCCCGAGGAAATAGGCCACATCGCGCATGCCGCAGCCGCCCCCGACATACTGGAAATCCACGGCTGCGACGGCGTCGCCCTCTGGCGCAAAGCAGAAGTTGGCGACCTTGGCATCGCCGTGGACCAAGCTGCGATAGCGGGCGCCGGTCAGGGCGTTGTTGAGGGTCGCTGCCGTCTCGCGAATCGCGGGGTCCTCGATGGCGGCCCACTCGTCCGGGCGGGTGGCCAGATGCCAGTAGCTGCCCTCGGGCCACAGGCCGGTGGGCTCCCGCCCCATGAAACGCGCGTGGAAGCGGGCGAGCCAGCGCAGGCAGAGCCGCGCCTCGGCGCGGGTCAGGTGGTCCTTGCGCTGCGGGAAACCGGCAGCGTCGAGGTCCTCCAGCACGATCAGGTGCTCGCCGCCGATGGTCGCGGTATCCAGACAGCGGGGCACACGGGTGCTGGCGTCGCATTGGTTGGCCCAGTCGCGGTACCAGGCCATCTCCACCTGATAGGAGCGGACCTTGCGCTGATGCGAGCGGTTGTTGCTCCAGCCGCGCGGATGGTCCAGTTCGTCGGGGAACACGATGTGCTTGAGGATGACTGTGGGGGAGTCGCCGCCTTCAAGAAGGTAGCGCACGATCTCTCCGTAGCCGCTCCAGAGGGTCTGGATGACCGGGCCGCGCACCGCCGTGCGGGCACTGGTGGCCTGCAGGACGAAACGGGTCGCTGCGTCGGTCATCCGCGGTCGGGCAGGGCGCGACAGCTCCAGAACACGCCCAGCATCTCGAGCATGGCGGCGTCGTCGCGGGTCCAGAACACGATGTCGTCGGTGGGATTGGCGTAGCGCCCGCCGTAGGCCGTCTCGGTGGCTTGTAGTCGGGCGCGGGCCCCGTTGAAGGCCAGCACGGCCTGCTCGCCCTCGAAGGTGGCGGTGAGTTCGGGGCCGTAGGCGCAGATGTAGGCCACCTCGCGCGGGGCATCATCGCCCCGCGGCAGCGCGCTGCAGCCGGCGATCAGCATGATTCCTGCCAGAACGATTGCTAGGCGCACGCGATGGTCTCCGGTTAGTGATGGTCCATCGTAGGGAAACACGGATCGATGTGCATGCTCGCTGCGTCGTCGCTTGGGCGCGCGAACATGGCGCGGGGAACCGCTCAGGCGCTGCGGCCAGGCTGCGTGGCGGCGGACGAAGCGGGCTCGGCGAGCATCTGTTGGCAGTCGGCGGCTGGCTGCGGGCGGGCAAACAGGAAGCCCTGCAGGGTCTGGCAACCGGCCTCCTGCAGGAAGGCTTGCTGGGCCTCGGTCTCCACGCCCTCGGCGACGGATTCGAGGCCCAGGTTATCCGCGAGGCTGAGGATGGTGCGCACGATGGCGCCCGCGCTCGACTCGGTCTCCAGGTCCGCGACGAAGCAGCGATCGATCTTCAGCACATCCAGCGGAAAACGGCGCAGATAGGCCAGCGATGAATACCCGGTGCCGAAGTCGTCCAAGGCTACGCGCACCCCGCGCTCGCGAAACTGGCCCAAGGTGCGGATGACCTGGTCGGTATCGGCCATCAGCATGCTCTCGGTGACCTCCAGCTCCAGGGCGTCCGCACTCAGGTGGGTGTGTTCCAATACCCGGTCGATGCTGTGCGCTATCTGGCGATCCCGAAACTGGGGGGCGGCCAGATTGACGGACACGCGGACCGGTGGCAGCCCGGCCTGATGCCATTCCCGACACTGACGGCAGGCCTCGGTCAGTATCCACTGGCCCAGTTCGACGATCAGTCCGGTCTCTTCGAGGATCGGGATGAAGGCGCCCGGCGAATGCACGGTGCCGGCTCCATCCTCCCAGCGCAGCAGGGCCTCGACGCCGACGATACGGCCATCGCCGGCCGCCATCCGCGGCTGGTAGTGGAGAAAGAAACCTTCCTGGTGATCGACCGCGCGCCGCAGTTGGCCCTCCAGCGAGACGCGTGTGCGCACGTCGTTGTTGAGCTCGCCGGAACAGAACTGGATGGCATTGCCCTCGGTGCGTTTGGCCTGATGCATCGCGGATTCGGCGCGGCGCATCAGGTCGGGCGCATCCTGGGTGTCGTGGGGATACACGGCGACCCCGACGGAACCGGGCACATAGAGCTCGTGCTCGCCAGCCTTGATGATCTGGCGCAGTGGCTCCAGCAGGCGGGTGACCGCGCCGGCGACCGAGCCGGGAGACTCCACCGGGAGCAGGGCGCCGAACTCGTCGCCGCCCAGGCGTGCCAGTACGCCACCGACCGGCAGACGGTTTTCCAGACGCCGGGCCACATGTTGCAGGACCTCGTCGCCGGTGGCCTGGCCCATGCCTTCGTTGACGCTCTTGAAGCGATCCAGGCCGATGTGGGCCAGCACCAGTGGACGCCCCAGGCGCTCGGCATCGGTGACGGCCTGGTCGGCGCGTTCGGCAAAGCGGGTGCGGTTGGGCAGGCCGGTGAGGGCGTCGTGGTAGGTGATGAAATGGAGGTGGCGTTCCGCTTCGCGCCGTTCGGTGATGTCGTGCACCACGCCGGCCATGCGTTGGGGTCGGCCCTGGGTATCGAAGTCCACGCTCCCGCGCTGGTAGACGATGCGGACGGAGCCATCGGGGCGGACGATGCGGTGCTCGATGTCGTATTCCGATCCTTCGGGGGTGAGGGCGTCGTCGACCGCGCGCTGCACGCGCTCGCGATCGTCCGGGTGCACCGCCTGCATGAACGCCTCGTGGGTAGCACCCCATTGGTCGTATTCGAGGCCGAAGATGCGGAACACCTCGCTGGACCAGCGGATGCCCCCGGCGTCGAAGTCCGAGATCCAGTTGCCCAGATGGGCGATCTGTTGCGCCTCCTGCAGTTCCGCCTCGCGCTGTTCCAGCGCCTCGCGCGCCGCGCGACGCTCGGTGATGTCCTGGAACGAGACCACGGCGCCGGTAACACGGTTGCGGGCATCGAACAGCGGGGCGGCGTTGATCAGTACCGGGAACCCGTGTCCCGCGCGGCTCCAGAAATACTCCTCGCAGGCCTGCAACGGCTCGCCGGTGCGCAAGACCCGGTAGACCGGGCATTCCGTGGCGGGGAAGGCCTGGCCGTCGGGTCGGCTGTGGTGCGACAGTTCGTGCGAATTGTGGCTCAGGGCCTCGTCTTCGCTGGCGAACCCGAGCAGTTCGCAGGCCGCGGGGTTGAGGAAGGTGTAGTTGCCATCGGCGTCGATGCCGAAGACGCCCTCGGCCAGGCTCCCCAGCAGGTTCTCGCGCAGGAGTTCGCCCTGCTTGCGGTCCGTGACGTCGATTCCGAGGGTCTGAAAATGGGTGATCTCGGCGGCCTCGTTGAAGAAGGCGCGGCTGGTCCAGCGGATCCAGCGGTCGGCCCCGTCGCCGCGGCGCACCGGGTTCTCGATGGTGCGCACGGGCGCGTCGGGGGTATAGCGCAGCAGGTCGGCGCGGTTCTCGGGCTGCCGCTCTTCGGGGAGGTCATGGATCCAGCGGTGCCCGAGCAGGCTGCCGGCGGGCGCCGCGAAGTACTCGTGGGCCGCCCGGTTGGCATAGAAGATGGTGGTGTCGGGTCGATAACAGATGATGATGAAGGGGTGGTTTTCCACCAGGTCCTCGTACTGGACCTTCACCCCGGACGAATCGCTCATGCATTTCCCCTGTCGGACGCG
Organism: Thioalkalivibrio sp. ALM2T; assembly: GCF_000381505.1. Taxonomy (NCBI): domain Bacteria; kingdom Pseudomonadati; phylum Pseudomonadota; class Gammaproteobacteria; order Chromatiales; family Ectothiorhodospiraceae; genus Thioalkalivibrio; species Thioalkalivibrio sp. ALM2T. Next base: position 78,052 of record NZ_KB906560.1, read on the forward strand.
TCCCGCTGGCTCCTCCCATACGAACGCGTTGTCCCGAGTTTGTCAGGGGAATTCTGAAGGCGCAAACCGTATTCAGGAGGCAGATTTCAGGGGCGGTCAAGCGGCGTCAACGCGGCGCGGTTCAGTGGGGCGCGGGTGCGGGCGGAGATGTCAGCGCCGGCGTTCGCCGGAATCGAGTTCATCCAGCGGGTCGTGGGCGTCCTCGCGCTGGCGGACGCGTTGTTCGTGTGTCCGGGGGTCGGTAAGGGAGGGATCCGCCTGCACGTTTCGCACGACCAGGAAGGTCCATACCGTCGCAAACACCCACAGGAACAGACCGATTGCCAGCGGGAAGCCGCCGTAGCCGGAGATGCCGGCCAGGCCGGTCAGCAGGGCATAGGCGATCGACACGAGGGCGGCCGCCCAGGCAATGGCAATTGGCGCGGCGCAGCTGTGGGCGGCGGCGCCGTAGCGGTACGCCGCCACCGGAGGCAACACGATGCCGAGAAAACGGTAGAGCGCAGGTTCCCGCGCGGGTTGATGCAGGCTGGTCATGTCGATCCCTCCCTCCGGGGTGCCGCTTTCCCCGGAGTCTGGTCCGAATCCGGGATGTTTTCCACGTGGCCCGGCGACCGCTGCGCGAGGACTGGACGTGGATCACGGCCCTGGCGCTCGGCCCGGCCGCGGATGGACTGCGTTCCGGCCCCGCGCGGGGCGTGGTCCGGTTGCTATCCGTTCAGATCACCGGCGTTGGGGTTGGTTCAGGCCCTGGGTTTGGCGGTGTCGGCCGTGGCAATGGCGACCCGGTCGCGCCCGCCGCGCTTGGCCTGGTACAGGGCGCGGTCCGCGGCCTCGACCACCTGCGTGGCGTGGCGGGTCTCGTTGGGGGTGAGGCAGCCGACCCCGGCGCTGGCGGTCAGTGTGGGGGCCACGCGGGAACTCGCGTGCGGGATCGCCTCCTCGCGGATGCGCTGCAGGCAGCGCTCGGCCAGCGCGTGGGCCGCGTCGATATCGGTGCCCGGCAGGATCAGTACGAACTCCTCCCCGCCCCGGCGTGCCAGCAGGTCCTGTTCGCGGCCGACGACGCCGGCGAGGCAGGTGGCAATTCGCTGCAGACAGCCGTCGCCGGCCGGGTGTCCGTAGCGGTCGTTGTATTCCTTGAAGTGGTCGATATCGAGCATGACGGCGGAGAGCGGGCGCTGGTCGCGCCGGGCGTGGGCCCACTCGCGTTCGAGTACGAGGTCGAACTGCCGACGGTTGGTGATGCCGGTGAGCGTGTCGCGGTAGGACAGGGCCTCCAGTTCGGACTTCAGGCGCAGCAGTTCTTCTTCCTGTTGCTTGCGCGCGCTGATGTCGAACATGAAACCGACTTGGGCAACACTGACCACTGTTCACGCTCGCGTTGGAACCCCAGGTTTTCCGAGACAAGGCGCGTCGTGCAGCGGGTAGTGGTTCTACCCGCAAGCGGCGCAACGCAGGATCGGGGAACCTGGGGTGCCAACCCCGCAAACCATTCAATGCAGGGGCTCGGCCGCCCGTTGTTATCAAAAACGGGCGCGCGCACGGCGTTGCGGTTCCCTTGTGCAGAATGACTGCACGGCAGTCACCGCGCCTTGTTCGCACGCAAAAGCGACTCGAGCGCGAGCGTGAACAGTGGTCAGTGTTGCCCTGGCGCCTCAACCTCGCCGTTTTTGCGCATTACGTGGACGACATCGCGGATCCAGATGTAGTGCCCGTCCCGCGTCAGCGCACGATAGTCGGCCTCGTGGTCGACCCCGGACTGCGACTGGGTCACGCAGAAGTTGACGACCGAGTCGCGGTCGTCGGGGTGCATGCGTTCCACCCAGTCGTCGATGCTGACCCAGCTCTCCGGCGTCCAGCCCAGCAACGCCTCGATCTGCGGGCCGATATAGGTGAAGCGCATGGTCGCCCAGTCGATCCTCCACGGGATGGCGCGGGTGGATTCCAGCAGCGTGCGATAGACGGTGCTGTCCGGTTCCATCTCGGGGTGCGTGGTGGGCGATTCGATGCCCGGTCCCGGGGCCGTCCCTGCGTTCTCCGCCTCGTCGGCTGCGGTCGCGTTCATGGCGAATCGAGTCCTTCTTTGGGGCGCACAGGCGGTATTGCGTGGTGGTTGGATTGATCAGCTGGCGGCGAGGGGCTGGATCCGCAGCTCGATCTGCGGGGAGAACGCCTCGCTGCCGAGGTTCCCGGCCGGGGTGGTGGTGCCGAAGACGCGCAGGACCAGGCGTTCGGGGGCGACCCCGGCGTTCTCCAGGCGGCGGCCCGCGGCCATCGCATCTGCCTCCGTGCCCTCCGATGAGGTGTCGGACGCGTCCATGCCGTGTCCATGCGCGATGACGGTCACCAGGCTGGCACCAAACTCGTCGAGCAGCCGGCCGATGGTATCCAGTGCGCGGGCCTGGTCCGCACCTTCCGGCAGGGTCACGCGGATACCCGAATCCTGATGATCGATCGCGCTGGGCTGTCCGGACAACTCCTGGCGCAGGCGGGCCCCCAGGACGTCCATGTAGTAGCCCAGGCGGCCGGGGTCCAGGGTTTCGTGACCCTGTTCCCTCAGCAAGACGCGTCGTTCGCTTTCGGCACTGGACGAGCGGGCGATGTGCAGGCCCAGTGACGGTTCGGTGGGTTCCGTCGAGCGGGTTTCCGTCTCCGTCTCGGTATCCGTATCTGCGGCCGTATCCGTATCCGTATCCGTATCCGTTTCGGGCTGGCTATCGGTGCCTGCGGGTGGCGCCGTATCGGTTTCCGGCGCCGCGGGTTCGGAGGCGGGGCGGTCGCCGGTGGGAGTCGGTGCATCCTGCTCCACCGGCAACAGGGCGCAGCCCGAGGCCATTGCGGACAGTAACAGGGGGAGCGCCAGGATGCGGCCCGAGCGACGGGTGTTCGAAGATTGGAACATGGTCTCCTCAGTGTTGGCTGCACCAGTCGAGGAAGGCCTCGGCGGACAGGGGACGGCTGAAGTGGTAGCCCTGTCCGCCTTCCACGCCCTGCGCGCGCAACCATTCGACCTGGTGGGCCGATTCGATGCCCTCGGCGACGATCTGCAGATTGAGCGAGCGGGCCATCTCGATGATGTGGCCGATGACATGGCTGGTCACCGCTTCGTGGGCGATGGCATCGGCAAAGGACTTGTCGATTTTTAGTGTATCGAGTTCGAAACGTTCCAGGTAGGAAAGGCTTGAATATCCTGTGCCAAAGTCGTCGATGGCGATGCGGTGGCCGCGCCGACGCAGTTCCCGCAGGCGGGCGCGTATGGCGTCTTCGTTGAGCAGGGAGCGTTCGGTCAGCTCCAGCTTGATTGCGGAGGGTGCGACACCTGCCTCGCGCAGGGCCTTGCGCAGCGCATCCCCGAAGCGGTCCGACGCCAGGTCGTGGCCGGTAATGTTGAGGTTGATGGCCTGCTCGGGATGCGCCCGCAGGTTGTCGCCCAGATCGCGGAGGATCGCGCGCAGGATCGCCAGGGTCAGATCGGTGGCCTGCCCGGTGTCCTCCGCGAGCGGCACAAAGACATCCGGGCGGATGGTCTCGTCGCCCTCGCGATGCCAGCGGGCCAGGGCCTCGGCACCCCGGCAACGGCCGTCCGCGAGGTCGACGATGGGCTGGTACTCGACACTCAGGCGCTCGTTGGCAATGGCCTCGCGCAGCTCGCTGGCCAGGCTCAGGTGGCGGCGCAGGTAATGCAGGACCAGGAGTAGCCAGAGGGTCACCAAGAGCAGCCCGAAGATGCCCGCCACGATCAGGGTGGAAAGGTAGCGATCCCAGAAGGCCGCCAGCGGCTGCGCGGCAATGATGTCGACCGGGAAGAGCGTGTCCAGCGAGAAGCGGCTGACGATGCGCCCCTGGGCGCGGTCGACGCTCAGGCCAATGGGGGTGATGTCGGGTGATGGCAGGTCGGCGTCAGCGGGATAGCGGCTCATGGGAAGGCCTTCGACCCACAGGCCGACCCGTTGCTTGTCCAGCAGGCCCGGACTGATCAACAGGCGTGGGTCGATCGCGACATCATGCTGGCCGAAGCGCATCAGAAACAGCTCCACACCGCCCACGGCGGTGTCCGCGCTCGGCCACCAGGCGACCACGCCGGTGTTGTAGATGCGGCTGGCGCGCGGTGGCGTGAGGGCCTCGCCCTGGACAAACCCCGCACCGCACTGGCGTTCGGCCGCGCGCCAGTACCCGATGGCACGCACATGAGGCCGTGCGATGGCCGCGTCCTGAAGGCGTTCCAGGTGCTCCGGGGAGCAGGGTTCCTGGTCCAGTTGGTTGAGGCTGTCCAGCAGTTCGCGGGCGTCCACCAGCGCGGCTTCGGTCTGTTCGCCCAGACGCTGGGAGAGTTCGGCCAGGCGCTTCTCCTCGGCGACCACGGATTCCTGCCACAGGAACCAGCCCAGGGCGGCGAGCGGCAGCAGGATGCCGAGCAGGGTCGCGGCGGAGACCGAGAGCAGGACCTTGTCGCGTCGGGTGATCATATTCACCAGGGGCTGGAATCGAACGGATCGAGCGTAGCACGGGGCGGACCTCAGGCCGGTACCCGTAATGTCACGGAGATTCGGCACCGTCTATGGTCAGAATGAGGAGTCCGCGTCGGGAGGTGTGGCCATGAACCAGGATCGGGAAGAGGGCGGAGATGGGGGCGCGACGACGTCGCACGAAACATCCGGAACGCGAATGCCGCAGGCCGTGCGCAGCCGGATCAGCATGCATGACGGTGTCACCGTCTGGTGCGACTGCTGTTCCTGCGAGGCTGAGCCGTACTGGGCGGAGGTGGCGGAGGAGCTGGGAATTGATCCGGATCCGGGCGTGGCACGTGGAGGGCGCGCCCGCGGGTCAGTCGCAGCTCCCGACTGAGTCACGGGCGCAGATGCGGCCGTCGGTCCAGATGCTGCGGCTTAGGTAAGCAGCGTCCAGCTGGGCACCGGAGAGGTCGGCATCGGTCAGGTTGGCGTGGGCGAGATTGGCATTCTCGAGGTTGGCGTCGACCAGGCGAGCCTGGATCAGGTCCGCGCCGGTCAGGTTGGTTCCAGCCAGATTCGCGCCCTCTAGTCCGGCCAGGGCGAGGTCCGCGAAACGCAGATCCGCGTCGGTCAGCCGTGCACCATGCAGGCGCGCCCCGGCCAGGCGGGTGCTGTGAAGTGACGCGCCCGTCAGGTCGGCATTGCGCAGGTCGGCGCCGGCCTTGTCACAGTAGTTCCAGTTGACCCCGGGCCCCGCGGCCTGTTCGCAGTTGGGCCCGGAGTCACGCTCGAAGGCAATCCCGAAGGCGAGCAGCAGGCCGACGGCGAGGGTGACTGCAAGGCCACCCGCGATCCAGGGCCGTGGACCGCGGACCCACTCACTCCAGGGTGGCGCCGGCCGTTCCAGGATCTCGGCCCATTGTTGGCGATGGGCGATCGTCGCGGGCGATTCGGGACAACGGCGGTCCCCCTTGCGGCGCTCGCGGATCTCGGCGGGCGGGTTGTCGTCGCGCCGTTCCCGCCGGCGTTCGTCCTCGCGCAGGCGGGCCTGCTCCAGGCGTTCGCGGCCCTCCGGGGTGTGGGCGTTCTGCAACTCTTCGGGGATCAGGTGAGGGCGTTGGTCGATACGCCACCAGGTCTCGCGGTCGCGGCTGACCTGGTCATCCGGGCGCAGCCGGCCCAGGATCAGGAAGCGCCCGATCGAGCGCTGAGGGTAGGGCCCGCATACCTGATCATCGCGTCGGGTAAACCACAGTTCATGGCGTCCGTCGCCGGTTCCCGGGGGCGGATCTATTGCGTCTGGCCGGGGATCGGGGTTATCGCTGGTCACGGTTCTTGCTGGCTTCCCTTGGCACCGCGTCCGTTACGGTGGATGCCGCGAGTATAGGGCATGGAACCGGGCTTCTGGGCACGGGTTACCGGCTGGGGGCCGGGGGCTGGATGCCCCAGGTATCGAGCTGGTCGCGGAGTTCCCCGGCGGCGGGCTCCGCCTTCTCCAGGATCTCGTCGATCCGGTTGAAGTGCAGCAACCGGATGCCTCCGGTATCCGGTACCAGGTAGAGATCCGGCGGGTCGAGGCGGGTCATGTGGCGGATGATGGAGCCCTGCATGATGCTGAAGCTCTTGAACAGCAGGTCGGTGATGCCGATGTCCTCGGTGGCGTTCGGCGAGCCATTGCCGGATACGTCCACGGCGATCACGTAATCGTATTCGCCCTGCAGCAAATCATAGGGCAGTGGATTGGAGGCCCCGCCGTCGATCAGGATCTGGCAGTCGTCGCGCCGGACCGGTTCGAACAGGCCGGGCACTGCCATGCTTGCCTCGATCGCCAGGAACAGGTCGCCCTGGTCGATCACCACGCTCTCGCCGGTGCGAAAGTCGGTGGCGACCACGGCGAAGGGGATGCGCAGGTCGTCGAAGTCGCGCGCCTCGGTGTGCTCGGCGAGGAAACGCAGGAACTCGCCCGAATCGAACAGGGCATTGCGGCCCAGGCGCAGGGGGACAAGGTCCAGCAGCTTGATCTCGGAGCGCGCCAGCCCGGTCAGGGCATCGAGCTCGGATCCGGAAAAGTCGTCGAACAGATCGAAGATCTCGTCGGCATCGAGCCCCGCGGCGTACAGCCCGCCGATCACGGCGCCGATGCTGGTGCCGGTGATGCGGTCGGGCAGGACCCCCCGGTCGTCGAATACCTGCAGCATGGCGATATGCGCCAGCCCTCCGGCCCCGCCCGAGCCCAGCGCCAGGCCAATGGTGGGGGCGGGCGGTTCAGCGGTGTCTGCAGCCAGTGCGACCGGGGCGGTGGCCAGGAACAGGGCGAGAAAAAGGAACGACAGCCGTCTCATGGGGCGATGCGCTTCCGGGGCGTGTGGGTGTCATGCTGCTACCCTGAGCCCGAATGCACTGACGGGCAAGCAGAGGGGCGCGCATGCGGGTCAGAACAGGGAGTGGCGAGAGGGTCCCGCGCGGCTTCAAGTGGGGCTATCTCGCCTTCGTGCTGGTGCTGGTTCCGGTGTATGCCGTGGTGCACGGCTGGTTCAATTTCCTCTGGTTTTCCAACGTGGCGTTACTGGGCGGGCTGTTGGCGGCCTGGCTGGAGAGTCGCCGGATCGCGAGCATGATGCTGGTGGCCGTCGTGCTTCTGGAGCTGGGCTGGGTGCTGGATTTCCTGCTGAGCATGGCGGTCTGGGGCTGGGCCCCGCTGGGGGTTGTGCACTACATGTTCAACCCCGAGATCCCGCTGTTTGTGCGCCTGCTGTCGCTTTACCACCTGCCGCTTCCGTTCGTGCTGATCTGGATGGTCTGGCGTCTCGGGTATGACCCCCGTGCCTGGCGTTACATGGTGGTGCTGGGCTGGGTCATCCTGTTGCTGACCTTCGCGCTCGCGGATGTCGACAACAACGTGAACTGGGTGCTGGGTCCGGGTGGGCAGGTGCAGGAGTGGATGCACCCTGTTGCATGGCTGGCGGTGGTCATGGCGGTATGTTCCGGGGTGTGGTGGCTCACGCATCTGCTGTCTGCCTGGCTGTTGCCGCAGCGCAGCATCGCGCGCTGCGGGCGGGCTTGGTAGGCTGACGGGCTTCCCCGAGCGAGGAAACGGGAGCGGAAATGATCGAGACTACGCCGGTAGAGCGGGTCGGGCTTGTCGAACCGGACACGTTCCTGCGGCAGTACAAGGCGGTCGCGCAACCGGTGATCCTGGAGGAGCTGACCCGGGAGTGGCCGGCACGGGAGCGCTGGACACCCGACTATTTTCGCGAGGTCGCCGGGGATGCCGTGGTGCCGCTGTACGACAGCCGGCCCGCGCGCGACAACGAGCATCAGCACGCCGCGTCCCTGCACATGCCGCTGGCGGAGTATCTGGACCTTCTGGAAGGGGGCGAGCGCGATCTGCGCCTGTTCTTCTTCAACCTGTTTGCCGCCCGGCCGACGCTGGCGCGCGACTTCGAGTTTCCCGACATCGGTTTGCGACTGTTCCGCAAGCTGCCCGTGCTGTTCATGGGCGGCAAGGACGCGCGCGTGCAGATGCACTTCGACATCGACCGCCCGGATATCCTGTTGTGCCACTTTGGCGGGCCGAAACGCGTACTGCTGGTCGCTCCCGAGTACACGCCGTACATGTATCACGTGCCTTTCTCGTTCAGTGCGCTGGCCTCGGTGGACTTCGAGGATCCCGACTACCAGCGCCATCCGGCGCTGCGGCATGTGCGGGGCCACCTGGCCGAATTGCACCACGGGGACGTGCTCTATATCCCGCCGGGGTTCTGGCACTACGTGCTGTATGACGACATCGGCTTTTCCATGGCACTGCGGGCGTTTCCGCGTGACCTGCCGAATGTCGCGCGGATGCTGAGCAACCTGCTGGTGACGCGGACCATCGAGGGCACCATGCGCAAGCTGGTCGGGCAAGCTTGGAACGACCGCAACGAACGCCGCGCGGTGGAACGCACCGCACATTTTCTCGCCCGGCATCCAGGGAAACACTGATTAATGTACGCGCTCGCGCTCGAGTCGCTTTTGCGTGCGAACAAGGCGCGGTGACTGCCGTGCAGCCATTCTGCACAAGGGAGCCGCAACGCCGTTCCCACGCCCGTTTTTGATCAACAACGGGCGGCCGAGCCCCTGCTTTTAATGGCTTGTGGGGTTGGCACCCCAGGTTCCCCGATCCTGCGTTGCGGCCCTTGCCGGTAGAACCACTACCGGCTGCGCACCGCGCCTGGTCTCGGAAAACCTGGGGTGCCAACGCGGGCGTGTACATTGATCAGTGTTTCCCCAGCGGCCTGATGGATCCATGCACGCGCTCGCGGAGTAAGATCAGGGTGCTGGCCTTTTCTTCTTCTGCCTGGAACGAGGTGCTGCCGTGAGTGAAGCCCTGCACGTGGTCTGTCCGCATTGTGACGCGGTGAATCGAATCCCTGCGACACGGCTGGGTGCCGGCCCGAAGTGTGGCCAGTGTCATCGGTCGTTGTTCGGCCAGGAGCCGCTGGAACTGACCGCCACGAACTTCCTCCGCCACCTCGAGCGCAACGATATCCCGCTGTTGGTGGACTTCTGGGCGCCGTGGTGCGGCCCCTGCAAGATGATGGCCCCGCAGTTCCGCCTGGCCGCGGCGGACCTCGAGCCGACCGTGCGGCTGGCGAAGGTGAATACCGAGGCGGAGCCGGAGCTGGGCCGGCGGTTTGCGATCCGCAGTATCCCGACCCTGGCGCTGTTGCGCGGCGGACGCGAAGTGGCGCGCCAGGCGGGCGCGATGGGGGCGGCGGATATCGTGCGCTGGACCCAGAGCCAGGTTTAGCCGGGCAAAGGTGGCTTCGTCGCGGTCGTCAGCATCGTCGGGTGCCGACGGTGATCAATCAGCGGCTGCCCAGTTCGCGCCAGGCCTCGTGGCCGCAGCTCATGCAGTGGTATTGCGCCTCGAAATGCCCCGGCTGGTTCGCACGTTCCCGGATCGTACCGTCCTGGAAGGTGAAGCTGCGCAGGGTGCAGCGCGGGCATTTTTCGACCGGGTCGCGGGGGGCACGTGGCTCGCTGGCCGCAGGCGTGTGGGTACCATCGGTCCTGTCGGCGGTGTCCTCGATTGCCTGGTTGAGCTCCCGGGTCAACTCGGCCGTGACCCGGTGGGCGGCCTCTGTGGTGTCCTCGCGGGCCATGGCCTCCAGCTCGGCCAGACGGTCACGGATGTGCTTTAGACGGGCTTCGAGTTCGGTCACGGGCGCCTCCAGGGTGGTATGCCCAGCATAGTCGGTTCGCGTTCGACGGGGCTGGTGGGCCATGCGGTTAATAAGGTAACGCTCAGCCGTCGCACAAGTGTTGTGGGCAAGGCGCGCAAGCGCAGGACTGGCCTTCGCCCATTCAAGCGAGCGGAACGCAGCCCACGGCGCTTGTGCGACGGCCCTTCGGGAGTCACTGTGCTGGCGCGACTCGGCGTTGCGTTTCTTGGCAAGGACGCTGCCATTCCCTGCGAAACGCGCCTTGATTCGCGCCAGCACAGTGGCTCTGAGCGTTACCTTATTAACCGCATGGCCCACTAGTCCAGCCGGACTACTGTACGGCCGCGGATCTGGCCCTTCAGGATCGACTCGCCGTAGTCCGGCAGGTCTTCCAGGCCGATCTCGCTGGTGATGGCGTCGAGATCGGCCCCGGGGAGCAGCGCCGCCAGGCGCTCCCAGGTGCCCCGCCGCCGCTCGGCGGGGCACAGGACCGAGTCGATCCCCAGCAGGTTGATGCCGCGCAGCAGGAACGGCAGGACCGTGGTCTGGAGCTGCGCGCCGCCGGCCAGGCCACAGGCGGCCACCGAACGTCCGTACGCCATCCCGGCCAGTACATGGGCCAGCATGTCGCCGCCGACCGTGTCCACACAGCTGGCCCAGCGTTCGCCCAGCAGCGGCTTGGCCGGCGCGTCGGCCAGCGCCTCGCGAGCCACGATGGTGCTGGCGCCCAGTTGGTGCAGGTAGTTGGCGTTCTCCGGGCGTCCGGTTACGGCGGTGACCGTGTAGCCCAGGCGTGCCAGGAGCCGCACGGCGATGCTGCCCACGCCGCCGGAGGCACCGGTGACCAGTACCTCGCCGGTGTTCGGCTGCAATCCGTGGTCTTCCAGGGCCTGCACCGCCAGCATGGCGGTAAAGCCGGCAGTGCCCGCGGCCATCGCCTGGCGCGCGCTGTATCCGGACGGCTGAGCGATCAGCCAGTCGCCGCGGACGCATGCGCGCTGGGCGTAACCGCCCCAGTGGGCCTCGCCGACACGGTAGCCGGTCAGCACGACGGGATCGCCCGGGCGGTAGCGCGGGTCCGCCGATTCGAGCACGGTCCCGGCCAGGTCGATGCCCGGCACGTGGGGATAATCCCGCACCAGGTTGCCCCGCCCCTGCAGGATCATGCCGTCCTTGTAGTTGAGTCCCGAATAGTGAACCTGGAGCAGGACTTCGCCCGCGGGCAGGTCGTCGAGGGTGAGTGTCCGGATCGTGGCCACCGGGCCGTCGGGCTGCTGTTCCAGGAGCAGGGCCTTGAAGGGTTTGGTCATGCGAATCAGCGTCTCGTCAGGGAATGCAACGGCAGCCTAACAAACGCCCGGCTTTTCTGACGCGAAGGCCGGGGAATGTTGCTAACCTCATTGGGATGGGCGAACGGGATTGCGCATGTTCGCCGGGCGGCGTTGCGCCACGCGCCGATTGTTTCCCGTTGCGAGGATCATCATGGCGGCAGACCCTTCCGGGTGTTTCCATTCACAGATCATTGAATACGCCCCGGTCTGGGTGAATACCCTGGATCCCGAGGGGCGGGTGACGCTGTGGAATCGGGCGGCGGAACGGATCACTGGCTATAGCCGCGAGGAAGTCGTGGGGCACGCGAGTATCTGGGAATGGCTTTTCCCCGACTCGGACTATCGCGCGGCGGTCTACGCCGAGGGGAAGGCCATCATTCACGACGGCCGCGAGATCGCGGGTCTGGAGTCCACCATCCGCACCCGCAGTGGCGAACAGCGCACGCTGTCCTGGTATGCCCAGCGGTTTTTCGATGCCGAGGGCACGCTGCTTGGGGCCAGCGTGATGGGCGAGGACATCACCGAGCGCAAGCAACTGGAACTCAGGGCACAGCACCAGTACCGGTTGCAGGAGGTGGTGTCGGCGATCTCCGCGCAGTTTGCGGACCTGTCGGCGGACGCGGTGGACGCGGCCGTTGTGCAGGCCCTGCAACGTCTGGGCGAGTTCTTCCGGATGGGGCGAGCCTACGTGATCTGTTTTCGCCCGGACCATGAGACGATGGACCTGGTGAGCGAGTGGTGCGCGCCCGGGGTCACCCCCTTCCTCGACGAGATGCAAGGGATACCCATGGAGGCGCATGGTTGGGTGACCCGCCAGATTCGGCAGGGACACCCGGTGCACGTCCCCGATGTGGGCGCCCTCCCCGAGGCTGCGGTGGTGGAGCAGGCCGAGTTCCGGCGCCAGGATATCGAGTCCCTGTTGCTCATCCCGTTGATCAGTGATCAGAAGGCCTTCGGGCTTTTGGGCCTTGATTCGGTGGCCCGGCACTACGAGTGGAGCTCCGAACAGATCGCCGTGCTGCAGGTGGTAGCCGATATCATCGCCGGCACCTTCGCGCGCAAGGAGGTGGAGGCGGAGCTGGCACGCCAGGCGCGGGTAGATGGCCTGACCGGCCTCGCCAACCGGCGCGAATTCGATGCCGTGCTTGAGCGCGAGTGCGGTTCGCGGCGCGAGGTGAACCTTGCGCTGTTGATGATCGATATTGACCACTTCAAGCCGTACAACGACCGCTTTGGCCACCAGCGTGGGGATGACTGCCTGCGCCAGGTCGCTGAGGTATTGCGCGCCGCGGCACACCGGCCCACTGATCTGGTGGCGCGTTATGGCGGCGAGGAGTTTGCCTGCATCCTGCCGGACACCACGCTGGAGGGTGCGCGGGCGGTCGCCGAGCGGGTGCGCCGCAAGGTCGAGTCGTTGCAGCTGGGCCACCCGGATAATGTGACGGATGCGGTGACGGTCAGTCTCGGGGTATCCGCGGTCGACGGGGGGCGATCCGTGGCGCCGGAGGATCTTCTGGGGGAGGCGGACCGGCAGCTTTACCGCGCCAAGCGCGAGGGACGCAACCGGGTCTGCGCGGCGGGGCTCTGATTACCCCCGCCGGGGTTATTCTGCGCCGGCGGCGCGCGTCGGGCGTTCGCGCGGATCGGCGGAGCGGGCGTCTTCGCGCTCAAGCAGGGTGACGACCGGGACCGACTCGCTGTCTTCGCTCACCAGCTGATCGCCTTCCATCCACGGTGGCGGCAGCTGCGGACGCATGTCCTGGACCTGGGCGAAATTCGGGAACTCCACCTTGGAGAACAGTTCCGCGGCGGATTCCTGCGCCTGCGGGTTTTGCAGGGTCAGCACGAAGCCGGTGGCCAGCACCAGCAGGGAAAACTGGAAGCGCTGATCGCTGTAGGTGGAACGTGAACGCAGCAGGTCGAGCATTGGATGGTCTCTCGGGAGTCTTGCCTGCATAGACAGTACGCCCGGACGAGGGTTTCCATCAAGCAGGCCCGGTGCGGAGCGGGGTTTTGAGTTGCCACCGACCCGGGTCGTGTAGGGGCAGCCGGGGGCGTGTTGCTTCAGGAGGCGCGACGGCAGACCAGAAAGACCTCTTCGACGCCGTCGGTGGCGACCATGCCGGGGGTCAATTCGAGGGGCTTTTGCAGGCGCAGTCCCAGGGGCATCAGGAAGCGGTTGTAGACCTTCATCGCGACCGGCCGATGACGTTGCAGGAACCACATGCCGAGGTCATTGAGGCGCGAGGATTTGGGCTTCATGCCGAAGATCGCGCTTTGCTCGATTCGCAGGTGGTGGCGTTCCAGCAGTTGCATCAGCTTGGCCGGTTCATAGCGTCTGTAGTGGCCGACGATGTCGTCGAACGGCGTCCAGTACTCCGGGTGTAGCGGGGTGGAGAGCAGTACCCGCGCCCCGGGCGCCGCCACCCGCGAGAGCTCGGCCAGGGCCGCCTCGTCGTCTTCCACGTGCTCGACGATATCCAGTGCGCACACCAGATCGAAGCTCTGGTCGGCATAGGGCAGGGCGGAGATGGGGGCGGTGTGGGTGATGCCGCCCGCGCTTTCCAGTGCGGCCAGGGCCGGTGGGCTGATATCGACAAAGTGGGTGCCGGCGATCGGCAGGCGCGGGCGCATGCCGGGCCCTACTTCGAGCCGGCGGGTATGCGATTCGGCCAGGCTGGATACCAGGCCCCAGGTGTTGAAGCGCTCCGGGTGCACCAGACGCGTGTCCGCCCACAAGCCATCGTAGAAGCGCTGGTTGACGTCGCCGATGTCCGAATGTTGCTGCGGGGCAGTATCGTGGGTCACGCGGTGGCCGGGCTTGAATGGTGCGCAACAGTGTAACCAACCTGACGGGTGGTCACAGGCTGGCTGGGTAGACTCCGGGAAGCCGTTCTCGGTTTGACGGGCGGGTCAGCGCCATCCGCGGTGTCATTCGTCGGTCTCAATGCGCCGTGAGTGGCGGCGCTGAATCCGGTGGCGCAGCGCGGCCCCCAGTAACAACAGCATCGCCAGCACGAACAGGGGCAGGAGGGTTTGCGGTTGCAGGGCCTTGCCGCTCGCAAGGGCGTCGGTGGTCCCGTGGATGGCGGTGGCGTACACGCTCCACTTGACGGCGAGCCCGAGCACGGCTGCCAGCAGGAAACGGCCAAGTGGAAGGCCCAGCGCGCCGGCGGCGTAGTTCACCATCGAATGGGGAAAGCCGGGGAGCACCCGCAGCGCGATCTGCGTGGCGAGGCCACTGTGGCGGTGCAGGAAATCGGCCAGCCAGGCGTCTTCGCGGCGTTCTTGATCGGTATGGCGCGCCAGGCGGGCGGACACGCGGTACGCACCCCAGGCACCACTGACGCTACCTGCGAGGAGCAGACCGATTGCTAACAGGGGCGGATGGAACGGGGCGATCAACCAGAGGATGAGCGTGCCGGGCAGAGCAAAGGTCAGCATCAGGGCCATCAGGAGCACCAGCCCTGCCGTGGCCCAGGGGCCGCCCGCGACGGCATCGCCCCAGGCCAGCAGGCGGACCGGATCGCCGACCCACAGCGCGATGCCGATGCCCAGTGCGATCAGTAGCACCAGCAGGCCGCGCCCGATGTTGGCGCGGGAACACCCGTTGGGTCGGGGGCGGGGGTGCGTCATGGAGCGGGGCCTCCGGGGAGCGTCCGGCGTGATGCGGTCAGAGTAGCGGATGCGCAATCACAAGGTTCGGTGGGCAGGTCGCATCGGTGCCGCGGATCGGTACACTCGGCTCAGGCACCCGGGGAGGAGACGCGCATTGAGCAAGAAGCTGGAGAATCAGACGGCACACAAGATCCTGCGCGGGCTCAAGTCGCACTATCCGGTGTTCTACCTTCTCGGCTGGGACGAAGACCGCATGGAGAGGCTGCTGCGTTCGGTCGCACGCTCATTCTACGGCGAAGACGGCCACCTGGAGGTCTGGTCGGCGAGTCACGGGTTTGGCGAGCACGACGACCCGAATGCACCGACGACGGACCCGGTAGCGGCAGTGGCGCGGGTGGCGGCCGGCGAGACGGATGCCCCGCGCATGGTCCTGCTGAAGGATCTGCCCATGTGGTTCGATGACAACCCGGCGCTGGTGCGCGGAGTGCGCGACCTGTACTACCAGCTGAAGAAGGGACGCAACGTGGTGTTCCTCAGCTGCCCGTTGCTGAAGCTGCCGGAGATCCTGAAAAAGGAGGTCTTCCTGGTCGAGGTGGAGCTGCCATCCGAGGCCGAGGTGCTGGAGCAGCTCGAACACACCCGCGGCGCCGAGGCGGTCCCGCGCGAGCAGTTGTTCCGGGTGGCGGCGGGAATGCGCGGCCTGTCGCTCAACGAGGTCGGGCATCTGAGTGCGCGGCTGTTCCGCGGCAAGCCGATGGCCGAGGCCGACATGCTGGCCGAGATCCAGGAGGAGAAGGGCCAGATCCTGCGCAAGGAGAGCTGCCTCGAGTTCTATCCACCACAGCGCTCGCTGGAGGATATCGGCGGTCTGGATAATCTGAAGGAATGGGTGCGCACACGCGCCGACCTGTTCACCGAGAAGGCCTGGAATGACAACGTCCCGCTGCCGGCCGGGGTGCTGTTCATGGGGGTGAGCGGCTGCGGCAAGAGCATGGCCGCCAAGGCGATCGCTACCGCCTGGAACCTGCCGCTGGTACGGCTGGACATGAGCCTGGTGCTGTCCGGCAGTTTCGGTACCCCGGAATACGCCTTTGCCCGGGCCACCCGGATCGCCGAGGAGATCGCGCCGATGGTGCTGTGGGTGGACGAGCTGGAGAACGCCTTCGGTTTCGACAGTCACGCTGCGGGCAGCGCTGGCAATGTAAACATCTTCTCCAGCTTTCTCACCTGGCTGCAGGAGAAGTCGCCCCGGGTGTTCGTGGCGGCGACCGCGAACCGCATCCAGCAGCTCCCGGCCGAGCTGATGCGCAAGGGGCGCTTTGACCAGCTGTTCTTCCTCGACCTGCCGAGCGTGGAGGAGCGCAAGGAAATCCTGCGCATTCACGTCCAGCGTCACGGCGGTAACCTGGAGGACTTCAACCTGAACTACATGGCGGCCAGCACCGAGGACTGGAGCGGGGCCGAGATCGAGCAGGCGGTGAAGTCGGCGCGGATCGACGCCTACCAGGAGGGGCGGGTGTTCAACCAGCGCGACGTGATCCGCAATGTCATCAACACGGTACCGCTGTCGCGGACCATGGTAGAGCAGATCCGCGAGATCAAGAGCTGGGTCTTCCAGCGCGCGATCAATGCGTCGAAGCCGGAGCCGAAGGGCGCCGCGTCCGGTCCGCCGAAGCCGCCCGGCTGACCGCCCGGCCTGGCTTTCCGGGCGCCGGAGCGGTGGGCCCCGGGTGGCCTATACTCCGGTCTGGGGGACGCCAGAGCCGGCACGGGTCCCGGTCCCCCACGGGTTCGGATACGGGTCGCCGGTGGAGGAATGCTCATGTGGCGCAATGTTTCTTTCGCGATGGTCCTGGCGGCGGTCCTGGGTCTCGGCGGCTGTGCGACCTATCAGGGGTCGCAGGAACAGGCCGGGATGGTGATCGGCGGCGTGCTGGGGGGCGTGCTTGGCTCGCAGGTCGGCTCCGGGCGTGGCCGGACCGCGGCGATCATCGCCGGCACCCTCGCGGGCGCGGCGATCGGTGGCTCGGTGGGCCAGTCCATGGACGAGGTCGACCGGTTGAAGACGGCCCAGACCCTGGAGAGTGTGCGGACGGGTGTGCCCTCGCGGTGGGTTAACCCCGACAGCGGCAACCAGTACACCGTGGTGCCGACGCGGACCTACGAGACCACCGCCGGCCCGTGTCGCGAATACACCATCGACGCGGTGATCGGAGGCCAGACCGAGCAGGTGTACGGGACCGCCTGTCGGCAGCCGGACGGCAGCTGGCGTATTCAGGGCTGAGTGGCGGGCCTGGTCCGCGTCTCAGACAGACGGTTCCGGGGTCGGTTGCCCCGGCCCGGGCGAGTCGTCGGCGGTACGGGTGTCCCGGAAGTCGGATTCGGCTCCAGCATCCAGGGTGCGCGAGACGACGCAGTCACGCCCCTCGCTCTTCGCCTGGTAGACGGCCTGGTCGGCGACCCGGAAGAGGTCGTTCATGTCGATCTCGCGACCGCAGGGACGACTGGTCACGCCGAAGCTGGCGGTAATGGTCAGTCCGGCGGGCTTGAGTTCGCGCAGTTGCTGGCGCAGCTCCTCGGCACGGGTATGGGCATCAAACAGGTCGCACTCGGGCAGGACCAACAGGAATTCCTCGCCGCCGAAGCGCAGGGCGACATCGACCTCGCGCCCGGTAGTGCGCAGTAGTTCGCCGATGCCAACCAGGACCTCGTCGCCCACCAGATGGCCGTGGCTGTCGTTGATCTGCTTGAAATGGTCGATATCCAGCAGGATCAGGCTGAGGGCCATGTCCTTCTGGTTGGCTTCGGTGAAGAAGCGTGCAGCGCATTCGGCCAGGACATTGCGATTGCGCAGGCCGGTGAGGGGATCGATCATCGCCATGTCGTAAAGTTTCTGGCGCTGGCTCTGGACTTCCTCGAGCAGGCGCTTGTTCGCCAGGAGGTTGCCGATGCGGGCGCGGACCTCGTCTTCCAGCACCGGCTTGGTCACGAAGTCGTTGACCCCCAGGCGGAAGAGCTCGGCGCGTCGGTTTGGGTCGTCGAGGCCGGACATCGCGACGATCGGCAGGCTGGTCTTGTCGGGGAAGCGGTGGCGCAGGCGGCTGACCAACCCCATGCCGCTGATGTCGCCCTCGACCAGGATATCGCTCAGGACCAGATCCCAGGTGCCCTCGTCGAAGGCATTCAGGGCGGCGGAGGCGCTGCGAAAGTGCGCTACTTCCAGGCCCATGCCCTCGAGGATGCGAGTCATCACCCGGGCGACGGTGGGGCTGTCCTCGACATACAGCACATGCCCCTCGTGGGCGTGTTCCACCGGCCGGCCGTAGCGTGCGGCCTGGTGGAACAGGTCACGGATGTTGGTCTTGTCGTGGAGATCGGTGGCGCCGGCCTCGAAGGCCGCGCGGCGTATGTCGTGGTCCTGCTTGGTGGTCAGCAGGATCAGTGGCAGATCATGGCCGGCGGGTTTGGCGCGTGCCTGGCGGCAGAACTCGATCCCGCTCATGTCGGGCAGGGTAATGGAGGCGCAGACCAGCTCGAGGTCGTTTTCCTCGATGCGGGCGAGGCCCTCCGCACCACTTGCGGCCATGATCGGCTTGTGGCCGGCGGCCAGGACCATGCGGCTCCATAGCGCCCGGAACACACGGGAGTGGTCGACGACCAGGATCTTCATGGCCGGCCGTCCATTGGGCGGTCTCGCCGGGGCGCGGTCGTGACCGGCGGTCGGAGGGTGTCTGCCGTCATGCTGGGCCCTGACTCCATTCAGTGATCCGCAGGCAAATCCGGATAATGCGCGTCTTCGCGCCGGGCTTCAAACGGGCCGTCAAGGCGCGCTGGACAGGGCGTACGGGCACGGGAACAATGCGGTCATCTGGCGTGCGACAAAACACTACAGCCAGGGGAAAGGAGTCCGGCATGAGCTACATGCAGCGAATGGGGAGTCTGCTGCGGTTCGGCAAGGCCGGCGAGCGGCGTACAAAGGCACGCCAGGAGGCCGCTCGCGGGCTGCGGGTGCTGGTGGTGGATGATTCGCGCACGGTGGTCGCGCTGCTCACCAGCATGCTCAAGCAGAACGAGCTGGAGCCGATTGGCGTCGGCGATGCCGAGGAGGCGCTGGCTTTGGCGCGCGAGAATCCACCGGACCTGATCTTCCTGGATATCCTCCTGCCCGGGATGACCGGGTTTGCCATGCTGCGTCAACTGCGCCGGGACCCCGCCACCGCGAAGGTGCCGGTGATCATGATCAGCGGCAACGAGGACGCGGTCGAGCAGTTCTTCCTCGATCGCATCGGCTCCGACGACTTCATGAAGAAACCCTTCGGCCGCGGAGAGGTGTTCACCCGCATCGAGCGCCTGGTGGCAAAGGGGCGTCTTCCGGCCCGTCCGACGCGCTTCTCCGGGTAGGAATCCCGCACTCGCGTTTCAGGCGGCGTGCCGGGCCCGCCAGTCGCCGATCTCGTCATGCAGGCGCTGTTTTGCGCTGGCCTCCAGGAACGCGGCGTCGACGGCGTTGCGTGCCAGTTTTTCCAGGTCATCCAGGTCCAGCTGCAGGGCCGCGGCCGTGGCGCGGAAGTTTTCCCCCACGTAGCCGCCGAAATAGGCCGGGTCATCCGAGCTGATGGTGACGCATAGCCCCGCGTCCATCAGGCGCTTCAGGTTGTGTTGTTCCAGGCGCTCGAACACGCACAGCTTGATGTTGGACAGCGGGCAGACGGTCAGCGGGATCTGCTCCCGCGCCAGGCGCTGCATCAGGTCGGGGTCCTTCTCGGCCTGGACGCCGTGGTCGATGCGCGCGACCTTGAGCAGGTCCAGTGCCTGCCAGATGTAGTCCGGTGGCCCCTCCTCGCCGGCGTGCGCGACGGCGGGGAATCCCTCGGCCCGCGCGCGCTCGAACACGGCCTGGAATTTCTCCGGCGGGTTGCCCAGCTCCGCCGAGTCCAGCCCGACTGCGTGGATGTGCTCGCGCCAGGGCAGGGCGGTCTCCAGGGTCTCCATCGCGGCCTCGGCGCTCAGGTGGCGCAGGAAGCAGAGAATCAAGCGGCTGGTGATGCCGAGTTCCCGTTCGCCGTCGGCCAGCGCGCGGTGGATGCCGTCGATGACCGTCGCAAAGGGCACGCCGCGTTCGGTGTGGGTCTGCGGGTCGAAGAAGATCTCGGTGTGGCGGACGTGGTCGTCCCGGCAGCGTTCGAGGTACGCCCAGGTCAGGTCGTAGAAATCCTGCTCGGTCAGCAGGACGCAGGCGCCGGCGTAGTAGATATCCAGGAAGGATTGCAGGTCGTGAAACTGGTAGGCGGCCCGAACCTCCTCGACCGAGGCATACGGGAGATCGACATCGTTGCGCTCGGCCAGGGCGAACATCAGCTCGGGTTCCAGGGAGCCCTCGATGTGCAGGTGCAGCTCGACCTTGGGGAGCGTGGCGATGGCGTCTTGCATGGCGGGATCCTGCGGTGTCGGGGAGGAAAGTGCGCAGAGGCTAGAACTGCCTGGGGCGCCCGACAAGTAACCGGGGTCACCCGAGGGGCGAGAGCAGTTCCTGGAAGAACCGCGCCAGCAGGCCGGGTTCCAGCCACAGCATGAAAGCGATGCCCCAGGCGCCGCCCCACAGGTGGGCGCTGTGGTTGATGTTGTCGCGGTTCTGGCGCTGGGCATAGAGCGAATAGCCGACATAGAGCGCCGCAAACACGATGGCCGGGACCGGGATAAAGAACACGAACAACAGCGACCACGGCTGCAACAGGATGTAGGCGAACAGCACCGCGGAGACTGCGCCGGAAGCGCCCAGGGAGCGGTAGCCCGGGTCACGCAGATGGCGCAGGTGGCTTGGCAGGCTGGCGAGGACGATGGCGGCCAGATAGAACAGCACGAAGCCGCCCATGCCGATCGCCGGCACCAGCACGCGCTCCATGGCCATGCCGAAGAAAAACAGCGTGATCATGTTGAACGCGAGATGGGTGCCATCGGCATGGATGAAGCCGTGGGTCACCAGGCGCCAGTATTCGCCGCGCTGCACCGACGGTGGATGATGGATCATCGCCTGCAACCAGCGCGGGTTCTGCCATGCGAGCAGGGAGACCGCGACCGTGGCAACGATCAGGTACAGCGTCACACTCGGTTCAAAGTTCACCGGTAACTTCCAACGATCCGTAGCGCCAGGCCTGCAGGCCGTCGGGCCAGCCGCCTGGCGCCAGCCCGGCCTTGTGGAGCAGGGCATCGAGGAAGGTCTCGGGATCGGGCAGTTGTTCCCAGACCGCAGGGAGGAAGGTGGCGCGGCGCGCTCCGGCCTGGAGGACCAGGCCGTCCCGGCCCGGTTGTAGCTGATCCAGCAGGCCCTTGCGGTGCGCGGCCTCCATGGGTCGCGACGCGGTCAGCAGCGTGACCGAGTAGGCGAGACCGGCCAGTTCCGACGTGCGCAGCGGCGGAAAGCGCGGGTCATTGAGCGCCGCCGCGCGGGCGTTGTGCAGGACGTCCGCGGCCAGAGGACGGTGGGCCTCCAGCGTGCCGATGCAGCCGCGCAGGGCATCGCCTTGCTTCAGGGTGACGAAGCTGGCGCCGGGGTCGGGTAGCGGGTCGGGCTCCTGTTCCAGTGCAATGGGGCGGGCGGGGGCCTGGTGCGCGGCCCGCCGGATGGCATCCGCGGCCAGTTCCAGCAGGCGCTCGCGCGCCGGCGCGGGCAGGTCGATGGCGTGCGTCATTGCAGCATCCAGGCACCGTAGCCGACCACCTGGTCGCGCGGGCCGGCGGTGTCGCCGGAGTTGCGCTGATCCAGTGTGGTGATGCTGAGACCGCGCTGCCGCGCGAGCCGCAACAAGCCCGCCAGCGGCCGGCAGCCGCAGGCCTGTTCCGGCCCCAGCGCGTGTTCGTCCAGCTGTTCGATGGCACGGGTGGTGGCCGTGTCCAGGCGGCACGCGGTGGCATAGTCGTGGAAGTGGGAGAGATCCGAACTCACGACGATCAGGGTCTCCGGGCCGCCCCACAGCCGTTCCAGCACGCTCGCGACCTGCTCGGACGAGGCATCCCCGACCACCAGCGGGACGAGTTCGAATGTCCCCAGTGCCACCTGCAGGAACGGCAGGTGGGCCTCCAGGCTGTGTTCCGGTCCGTGGGCGATGTCCAGTGGCTGGACGCCGGGCAGGTCCGCGATGGCTTCCAGGGCTTCGTGGTCCACGGGGATGTCTCCCAGCGGGCTGCGGTAGGCCGTTGCGGTAGTGGTCGCGATGCCGCGGAAGGGCACGCGATGCGATGGACCCAAGAGGATGACGCGCCGGATCTTCCCCGCCAAGGGGCGGGTGTGCGCATAGACCGAGGCTGCCACTGGGCCGGAGTACGGGTAGCCGGCATGCGGCGCGATCAGGGCCTTGGGCGGCGCCGCGTCCGCTACGAGCGGGACCGCATCGAGCAAGCGGGTTACCGTGGCGCGCAGCTCCCCGGGCTCGGCCGGGTAGAACTGGCCCGCGATGGCGGGCTCGCGGATGCGGGGCTGTGCCGTCATTGAGGGGCTCCATCAAGCATTATGTTGTTGAATATTGGGGTTGTGCCCTCATATTCAAGACCATGAATCACGGTCTGGACTGGATATGAACGACATCCCCGAACACGACGCATTCACCGTCGCCACGCGCTATTGGCATGCCCTGGAGGAGGGCCGCGTACAGTGCGATCTGTGCCCGCGCTACTGCAAGCTGAAGCCCGGACAGCGCGGCGCATGCTTTGTGCGCGCCAATCTCGACGACGCCGTGGTGCTGACCAGCTATGGGCGTTCCTCCGGGTACTGCGTGGATCCGATCGAGAAGAAGCCGCTCAATCACTTCCTCCCGGGCAGTCCGGTGCTGTCGTTCGGCACGGCCGGCTGCAACCTGGCCTGCAAGTTCTGCCAGAACTGGGACATCAGCAAGTCGCGCGAGATTGACACGCTGGCCGATCGCGCCGATCCCGAGACCATTGCACGTGCGGCCGAGGCGCTGGACTGTCGCGCGGTGGCCTTTACCTACAACGACCCGGTGATCTTCCACGAGTACGCCATCGACGTGGCGGCGGCCTGCCGCGCGCGGGATATCCGCACGGTGGCCGTGACGGCCGGTTACATCACCGAGCAGGCGCGCGGCGAATTCTTTGCCGCGATGGATGCGGCGAACGTGGACCTGAAGGCATTTACCGAGCGCTTCTATCACAAGCTGACCGGGGCCCATCTGCAGCCGGTACTCGACACTCTGGAATGGCTGGTGCACGAGACCGATACCTGGGTCGAGATCACCACGCTGCTGATCCCGGGAGAGAACGACAGCGATGTGGAGATCACCGCCATGGCGCAATGGGTCCGGGAGCATCTGGGGCCGGATGTGCCGCTGCACTTCACCGCCTTCCATCCGGATTTCAAGATGACCGAACACCCGCGCACGCCGATCGAGACGCTGCAGCGGGCGCGTCGCATCGCTCGCGAGCAGGGTCTGCATCACGTGTACACCGGCAATGTGCATGACACGGAGGGCCAGAGCACCTGGTGCGCGGGCTGCGGGCAATGCGTGATTGGCCGCGACGGGTACGAACTCTCGGACTGGAACCTGACCGCCGATGGCTGTTGCAACGCCTGCGGGGTGTCGCTGCCCGGGGTCTTCGAGGCGCGCCCCGGCAACTGGGGCGCCCGGCGTCAGCCGGTGCGGCTAGCCGATTTTCGGGGGGCTGATTCGCAGGGCTTGAAAAGGCCCTCTCCGCGACCTAGTTAACTTGGTAGACAGGATGTGCAACGGAGGTGATTACCATGGACCTGCAAAAGCTCAAGCCGTGGAACTGGTTCAAGCGCGAGGAGACCGCGAGTCCGGAGGTCGTGCCGGCTCGGCGCGAGGGCGCCGACCCCTTGCTGCGCATGCACCGCGAGATGGACCGGATGTTCGAGGACTTCTTCGGCTCGGCCCTCGGCAGGGGTGGGGGTGATGTCGCCGCCTCGCTGCTGCTCAAGCCCCGTGTGGATATCGCCGAGAGTCGGAAGGCCTACCGGATTAGCGTCGAGGTACCGGGGATCGAGGAGGACGCGGTCGATCTGGCGGTGGACGGCGACGACCTGATCATCTCTGGTGAGAAGCGCTAGGGAAACACTGTTTCATGCACACGCTCGCGTTGGCACCCCAGGTTTTCCGAGACAAGGCGCGTCGTGCAACAGGTAGTGGTTCTACCTGTAAGCGGCGCAACGCAGGATCGGGGAACCTGGGGTGCCAACCCCGAAGGGGCTCGGCCGCCCGTTGTTGATCAAAAACGGGCGCGCGCACAGCGTTGCGGTTCCCTTGTGCAGAATGACTGCACGGCAGTCACCGCGCCTTGTTCGCACGCAAAAGCGACTCGAGCGCGAGCGTGTACATGAATCATGTGTTTCCCTAGGAGACCGAGGAAGATGACGCGGGCTATCATCGTGTGGAGCGGGCCTACGGACAGTTTCGCCGTATCCTCAGCCTGCCCGGGGACGCCGATATCGATGCCATCCAGGCGCGGTTCAAGAACGGTGTTCTGAAGATCGACATCCCCCGGCGCAAGGATGACGCCCGGCCGGGCGTGCACCGGATCGAGATCGGTTCCTGAGAGGGGCATCACACGGCGGCCTGCCGTGCGGTGAATGATCGCCGGGACCGCCCCGACGACAAGGATGTGAGACCAGCGAATGACACGACGGATCGTGATCTGTGCGGACGGAACCTGGAATCGCCCGGAGGAGGACGTCGAGTCGGACGTGCCGACCAATGTCCTGCGCCTGGCGCGGGCCATTGCGCCCGCCGATGCCATGGGCGAACCGCAGCAGGTCTACTACGACTGGGGCGTGGGGGCGTACTACGCAAAGATCTCGGGTGGCGTGACCGGGCGTGGCATCCACAAGAACATCCAGGATGCCTATCGCTACATCGTGCAGAACTACGCCCCCGGCAGCGAGATATTCCTGTTCGGTTTCAGCCGCGGGGCGTACACCGTTCGCAGCCTGTGCGGCTTGATCAACAACTGCGGGGTCCTGAAGCGCCCCGACGCACGGTTGATCGAGCAGGCCTTTCGGCACTACAAGAACACCGGCGCCAGCCATGCGCCCGAGGGCGAAGCCTCGCGTACCTTTCGCGCGAAACATGCACATCCCTCGCGGGAGATTCGCTTTGTTGGCGTCTGGGATACGGTCGGCGCGTTGGGAATCCCATTCTCTCTGCTGGGAATGTTCGATCGTACGGACGAGTTCTACGACACCAAGCTGGGGCCCAACGTGCGCATCGCCCGCCATGCCATGGCGATCGACGAGACACGAGCCGACTTTGAGCCCACCCTGTGGGATCCGCGCCCGGGGCTGGATCTGAAGCAGCTGTGGTTCAGTGGCGTGCATGCCGACGTGGGCGGCGGCTACGCCCCGGATGCCGAGGGGCGTCTCGCGTCAGAGGCCCCGCTGGCGTGGATGATCGAGCAAGCCCGGATGGCCGGGCTGCAAGTGGAGGGGTATCTGCCGGATAACCTGCGCCCCGACCCGCTGGCGTCGCTGCACCGCTCGCGGCGGCACATCTATCGCCTGCGACGGCGCTATCGGCGTCCGTTGTACCTGTCGGGTCACCCGACCGAGGTGCATCCGAGTGCCCTGGAACGCTACCGGAAGGATGTCGACTACCAGCCCGGGAACCTGCGCGCGTTTCTGGACGAATGGGGCTGGCCGGACGCCGACTGAATTCCCGCGGACGGAGTAAACGCTCGCGTTGGGAGGCCGGGTCTCCGTTATCCTGTAGGAATAGCAGACGGAGATTCCCTCAATGCAGCCATTTCCCTCGAAGAACGTGTTTGGCGGGGCCCTGGAGCCCTGCAGTCGCGGACCGGTCACCGGGTTTTATCGCGACGGCCGTTGTGCCACCGGCTACGACGACCAGGGCATGCATACCGTGTGCGCCGAGCTCACCCGCGAGTTTCTCGATTTCTCCCTGGCACGGGGGAATGATCTGATCACGCCGGTTCCGGAATTCGGCTTCCCCGGCCTGGAGGCCGGGGATCGCTGGTGCCTGTGCGCTGCGCGCTGGCTGGAGGCCTACCGGGCGGGGGCGGCGCCCGGGGTCTTCCTGCGTGCGACGCACGAGGAGACCTTGGCGGTGATCCCGCTGGACATCCTCAAGGAACACGCGCGCGACCCAGCTGATTGAGATGGAGGCCCTCCTCGGAGGGTCGGTGGGGGCCGGGGTGGGCCCCGTTGAATACAGGGAGAAGACGGATGGATCCGTACATGGTGGGGCTGACAATCGTTCGGGTCGATAACGTGGGCATGGGGAATCGGGGGGTGGCCGATGGTTGACCGCATGGCCGTGCCCGAGATCGAACGCTTCCGGATCACGCGGACGTTGGGTACGAGTGCCCGCGACGGGCTTTATGTCGCGCACGATCCGCTGCTGGATCGGCAGGTCGCGATTCGAACGCTGACCAACGTCGCGGCAGACGCTTCGACCCGCCAGGCATTGCTTGAAGACGCCCGCCGGTTAAGCCGCTTTCGACACCCGAACATCGCTCCAATCTTCGAGGCGGGGGACTACGCCGAGGGCGTCTACCTGGTGTTCGAGTACGTCGAGGGCGAGACCCTGGAGCAGATCCTGGCGCGCGGACCCTTGCCGATCGATCGCGCCCTGGCCCTGATGCGCGAGCTGCTGGATGCGGCGGCGGCGGCGCACGAGCAGGGCATCCTGCACGGGGCCCTGCAGCCGGCGAACGTGACCGTGAACCCCGAGGGACATGCGCGGATCACCGGGCTGGGCATGGCGCTGCCCGACGTGGCCGCGCGCGGCGAGAGCCACCTGCCGGATACACCCTACTATCTGGCGCCGGAACGGCTGGCGAACGAGGCCGCGACCGAAGGGTCTGACGTGTTCTCCCTGGGGGCCTTGTTCTTCGAGATGCTGACGGGCGAGCGCGCGTTTGCCGGTGATAGCCCCGCGGCGATCCGGCAGGCGATGCAGGCGGGGGCGCTGGAGCCACCCTCCGGTCGCACCGGCAATGGCGACGAACGCTTCGACGCCCTGGTACTCCGGGCCACCCGCCCGGATCCCGCCGAGCGTTTCGCATCGGCCCGCGAGTTTCGCGAGGCGCTGGTGGTGGCCGTCGAGGGCGAAGGCCAGACGGGCGACGGGTCGCAGGACTTCATCCTGCGGCGGATCCGGCGCAAGCCTGATTTCCCCGGCATCTCCAGCCACATCCGCGAGATTACCCAGTGTTCCGACGACACCATGAAGCGCTCGGTGGCCGAGCTGTCGAATGCCGTGCTGAAGGACTACGCCACCACGCAGAAGCTGCTTCGGCTGGCGAACTCCCCCTTTTACAGCAACTTTGGCGGCAATATCCGCACCGTTTCGCGCGCGATCGTGCTGCTCGGCTTCGAACAGGTGCGCACGGCGGCGCTCGGGCTGGTGCTGTTCGAGAACCTCAAGGGCGGACGTCATTCCGGACGCCTGATGGAGGCGCTGGTCGGCACCCTGTTCAGCGCGATGCTGGCGCGTGATCTGGCGGAGCAGGTCGGCGGGGTGGAGAGCGAGCGGGCGTTCGTCTGCGCGCTGTTCCACGATATCGGTCGCATGCTGGTGTTGTACTACCTGCCGGAGGAGGCGGACGAAATCCGCATTCGTGTGGGTCAGGGTACGAGCGAGGGCAGTGCCGCCCGTCAGGTCCTGGGGATCTCCTACGAGGCCCTGGCGCGCAGCGTGCTGGAGGACTGGAACTTCCCGCGCGAGATCGTTACATCGGTGGAGCGGGCACCCTCGGGCATGCTGCCGGCAGCGCGGGATGCCGACCAGCGCCTGCATCGCATCGTCACCCTGGCGTCGGAGATGGGGCAATGCATTACCCAGGCGGATCGCGACCAGCAGGGCGCTCTGCTCACCGATCTGCGCAGGCGCTACGAACGTGCCCTGGGCGTGGATGCCCGCGGCATGCAGCGGGCCATCAAGTCCGGGCGCGAGCATATGGATCATTTCCTGACGGTGGTCAAGCTGCCGCCGGAGGGCCGCGAGCCGTTGAACCGGCTGAAGGCGAACCTGGGTGTGCAGATCGATGACAGCGACGCGGCGGATATCGAAGCCGCGGAGGGGAGCGGCGAAGCGGCGGCAGCCGCAACCGCCGATCCCGCCGCCCAGGCCGCGGCACTGATGGAGACCCTCACCGACATGCTGGACAGCATGGTGGGCGAATTCGAGCTGAACACATTGATGCAGACAACGCTCGAGACCCTGTACCAGACACTCGGTCTGCGTCGGGTAATGCTGATGCTCGCCGATCGCGAGCATCGGGTGCTGGTGGCGCATACCGCCTTCGGAAAGGATGCCGAGACGCTGTCCGGGCGGCTGCGACTCGCGCTCTCGGGCAAGGGCGACATCCTGTCGCTGGCCCTGGAACAGAAGAAGGACCTGGTCATCACCGACAGCCACGAGGCCTCGATCAGTCGTTATATCCCCGACGAGTTCCGCCAGGCCCTGGATGCGCGCAGTTTTCTGCTGCTGCCGCTGGCGGTGCGCGATCGTTGTATCGGGCTGCTGTATCTGGAATTGCCGGCCGGCGCAGCCGTGGAACCGACGGTCCTGCGGGCCCTGAAGGCCGTTCGCAATCAGATGGCTCTGGCCATTCGGCAGGCGCGCGATTGACGCCGCCCCCACCCGCGGACGCGCGCGGGTGGGGGCGGTCTGCACAGTGTCGATCGCTCCCCCTCAGTCCGCCGGATGCCGGCTTTTGCGAACGACTAACGGATTCTGCACTCAATCGCTGTTGCCTCTCGATAAGTGGCGCTAAGGTGGAGATGATGCAAAGCTGGTCGAACATTATGGCGGCCAGATGCGACAGTTGGACAACAGTGGTATGCCCTGGGGACTGTTACAACAGGAGATCCCGGTTTCCGATCTGCAGGTTGGTATGTACGTCAGCCGGCTCGATCGTCCGTGGCTGGAGACGCCCTATCTGGTCGAGGGGGTGCGGATTCGCTCGCAGGACGATATCGACGAGCTCGCTCGCCATTGTGTGCATGTGTTCGTTGATCTGGAGAAGAGCGCGCCGGCGGCGCTGAGCCGGCTGTCATCGGCCGCGACGTCCGCGCGGACTGCCGTGACGGCCTCGAGCCCGGCCGAGGCCGCCCAGTTCCGCGGCATGACGGTTTATCGCGATCACTGCTCGGTGGAGCAGGAGCTCCCGGCGGCAAAGGAGGCTCAGGCGATTGCCGGGCGTGTGCTGGAGCAGATCCGAGCCGGCATGGAGCGCAATCCCGGGATACGTCTGGCGGCGGCCCGCGAGGCGTCCGAGGCGTTGCGCGAGAGTGTGGAGCGCAACCCCGACGCCCTGCTGCTGCTGGCCAGGCTTAGCCACTCGGACGATGTGCTGTACGGCCACTCGCTCAATGTCGCGATCCACCTTCTGGCACTGGGCCGGCACATGGGGCTGGATCGAGCCGAGTTGTCGATCCTCGGGCTGGGTGGCCTGCTGATGGATATCGGCAAGATGCAAATGTCGCGGGCGCTCCTGGGGCGCCGCACGCGGCTGTCCCCGGATCAGCGGCGTGAGATTCAGCGCCATGTGGAATATGGCGAGGCGATCCTGCAGCGCTCCCACGGGATCCCGGAGGGCGTGCGCGACATTGTCGCCCAGCACCACGAACGCGAGGACGGGCGTGGCTACCCACGGGGTCTGGTGGCCAACCAGATCAATGCCTATGCGCGCATGGCGGCTATCGTGGATTCCTACGAGGAGATGCTGACGGAGGGCGGCCTGGCCGGGACCCCGTTCGAGGCCCTGAAGGAATTGCGGGAGAACGCACGCTGGGGGCTGAATTCGGCGCTGGTGGATCAGTTCACCCACTGCGTGGGGCTGTTTCCCGTGGGCAGCCTGGTGGAGCTGGACAACGGCGAGGTCGCGATCGTGCTGAGTCACCGCCGCACGCAGCGCTTCATGCCCCGGGTGATGCGCATCCTCGATCCGTCCCATATGCCGTATCCCGACCCGTGGGAGCTGGATCTTGGGTCGTCTGCACCGGATTCCGAGGGGGCGCGGCGGCAGATCCTGCGCGACCTTCCGGCGGGTGCCTACGGGGTCGATCCGGCGCGCTATTATCTTTGAGCAGATGCGTATTCCGTATTGGGGACCGCATCTACTGATTTCGCCGCATGGGCGTAGCCGCCGGACTTCTGTCGATGTCGAAGCTGTTTGAATATCACGATTTTCTCCGTGCCCTGGACGGGATTTCCCCGTGCCCGCAGGAGGCCGGGGCGCAAGCAGCCGTGACCGTCATCGAACTGGAGGGGCTAAGGGACGTGGACGCGGCCCTGGGGTACGCCGCGGGAGACGAACTGATCCGGAACGCGGGTCAGGCGCTGGCCCGCGCCCTGGCGGACGGCCTGGTCGGTATCACCGGACGCCATCAGATCACCTGTGCGCAGCCGGCCGTGGCCGGGAGTGGGTTCGCCGAACTGGCGGCCCACAAGATGTTGCGGGTGTTGAGTGAACCGTTTGCCTGTGGTGAGCGGCAGGTGCTGCTTTGGCCGCGTGCCGGGCTGGCGCTGGCGGGCCCCCGGGTGGTGCGCCCGCAGGATTTGCTGGCTCATGCCTATGCCGCAGTTCGGCAGGCGCGACGGGCTCGGGCGCGCCTGCGCCTGTATGCCCCGGAGGCGGCGGTGACCATGCTGGAGGGCGTGGATCTGTGGTCCCAGCTGGGGCAGGCCATCGAGGAGGGAAGCCTGCACCTCGAGTATCAGCCACAGGTCGCGCTGGCATCGGGCTGCGTGCAATCGGTGGAAGCCCTGTTGCGCTGGGATCACCCGCAGTATGGCTCGATCCGTCCGGACACCATGGTGCGGGCGGCGGAGGGAACGGACCTGATGCCCCGGCTGACGCACTGGGTCTTCAACACGGCCCTGCGCCAGTGTGCCGAGTACCGCCAGGCCGGACTGGACGCGGGGGTCTCGGTGAACTTTTCTGCCGATGACCTGCAGGAACGGGAGGTGGTGGATCTGGTGGCGCAGTCACTGGAGGTCTGGCAGGTGCCGGCGGAGAGCGTCACGGTGGAGCTGACCGAAACGGCGGTGATGGAGAGTCACGACGCCGAGGCGCGTGCGGCCCTGCACGGGATGAAGGACCTGGGCTTGCGGGTGTCCATGGATGACTTCGGTATTGGCTATTCGTCGATGGAGCGGCTGCTGCGGATGCCGCTCGACGAGCTCAAGATCGACATGACCTTTGTCCACGAACTGGTGTCCAGCCGGCCGCACCAGCGCATCGTGGAATCCATGATCGGGCTCGGCCAGAAGATGGGCTTGAGCGTGGTGGCCGAGGGCGTGGAAGATCAGGAAACCCTCGACCGCCTGCGCGCTCTGGGCTGTGATCTGGTGCAGGGTTTTTATCTCGGCCGGCCGGCGCGCCTGGCGCAATTCATGGAACAGACGCGCGCGGGCCGTGACCCGGGCGCGGGCTGAACGCGCCCAACCCGTCCTCGTTGCGGCGCGCCAGCGCACCGATCCCGTAGTCCGGAAGCCTGTCGCGTGCTCCGGGAACAAACAATCGGTCACGTCGCCCCCCGCCTGTGGATGGTCATCCAGCAGTGGCAAGGCGGGGCTTGGCCGGCCCGTTCGTCGTGGGTGATCCCTGGGTGATCATGCGCCGCCCCTGCCGGCATCGCGTGAACGCAGGTACCAGTGGATGACGATCCAGTCGTACAGGGCATGGGTGACGACCACCACCAGCAGGTTGCCGGTCAGGTGATAGAGCACCCCGAGGTAGAGCCCGATGACGGTGGCGAACACGAAGTACAGGCGGCTGATCGAATGGGCGAGCCCAAACACGATCGCCGCGGCGACGATCGCCCACTCGGGTGACCAGCGTTCGGTCAGCCAGCCCTGCAGCACGCCGCGCACCAGGAGCTCCTCGCCCACGCCGGCGAGGATGGAGATCAGCAGCACGGCGCCAGGCAGGGCGTGACGAAAGAGCGGGTGCACGAAATCTCGGACCTGGTCGGCCAGTGCGCGGTAGGGCTCCCAGCCGCTGATCGCGAGCGCGCCGAGCAGCATCAGCATGGGTAACACGGCAAGGGTGCCCAGTGCGGCGGCCTCCAGGCTCCAGTCGATTCGCTCGTCGAGCGAGATGCCGGCCACCCGGGCCAGGATCAGGGCAAGCGGGATCAGCGCGGCCTGAAAGGCCAGTCCGGCCAGCAGCGGGTGTCGCGCGACCGTTTGACGGAAGCTCATGGGTGTTGGGCCGGGGCATGTGGACTCATCCGCGAGAGGATGCCCGATTCCGGGGGTGGTTGTCCCCAACGGAACGGCCCCGCGGCGCCGAGACCGGCGGGCGCGGGGGCCGGGTAGGAGGCTGGATGGCCTGTGGTGGCCATCCGACGGGGGCCGGCGTCAGGTCTTGGCTTCCTCGATGCGGATCAGGGCTAGTTCGTGGAACAGTCCCTTCATCAGGCTGACGCACATCAGCAGCAGCACGATGACGAATGGCAGGCCGGTGCTCACCGCCCCTGCCTGCAATGCATTGAGGGCCGCTGCACCGCCAACCGCGAGCAGGACCCCCGCAACCACGCCCTCGGTGGTGGCCCAGAACAGGCGTTGGGACTGCGGGGCATCGGTCTTGCCGCCTGAGGTGATGGAGTCGATCACCAGGGAGCCCGAGTCCGAGGAGGTGATGAAGAACACCAGCACCAGGGCGATCGCCAGGAACGAGGTGATGGCGGTGAACGGCAGGTGCTCCAGCATCTGGAACAGGGCCAGGGAGGAGTCGGAGATGCCGTCTGCCAGGGCCCCGATGCCGTCCCGCGCCTGGGTCAGCCCGGAACCCCCGAAGGCGCTCATCCAGACCACGGTGACCAGGGTCGGCACCAGCAGTACGGCGGTGACGAACTGGCGCACGGTGCGGCCGCGGGAGACGCGGGCGATGAACATGCCGACGAACGGCGACCAGGAGATCCACCAGGCCCAGAAGAAGATGGTCCAGGCATGGTAGAAGGTCTCGTCCTCGCGCCCAACCGGGTTGCTGAGCGGGATGAAGTACTGCACGTACCCGGTGACCGTGGTGCCGATGTTGGAGAGGAATGCGAGGACGCCTCCGGCGATCATCACGAACAGCAGCAACAGCGCGGCGAACAGCAGGTTGATGTTGCTGAGAAGCTTCACCCCGCCATGGATGCCGCGCATGATCGACAGCAGGGCGATGATGGTCACGCCGATGATGATGGCGACCTGGGTGTTCAGGCCGGAATCGATGCCGAACAGGAACTCCATGCCCGAGGCGGCCTGCTGTGCACCCAGACCGAGTGAGGTCGCCAGGCCGAACATGGTGGCGAGCACGGCAAGGGTGTCGATCACGTGGCCGATCGGGCCCCAGACGCGCTCACCGAGGAGGGGATAGAACGCCGAACGGATGGTCAGCGGCAGGCCCTTGTTATAGGTGAAGAACGCGAGTGCCAGGCCGACGACCGCGTAGATCGCCCAGGGGTGCAGGCCCCAGTGGTACATGGTGGCCCCCAGCGCGGCCTGCCGGGATTCTTCGGTCCCGCCTTCGATCCCCAGCGGTGTGCCGAACCATTCGGTGAAGTAGCCCACCGGTTCGGCGACGCTCCAGAACATCAGGCCGATGCCCATGCCCGCGGCGAACAGCATCGAGAACCAGGAAATGACCGAGAATTCCGGCTTGGCGTCCTGGCCGCCGATGCGGATGCGCCCGATGGGCAGGACGATCAGGGCCAGGCAGAACAGGACAAAGATGTTGCCGGCCGACAGGAACAGCCAGTCGAAGGTGCGGCCGATCCACTGACGTGTGTTGTCGAGGTGCTCGTTCGCCTGTTCCGGAAAGACCAGGGACAGGATGACGAATACGATAATCAACAGGGCGCTGGTGACGAAGACCGGATTGTGCAGGTCCAGCCCCAGCGGGTTGATGTTCTGCTCGCCGATCTCGTGCTCGGTGTCGTATTCGGCTTCCAGTTCCTTTTTCTGCTCTTCGAGATCGTGCGGATTCTCGTTCACCGCCTCCTCCTCGCTTCTTGTTTTTATCGGGTGCCTGCGTCAGCCTCGGCGCGCGGCGACCTCGTTGAGTAAAGACGGGCAATCGGCAAATTGCAAAGCCCTTTTGCAGATTGGTTGCACGGGCGTTATGGGGACACGGATCCGCGTCTCCCGGAGGCAGCAGGCGCACACAGGGCATGCTCGCAGTGGCCCCGCGGTCCAAGCACCGTTACCGTAGTAGCGACGATGAACCCATGTGCAGAGGGGAACCGAATGAAGGCCTTGTTGATTGATCCGGAGCAGCAGACGATCGAAGCCGTGGACGTCCAAGGGCGTGACGACATCGCCCGGCTGATCGGGTACGACACGCTCGAGTCCGACGAGATCGGGCCGGATGGTGATCGCCTGTTCTTCGACGAAGAGTGCTTCCTGCGCGGAACCACCGGGCGCTTTCAGATCGACAGCGTGATCCCGGTTTCCGGCAAGGGGCTGGTGGTTGGCAGTGACGACGATGGCGCGACCCTTAAGGACGTCACATCCGATCTGGAGTCCATCCGGGGCCGGATGAAGTATCTCTAGGGGAACACTGATTGATGTACACGCTCGCGTTGGCACCCCAGGTTCCCCGATCCTGCGTTGTGCCCCGAAGACATCAAAAACGGGCGGGTAGAACCACTACCCGCTGCACGACGCGCCTTGTCTCGGAAAAACTGGGGTGCCAACGCGAGCGTGTACATTAATCCGTGTTTCCCTAGGGCGGGCTCAACGCAGCTGACTGTCCTTGGAGGCCCGCCGGTTGTAGGGGCTGGTGGCGTGTTGTGCCGCGTCCTCCGCCTCCTGGCAGCCCACGCACAGGCGCACGCCCGGCAGGGCCTGGCGCCGGCCTTCGGGAATCGACGCCCCGCATTCCTCGCACTCTTTCAGACCTTCTCCGGTGGGAATCTGGCTGCGCACCCGTTGCAGGGCGTCCTCGGCCGTGTTGTCGATCTGCTCCTGCTCCGCACCGTCTTTTGCCCATCCGCCTGCCATCGCGAGGCCTCCGCCCGTGGTCAACAAGACTGAGACCGGCGCAACCTGGCCTGAAGTTCCCGTAGCGCCGCCTCCGAGCCGTATTGGCGAGGCGGGCTATCCGTGTCCGAACTCGCGGGCGACATAGTCGATGTCCTTGTCGCCACGACCGGAGAGGTTGGCCAGGATCGTCGTGCCGGGGTTCTCGCGGCCGTGCTTCATGGCCCAGGCGACGGCATGGGCGCTTTCCAGGGCCGGGATGATGCCCTCGGTGCGCGAGAGCTGGTAGAAGGCTTCCAGGGCCGCGTCGTCGTTGATCGCGTGGTAGGCGACGCGTTCGGTGGTCTTCAGGTAGGAGTGTTCCGGGCCGACGCCGGGGTAGTCCAGGCCGGAGGCGATGGAGTGGACCGGGGCCGGATTGCCTTCCTCGTCGGCCAGCAGCATGCACTTGAAGCCGTGGATCATGCCCGGCTTGCCGTAGGTCATGGTGGCGGAGTGCTCGCCGAGCTTGGTGCCGCGCCCCAGCGGCTCCACGCCGTTGAGTTGCACCTGAGAGTCCTCGATGAAGCCGGCAAACATGCCCATGGCGTTGGAGCCACCGCCGACGCAGGCGACCACGTGATCAGGGAACTCGCCGCCACTCATCTCCAGGTACTGCTCGCGGGCCTCGATGCCGACCACCGACTGGAAGTTGCGCACCATCAGCGGGAACGGGTGCGGCCCGACCACGGAACCGATCGCGAACAAGGCCTCGTCCGCCTGTGAGAGATAGGACTGGAAGGCGGAATCCACGGCCTCCTTCAGCGAGCGACCGCCGAAGGAGACGGGCACCACCTGGGCCCCCATCAGCTTCATGCGGGTCACGTTGGGTGCTTCCTTGGCGATGTCGATCTCGCCCATGTGGATCTCGCACTCCATGCCGAAGTAGGCGGCCGCGGTGGCCAGCGCGACACCATGCTGGCCGGCCCCGGTCTCGGCGATCAATTTCTTCTTGCCCATGTGCTTGGCCAGCAACGCCTCGCCCATGCAGTGGTTCAGCTTGTGTGCGCCGGAGTGGTTCAGGTCTTCGCGCTTGAGATAGATATGCGCGCCCACCGAGCGGCTCAGGTTATGGGCGTAGTACACCGGCGTCGGGCGCCCCTGATAGTGCTTGCGGATGTAGCGCAGTTCGTTCAGGAAATCGCCGGAGCGCGCCAGTGTCCGATAGGCGTGGTTAATCTCGGCGAAATGCGGTTCCAGCTCCGGCGGCAGGAAGGCGCCGCCGAATTCGCCGAAGTAGCCTTCCGGGTTGGGGAAATCCTTGAGATACGCCATGGGCAGTCTCGATGCCAGGTTGGTGGGCTGGGTGGAAAGGCCCGTTGGGTCGGATCGGGTTTCGTGACCCGGGGTGACCGGGCCGGGTCCATATCATCCGTTCCCCGAACCCGATTGCCAACCCGGGTGGATCCCGGTCCGCGTCGTCCTACGCGGAAAAGGGCAGGTCGTTGTAGCGGATTACGCGGTCCAATTGAGCGGCGTCGAGCTCGAGGCCGTAGTCCTGCAGCAGACGCGTGCGCAGCTCGGTGGCGGTGGTCGGGGGCGGGTCCATTTCGTGGGCGAACTGGCCGACATCTTCGATGACGGCCCAGGGGTAGAGGATCCAGCGCCACTCCTGCACGGCCTGACTGTGGAAATCGGCGGGGCACTGGGTGCTGGCCTTTTCATGCAGCACGGCGGTGCGCACGGCGGCCGGTTGGAAGCCCTCCAGATGGGGGCGGGCGGCCACCAGGGTGTCGCCGGAGTCGTTGACGTCGTCGACCAGCAGGACCCGTTCGCCGCGCACATCCCCGGCCAGCGGGATCGTAACGGCCGCTCGCTGTTTTTCGCGCGCGCCCGAGGTGTAGTGCTCAACCTTGAGGCTGAGCAGCTTGTGCACTCGGAGGAAGTCGCACAAGAATCGCGCGGGCATGAACCCGCCGCGGGTGATGGCTACGATCGTGTCCGGCCGAAAGTCGCTGGCCCGTATCTGGCGTGCCAGATCGTCGGCGCGGCGGACCACCTCCTCGACCGGGATCAACTGCACGGGCATCTTGCGCGGCGGGTTCATCGGTGGAGCTCGTGGAGGTGTGAAGCCGTGGGAACGGCGGTGATCATGCCGTCAGTTCGCCAAGGATGCGGGTGTGGATCTCCAAATCGCCCTCGGTATGCAGCACGAAGCGGACATGGCCGACGGCATCCAGTCGTGGCGTGGCGGCGATCACGGTTTCCAGAGCGATGCGGGCGGCTTCCTCGACGGGGTAGCCGAAGGCCCCGGTGGACAGCGCGGGAAATGCGATGCTGTAGGCCCCGGCTTCTTCGGCGCGGGTGAGGGCGTTGCGATAGCAGGCAGCCAGCAACCGGCTGGCCGGTTCGTCGTGCCCGTAGACCGGTCCCAGGCAGTGGATTACGAAGCGATTGGGCAGGTTGTGGGCACCGGTCAGTACGGCCTGGCCGGGTTCGATCGGGGCCAGGGGCTGGCATTCACGCTCCAGGCCGGGCCCCGCGGCGTGGTGGATGGCCCCGGCCACGCCGCCGCCGGGCCGCAGCCAGGCGTTGGCGGCATTGACGACCGCGTCCATGTCGCGCTGGGCGGCGATATTGCCGGTGATGCATTCGATGGTGATGCCGTGGACCTTGGCGCGCATGTGTCCCCCTGTTTCTGAATGGACTCGGCCACTCCAGCCGTCGCCTCAAGCATAGAGCCCCATTTCGGTCGGGTGAACAGGTGGTCCGGTTTTCACATGGTGATTCGGTCGCGCACCTCCGCCGTTAGTTCCAGTGAGCGCCGGCGCGCCGCATGGTCAAAGGTCGAGGTGGTCACGATCAGTTCGTCGGCGCCAGTCTGGTCGAGAAACTGGCGGATCTCGGTTTCCACCGTGTCCGGCGCGCCAATCGCGGAACAGGCCATCGTCTGTTCGACGATCGCGCGTTCGGCGCGGTCGAGGCGTTCGCGGTAGCCCTCGATCGGCGGCTGGATCGGTTCGGGGCGACCCCGCCGCAGGCTGACAAAGGCCTGTTCCATGGAACTGGCCAGCGTCCGCGCCGCGGCGTCGGTGTCGGCGGCATACACGTTGTAGCCGAGCATCGCATAGGGACGATCCAGCCATGCGGAAGGCCGGAACTGGCTGCGGTACAGCTCCAGCGCGTTCATCAAATGCCCGGGCGCGAAGTGCGAGGCAAACGCATACGGCAGGCCCATCTGCGCGGCCAGCTGGGCACCGAACAGGCTGGAACCGAGGATCCAGACGGGCACGTGCTGGCCGGCGCCGGGGATGGCGCGGATCACCTGGTCCGGCTGGGGGTCGTCGAAATAGCCCAGCACCTCGGCGACGTCACGCGGGAACTGGTCGGGGTCGATATCCGGGGCCCGGCGCAGGGCGCGCGCGGTGGTCGGGTCGGTGCCGGGTGCGCGCCCCAGCCCGAGGTCGATGCGGCCCGGGTACAGCGCGTTCAGGGTGCCGAACTGTTCGGCGACCACCAGCGGGGCGTGGTTGGGCAGCATGATGCCCCCGGCACCCACCCGAATGCGCTGTGTGGCGGCTGCCACCTGGCCGATCACCACCGCCGTGGCTGCGCTGGCGATGCCGGGCATGTTGTGGTGTTCCGCCAGCCAGTAGCGCTGGAAGCCGAGGGCCTCGGCGTGTTGCGCAAGATCGAGGGTGTTGTGCAAGGCGTGGGTGGCGTCCCCGTCAGCGGTGATCGGGGCCAGGTCGAGTACGGAAAAGGCAGTCATATGCTTGATTGTACCGACCTGCTGGATCCGTGCAGACGTAGGCGATCCCGGTGGGGTCTATAGTCGAAGGAAGACACTGCGGAGCGTGCGCCATGAGTATCCCCGGGACCCTGAACAACTTTCTGGCGGAACATGCGGTGGCCTACCAGCTGGTGCCCCATCCGCATTCCAATTCGGCCAGCCGCACGGCTGAGGCGGCCCATGTGCCGGGCGACGCCGTGGCCAAGGCGGTGTTGCTGGTCGAGGAGGATGGACAGTACCGATTGGCCGTCGTACCGGCCACGCGCCGCGTAAAACTGGGGCAGTTGCACCGGTTGTTGGGCGAGCACGTGGGCCTGGCTACCGAGGACGAGGTGGCCAGCGTCTTTGCTGACTGCGAACGCGGTGCAATCCCCGCTCTGGGCGCGGCTTACGGGCTGGAAACCCTGCTTGATGACAGCGTGCTGGAACAGCGCAACGTGTATTTCGAGGCCGGCGATCACGCGTCGCTCGTCCGCCTGCGCGAAACGGATTTCCTCCATCTGCTCGGCCAGCCGCGGCGGGGCCAGTTCAGCGCCCACATCTGACGCCCGCTCCATGAGCGTCTCACGCGTGGGGCGGATTCGATCTTGCAATGCCACATCGTCTACCGTCAGCCTGAATTCGTTGCGACAACTGGGTGACGACGATGGATCCGTTTCTGGAGATGGCGCTCGACGAAGCGCGTACGGGGTTGGGTGAGGCGGGGATCCCGATCGGTTCGGTACTGGTGCACCGGGGCGAGGTGATTGGGCGCGGGCACAACCGGCGGGTGCAGCAAGGCAGCGCGATCTTGCATGCGGAGATGGATGCGCTGGAGAACGCCGGCCGGCAGCCGGCGCAGGTGTATCGCGAATGCACGCTCTACACCACGCTCTCGCCCTGCGCGATGTGTAGCGGCGCGATCGTCCTCTACGGTATTCCGCGAGTGGTGATCGGGGAGAACGAGTCGTTCCTGGGGGAGGAGGCGTGGTTGCGCGGTCACGGCATCCAGGTGGACGTGGTCCAGGACCCGGGCTGCCGCGAACTGATGCGTGCGTTTATCGAGACGCACCCCGAGCTGTG
This sequence comes from Thioalkalivibrio sp. ALM2T, assembly GCF_000381505.1. Classification (NCBI taxonomy): domain Bacteria; kingdom Pseudomonadati; phylum Pseudomonadota; class Gammaproteobacteria; order Chromatiales; family Ectothiorhodospiraceae; genus Thioalkalivibrio; species Thioalkalivibrio sp. ALM2T. The sequence continues at coordinate 117,454 of NZ_KB906560.1, forward strand.
GCACGAGGATATCGGCCACTGAGCCGGATAGCCGGCGCAAGAGCCGCGCCCGGCGTGTCCCTCTGCGTCTCCTTCAGGGCGTCTCGAGCCGCTGCTGATCGGCGTAGGGGTAGTCGCTGGCCTCCAGGTTTTCCTGAAAGGTCTCCAGGCGTTCCACGGCGAGGTCCGTGCGGTTGAACTGGGCAATGTGGAACAGTGCGTCCCCTTCGTTGATCAGGGGCAGGTTGAGCTGACCAATGATGATGCCGGAGGCCGGGGCGAGGATCTCGGTCTCGGTTTCGCCAAACGGGTCGGAGATGATCGCCAGGCGGGTCTGGTCGCGGACCACGCGGTCCCCGTGGCGCACGAAGGTGCGCAGGATGCCGCTTTGGGGCGCACGGACCCAGCCGCTGGTGCGCGCCATGATGGGTTCCTTGCGCGGGCGCCGGCGTACGGCCGGCAGCATGCCCAGATGGCGCATCACCTCGATGATGCCGTGCACCCCGCCGCGGATGGAGAGCTCGTCGAAGCGCAGGGCCTCGCCGGCCTCGTACAGCAGGATGGGGACTTCCCGTTCCGCGGCGGCCTCGCGCAGAGAGCCGTCGCGCAGGGCCGAGTTGAGAATCACCGGGGCCCCGAAGGCGCGCGCCAGATCGAGGGTCTCGGCGTGATCGAGGTTGGCGCGGATCTGCGGCAGGTTGGAGCGGTGGATGGCGCCGGTGTGCAGGTCGATGCCATGGGTACTGTTCTGCACGATTTCGCGCATGAACAGGCGCGCCACGCGAGCCCCCAGTGAGCCCTTCTGCGAGCCGGGGAAACAGCGGTTCAGGTCACGCCGGTCGGGCAGGTAGCGGCTCTGGTTGATGAAGCCGTGCATGTTGACCACAGGGATGGCAATCAGGGTTCCCTTCATGCGCCGCAGGGCCGGGACTTTCAGCAGGCGGCGGATGATCTCGACGCCGTTGATCTCGTCGCCGTGGATGGCGGCGCTGACAAACAGCACCGGCCCTTTGCGCCGACCGCACAGCACCTGTACCGGCATGTTGGTCGGGGTGTGGGTGTACAGCGCTCCCAGTTCCAGCTCCACCGTGCGCCGCTCGCCGGGGCGGACGGTGGTGCCACCAATGGTGATCGGCTTGTTGCGCAGTGAGCGGGGTATGCCGGGCATCAGGGAGCCACCGAATAATGCGCATACGCCCGCGCGGGTCGCTCTTGCGTGCGGTCCACCCGCTGCGAGTGAAGTGTAGCCCTGCGACTCGAGGACACTAGCCGCTCCCTTTGGTCTTCGTCCGGTTGGGCTTGGCGTTTTTCTCGATGAACTCGATGATCATGCCCGCCACATCCTTGCCCGAGGCATTCTCGATGCCCTCCAGGCCGGGCGAGGAGTTCACCTCCATCACCACCGCACCGTGATTGGAACGCAGCAGATCCACGCCACAGACGTTCAGGCCCATGACCTTGGCCGCGCGTACGGCGGTGGCGCGTTCTTCCGGAGTAATCCGGCACAGGGAGGCACTACCGCCGCGGTGGAGGTTGGAGCGGAACTCGCCGTCCTTGGCCTGGCGCTTCATCGCTGCGACGACCTTGTCGCCGATCACGAAGCAGCGGATATCCGAGCCCTTGGCCTCCTGGATGTATTCCTGCACCAGGATGTGCTGCTTCAGGCCCATGAAGGCCTGGATCACGCTCTCGGCCGCCTGCTTGGTCTCGGCGAGTACCACGCCCAGCCCCTGCGTCCCTTCCAGCAGCTTGATCACGCAGGGCGCGCCGCCCACGGTCGCCAGCAGGTCATCGATGTCATCCGGCGAGTGGGCAAACCCGGTCACCGGCAGGCCGATGCCGCGGCGCGAGAGCAACTGCAGGCTGCGCAGTTTGTCGCGTGAACGCGAGATTGCCACCGACTCGTTCAGCGGGTAGACGTTCATCATCTCGAACTGGCGCAGGATTGCGGTCCCGTAGAAGGTGATCGATGCCCCGATCCGCGGGATGACCGCGTTGAACTGGTCGAGGATGTCGCCCTTGTAGTGGATCTGCGGGCTGTGCGCAGTGATGTTCATGTAGCAGCGCAACGGATCCACCACACGGACCTCGTGGCCGCGCTGTTCGGCCGCCTCGACCAGGCGTCGGGTGGAATAGAGTTTGCTGTTGCGCGAAAGGATGCCGAGTTTCATTCAGGCGCCTGCTGGGCTGTAGGGATTTGCGGTCGGTGGCTGGCGACAAACGAGGCCTGGGGGTCGACAAGAAAGCGACCGCGCATGGCCTCGCGGCCGAGCAGCATGCGAAAGAGCATGGTATCGCGGCTGGTCAGGGAGAGTTCAACTGGCAGTACTACGGCACCGAGTTGCACCCGGGTGGCGATGAAGTAGCGCTCCCCGGTGTGCCCGCCGGAATCCGTCACCTTGCGGACATCCAGCACCGGTGCCTCGCACCAGACTTCGGTCTCGCTATCATGCTGGTGGGGGTGGATGCCGAAGCGCACCCAATCGTGGTCATCACGCGTGAAGGGTTCGATCTGGAAGGTATGCAACGCCGAACTGCGGGCTCCGGTATCGACCTTGCACTTGATCGCGGGGATGCCGAGGTCGGGCAGGCCGACCCATTCACGCCAGCCGAGGATGGGCCGGTCGCGGATGTCGGGTGAGGTTTGGCTGGAAGGGGACGGGCGATCCACGTCGGCTCCCGGAAAGGATGGAAGCCTCACTATAACCAATCGCCCGCCCGGCGCGAGTGAACGTCAGCAGGGCTGCGCCCGTGCGGCGGGGATTGAGCAGGTGCTCAGTCCTCGGCGATTGCTGCGTTGGTCAGGTTGTCCAGCGCGTTGCTCATGGTATCGAGGATGTCATCGCGGTCCTCGATGCCGTGGCGCTCGGCCATCCATTCCGGATCGTTGTAGGCGAGCCAGGTCTGGCCGTCTGCGTCGGTCCACGCCAGCGCCTTCATTGGCAGGTCGATGCCGGCAGTCTGCTGGCTGGTGAACAAGTGGCTGCCGAGCGCCGGGTTGCCGAACATCAGGAGTTCGGTCGGGCCGAGTTCGATATCCACGCCGTCCGCCTTGGCGGCGTGGTCCCAGCGCAGGGCGACGCCGATATCGTTGGCTTCCAGGGCATTCTCCAGCCGATCCAGGGTCTCGGAGGCGGAATGCGGGCTGGCCTTGGCGATCATCCCGGGTACGTCGGCGGCCAGCGCCGGGGTCGCGATCAGGGCCAGGGGCAACAGAGCGGTCAGTAGCGTCTTCTTCATGACAAAGTCCTTGTGCAGCAATGGGTGCGTCGAGCGAGTGGCGATGATCGACCGGGTGGTTTCGTCATCACGTCCGGAAAAGGTAGACGACCCATGCAGAATTTTCAGCGACCGGTCCGCGGAAGCGTGACCGGGTCATGGGACAAGGCCCGTGCACGGTGCTCGGCCCTGGGTGGCCGAACACCGTTCGAGGATTACTGCATCAGCAGATAGCCTTCGTGCTGCAGTTCGATGATCTCGGCATCGGCCATCGGTACTACGTTCACGAAGCCATGCACGTCTTCCACGTCGATGCCGCGCAGGCGTGCCGAGGCCTCGCACATGCGGAACTCGATATTGCCGGATTGGGTGAGCGAGCGGGCGCGGCGCATCAGTTCCTCGTGCTCGCCAAACTCGTCGCGAGTGAAATACGGCACCTCGGCACCGTGCAGCACCAGGACGATGTGCGATTCGAACGGGTCCGCCTCGTAGACGTTGTTCAGCATGCTCACACGGTCCAGTGCGCCCTCCAGCTCGCTGGGGCTGCTGGTATACACGTCGTAGACCACCTTGCGGGGCTCGTACTGCCGGTCCATCTTTTCGGCCGAGCCCCAGGGCAGGTTGTCGTCCGCGCCGGCCACAAGCGGCGTGGCCATGAGACTGGCGGCGGCCAGCAGGATCAGCAGAAGACGGGTCAGTAGGTGGTTGTTTCGTTTCATGGGGGACTCCGATTGTTGCAGTAGATCGTGTGAGGTTGACGCGCTCGCCCGCCAAAGCGTTCCCCGGCAAGTGGACATTACATCCGGGTTTCCGGCCCCTGGCTGCGCAAAACGCGCTCGAGGATGGATTCCATCGCAAAGGTGATGCGCCGGCCCAGGGTCTGCGGGCGGTGATAGGTCAGTTCGAAGACGTCCGCCTCGCGGGTCAGCTCCAGTAACAGATCGTCGCTGGTGCGCAGTTCGTCGGCCAGCCCCATCTCGCGGGCCTGTTCGCCGTACCAGTGTTCGCCGGTGGCGACCTGGTCCAGGTCCAGTTGCGGGCGGTAGCGGGCGAGAAAGGTCTTGAATAGCTCGTGGGCCTCTTCCAGTTGTTCGCGGAATTTCTTGCGGCCCTCGTCGGTGTTCTCGCCAAGCATGGTCAGGGTGCGCTTGTATTCGCCAGCGGTCAGCAGTTCGATGTCGATATCGTTGCGCGACAACCAGCGGTGAAAGTTGGGGATCTGGGCGACCACGCCAATCGAGCCGAGCACCGCGAATGGCGCGGCGACAATGCGGTGACCGACTGCAGCCATCATGTAGCCGCCGCTGGCGGCGACGCGGTCCACCGCCACGGTCAGGTCCAGCCCGGCTTCGCGCAGGCGTGTCAGCTGGGCGGCCGCGAGCCCGTAGGAGGGTACCAGCCCGCCGGGGCTCTCCAGGCAGACGATGGCGCGGTCCTGTTCCGGTCGCGCCATGGTGAGGATGGCCGTGACCTCCTCGCGCAGGCTCTCGACGCTGGAGGCGCGGATATCACCGTCGAAGCGCAGGACGTACACGCGCGGGCGTTCGGCATCCGCCTCGCGGTCGGAACGCGTGCCACCGAGCTTGTCGGTTTGTTCGGTTTCGGTTGTGGCGGTCGAGTCCCCCATCCCCTTGCGCGGCAGCTTGCGTGCGGCCCAGTGGCGCAGGCGTTCCATCCGCCCGCGGCGGCGCTCCACCGCCCGGCGCACGGTCTTCTCCATCCGCTCGAAACGATCGTTCAGGCGTTTGACGTGCAATCGGTCCGGCTTGCCCTCGCGCGACCGGCCGACCAGGCCGGCGATCGCACTCAACACGATGAGCCCGGCGATGACGGCCGTGGCGGCCTTGGCGACGAAAAGTCCGTACTCCTGAAGAAATTCCATTGGCTGTCCTTGATGAGCCGGGATGTCCGCGCAGGCATAATGCCAGCATGGATACCAATACAGTTGAAGACCCTCGTAGCGCGGGACGGTTTCACGGCCAGGAAGGTTCCGCGGCCGGTCCGACGCCGGAGCCGATCATCCATGCCGGGTATGCGACCCTGAGTCTGCGCCAGGTCGATGCATGGAACGGCGTGCCCAAGGGCACGGCCTTCCGTATGTTCAAGGCGCGCAAGCATCAGCTGCGCGAGGGCGTGGACTTCTTCTACATCCCGGAAGGCCGCGACCCCGAGCTCACCGAGACCCTGCGCCTGGACGGGCGGATCTATCCCTCCACCGTACACCTGGTCCTGCTGACCGGCGCGGCTTATGCCCGCATGCGTGAGGAATGGCATGCGCGGACCCACAATCCGGGCTGCGGCTGCCCCGAGGAACACTAGGGAAACACTGATCAATGTCCGCACTCGCGCTCGAGTCGATTGTGCTCGCTGACCCGGCAGAGCGACTGCCATGCCCTCGCTCTGCCCAAGGGAGGCGCAACGCCGTCAGCGGGCCCAACTCTAGAAGGCAAACGTGGCCGAGGCGCGTCATTCAATGGTTTGTAGGGTTGGTGCCCCAGGTTTCCCGACCCTGTGTTGCGACCAGAGACAGACAAAAACCGGCCGGTAGCATCACGCTCGGTGGCGCGCCGCGCCAGGTCTCGGGAAACCCGCGGCACCAGCGCGAGCGGGTAGATTGATCCGCGTCACTCTCGAACAGTGGCGCATGCTGCAGGCGGTGGTGGACGCCGGGGGCTTTGCGCGTGCTGCGGAACGGGTGCACAAGAGTCCGTCGAGCATCAACCACGCGGTGCAGAAGCTGGAAGAACAGCTGGGTGTGGACGTCTTCGAGATCAAGGGCCGCAAGGCGGTGCTCACCGCGGCTGGCGCGGCGCTGTTGCGCCGGGCCGGCCACCTGCTGGAAGAGGCAGCGGAGATCGAGACCCTGGCCGGGGCGCTGGCCGCCGGGGTGGAATCCGAAATCCGGCTGGCAGTGGATCAGCTCCTGCCGCGGGCGCCGGTGATCGGGGCCCTGGAGGGGTTCTCACGGGCCTACCCGGCCACTCGCATCCAGCTGCACGAGGTGGTGCTGAGCGGTGGGCCGGATCTGCTGCGCGAAGCGGCGGTGGACATCCTGCTGGGTCCGGAACTGCCATCCGGCTACCTCGGGACCTGCCTGGGCGAGTTGTCGATGGTGTGCGTGGCGCACCCTTCGCATCCCCTGGCGCAGGGTGAAGCGCCGCTGACCCGGCGCGATCTGCAGCCGCACCGCCAGGTCGTGGTGCGGGACTCGGGTGACCAGGCCTCCGGTGAGGGCGGCTGGGTGGAGGCGGACCAGCGCTGGACGGTGTCGCACATGGGTACGGCCTGCGAGATCCTGCGCTCCGGTATCGGCTTCGCCTGGATGCCGGAGGACCGGATCGCCGAGGATCTTGTCGCGGGAGGCCTGGTCGAACTGAATCTGGAGGCCGGGGCGCGGCACGCGGTGCCGTTCTACATCACGCATGCGGACCGTGACCGCGCCGGCGCGGCCAGCCAGTCCCTGATGGACGCACTGGAGCAGGCCTTCCGAGGCGAGCCTTAGTAGCCAATCATCGCTTGTGGGAGTGGGCTTGCCCGCGAAGCCCCCGCCCGCGCCGGACAATGGCCACAAAGCACAACCCAACACGAAACCACAACAAGGAACCAACCATGTGCGGGATCGCAGGAGAATTCGTCTGGGGGGACCGGCGCGCGAGCAGCGAGGCCGTGGCGCGCATGCTGCCCTGCCTGGAGCGGCGCGGGCCGGACGCCGATGGCCTGTGGGCCTCCGGTCGAGTCGCCCTGGGCCACCGGCGGCTGTCGATCCTGGACCTGTCGCAGCGCGCGCACCAGCCGATGTTCGATCCGGAAACCGGGCTTGCGCTGGTGTTTAACGGCGCGATCTACAACTTCCGTGCGCTGCGCAGCGAACTCGAAGGACGCGGCCACCGTTTCTTCTCCACCGGCGACACCGAGGTCATCCTGCGCGGCTACGCCGAGTGGGGCGAGGGCATCGTCGCGCGGCTGCATGGGATGTTCGCGTTCGCACTGTTCGATGGCAACGCCCAGCGTCTGCTGCTGGCGCGTGATCGCATGGGCATCAAGCCGCTGTACCTGGCCCGCGTCGGCGAGGGCATCCGCTTCGCCTCCAACACCCAGGCGCTGCTGGCGGCCGGCGACGTGGACACCGAGCTGGATGCGGAGGCCCTGCACATGCTGTTCTCGCTGCACGCGGTGGTGCCCGCGCCGCGTACCGTGCTGCGCGGCATCCGCAAGCTGGAGCCGGGGCACTACCTGAGCATTGATGCACGTGGGCAGGAGCGGCTGCAGCGCTACTGGACGCTGCATGCACACCGCCCGGCCGAGCCGGTATCGGACGGCGAGTGGCAGGAGCGCATCGAGCATTCGCTGCGCCAGGCGGTGCGCAAGCGGCTGGAGGTGGCCGATGTGCCCGTCGGCGTGCTGCTCTCCGGCGGGCTGGATTCGTCGTTGCTGGTCGCGCTGGCGATGGAGGAGGGTGCGCAGGATCTGCGCACCTTTACCGTTGGCTTCGAGGACCAACCGGAGGAGAAGGGCTCCGAGTTCGAGTATTCCGACCCCGTCGCGGAGCGCTATGCGACCGACCACCAGGCCACGTTGATCCCCAACGATCAGGTGCTGGCCCGGCTGCCGGAGGCCGTGGGGGCGATGGCCGAGCCGATGTTTGGCCAGGATGCGGTCGCGTTCTACCTGCTGTCCGAGCAGGTCTCGCAGCATGTGAAGGTCGTGCAGTCCGGGCAGGGCGCCGACGAGGTCTTCGGCGGCTACTTCTGGTATCCGCAGATGGCGGAGGATCGCCATGGCGACTGGGTAGAGCGCTTCCGGCGCCACTACTTCGACCGCGATCATCCGGAGATGGCCGAGATGCTGCGTCACCCGCCGGCGAACGACGTCACTGGTGACTGGCTGCGCGAGCAGTTCGCCGAACTGGAGACCGACCGCGCGGATTCTTTCATCGACGCCGTGCTGGCGCTGGATGCGACCACGCTGATCGTGGACGACCCGGTCAAGCGCGTGGACAACATGACCATGGCCTTTGGCCTGGAGGCGCGGGTGCCGTTCTTGGACCACGAGCTGGTGGAGACCGCCGCCGCGATGCCGCCGCACCTGAAGCTGGGCGATGGCGGCAAGGACGTGCTGCGCCGTATCGCGCGCGGCCGGTTGCCGGACGCGGTGCTGGATCGGCCCAAGGGCTACTTCCCGGTGCCGGCGCTGAAGTACGTGCGCGGCGATTTCCTCGAGTTCATGCGCGACATCCTTACCTCGCGCGCCGCGCGCGAGCGGGGCCTTTATCAGCCGGCCTACATCGACAAGTTGCTGGACGCGCCCGACCAGTACTTCACCCGCATCCAGGGCTCCAAGCTCTGGCACGCCGCCCTGCTCGAATACTGGCTGCAGACCCACGTGGACCGGTAATCGCCGCATGGAACGGGTGCGGATCCGGCGCGTCTACGACCCGGTCGACCCCGGGGATGGGACGCGTGTGCTGGTCGACCGCCTGTGGCCGCGTGGGGTGAAGAAATCCGCGCTCGCGCTGGATGCATGGGAAAAGGCAGTCGCGCCGTCTACCGAACTGCGCCGTTGGTTTGGCCACGACCACCACCGTTGGCGCGAATTCTGCCGCCGTTATCGGACCGAACTCGACGCGGCCCCCGATGCGTGGGGCCGACTGCTGGGGTATGCCCGCCGGGGGCGCCTGACCCTGCTGACCGCCACCCGCGACGTGGAATGGGGCCATGCCTCATTCTTGCGGGATCTGCTCGAGGCGGAACGCGCCGAGGAAACCACCAACAGCGAGCGGGCCTCACCGGTGTGCTTCGCCCCCGACGAGCCCGATCAAGAAGAGCCGGATTGAGCCCTCGGGAGCCTTGTCGCCGATGCCGTGACGGTGGGCCTTGCCCGATGACGGTGTAGTTACCGGATACGCCCGATTGATCCTTATCCAGTGCGAAACAGGGGCGTGGGGTGTTGCGCGTGTCGGGTTTCGCGCCAGAACAGGACAATGGCAATACAGATGAAGGCGGGCATCACGATCTCGAGTCCCTCCTCCAGGCTGAGAAACAGGACGTTGGAAAGGGGCAGTTCCACGCCGAAGTCTTCTTTGAGGATGCCGGGAGACCGGTCCAGTGTCTTGGTGATGAACAGCAGGGCGAAGCCCGCGGTTAGCCAGAGTCCCGAGGCGCGGCGCCATCCGCCTTCGAGGATTATGAAGCGGAACACCCGGACCAGCACAAACAAAAGCGCCACGATCAGAACAAGCGCGATCGCGCCGGCCAGTACCTTGGCCCACAGGGGGTCATTGCTGAACTGGTAGTAGTCGTCCTTGAGCATGCTCTCGCCGGTGAACGTCTTGTGCCAGTCGTGTTCTCGGGCCGCAAATCCGGCAAACAGCACGGCAAAGGCCCATGACTGGATATGGCGGCGAGAATGAAGGGCGACCACCAGCACGATGGCAAGGAGCCAGAGCAGGGTGCTGGTGTTCTCGAGCGGCCCGTGTTCCTGCATAAGCTGGGCCGTAGAGCCTTCTCCAAGCAGCCAGGGCATGAGGGCGAGCAGGAGCGTTGCGATGCTGGTAATGGCCAGTATGGCGGCGAGGTGATGGCTCCACCGGTCAGGCAATGGGTGGTTTTGGGTCGCGGTCATTTCGGGTGGTTCTCTTTCAGGCGGGGCATCAGCATGGTGAGGTTGCAGGGCATGGTGCGGTCGTCGAGCTGGGCGCGGATGATGCGATCCCATGCGGTGCGGCAGGCGCCGGTGGAGCCCGGCAGCACGAAGAGATAGGTCCCGTTGGCGACGCCGGACAGGGCGCGCGACTGCAGGCTGGAGGTGCCGATCTCATCGAAGGAGAGCATGCGGAACAGCTCGCCGAAGCCCTCGATGGTCTTGTCCAGCAGGACCGAGGCGGCCTCGGGGGTGCCGTCGCGGCCGGTAATGCCGGTGCCGCCGGTGGTCAGCACCGCGTCGATAGCGGGATCGGCGATCCAGCACGAGAGTTCGGCGCGGATGGCATAGATGTCGTCCTTCACGATCTTGCGCTCGGCCAGCCGGTGACCGGCGCTTTCAAGGCGTTCCACCAGGGCGTCGCCGGAGCGGTCCTCCGCGAGTTCGCGGCTGTCGGAGACGGTGAGCACGGCGATGTTCAGCGGTGTCTTGACGGGCGTGGTTTCCGGCGCGGAATCGGTCATGGCAACGTCCTGTTGGTGTATCGTGGCGTCCATCTTAATGAGTTGCTGGAGTTCCGGGAATGTCGGAGCGGGTACAGAAGGTCCTGGCGGCGCGCGGGCTGGGTTCGCGGCGCGAGATCGAGGGCTGGATCGAGCGCGGCGAGGTGCAGGTGAACAACCGCACCGTGAAGCTGGGCGACCAGGTCGACGAGCACGACGTGATCCGCGTGCGCGGGCGCATCGTGCGGCGCCCGGAGCATCCGCATCGGTGGCTCGTGTATCACAAGCCGGTGGGCGAGATCTGCAGCCGCTCGGACCCCGAGGGGCGGCGGCCGGTGTTTGCCAGCCTGCCGCGGTTGAAGGGGCAGCGCTGGGTGGCCGTGGGACGGCTGGACCTGAATACCTCGGGCCTGTTGCTGTTCACCACCGATGGCGAACTGGCCAACCGGCTGATGCACCCGAGCATGGCCCTGGAACGCGAGTACGCGGTGCGCGTGTTGGGCGAGGTGCCGCCGGCGACCCAGGACATGCTGCGCGAAGGTGTGGAACTGGAGGATGGCGCGGCCCGTTTCGACAGTCTGGAAGAGCAGGGGGGGGAAGGCGCCAATCACTGGTTTCATGTGGTGGTCAGCGAAGGCCGCAACCGGCTGGTGCGCCGCCTGTGGGATGCGGTCGGGGTCACGGTCAGCCGCCTGATCCGGGTGCGCTACGGGCCGGTGGTCCTCGGGCATGGGCTGAAGACCGGTGCGGTGCGGGATCTGGAGACCCGCGAGGTGGCCGGGCTGTACGAGGCGGCGGACCTGCCCGTGCCGGACTCCGTACCCACGCGTGGGCGCGGCGGTCCGCGGCGCGATCCGCGTGGCAAGCCGCGGGACAAACGCCCCGGTAAGACGGAGTCGGTGGGCAAGGCGGCGCCGGCGGGCAAGGCCCGCACCAGCCGGGCGGCGCGCGAGGACGGCTGGAGTTCGTCGCCGCCGAAGAAGCCGGGCAAGTCTTCGTCCCCCGCGGGGCGCGGCGGCTCCCGGGGCGCGAAGCCTGCGGGTGGTCGACCCGGCGGCCGCTCGGGCGGCGGTGGCAAACCGGGCGGTAGCCGTCAGCGGTAGCCCCCGTGCGGATCCCCGAGCTTCTGGATGCCCTGCGCGCGGAGTACGGCGACCTGCAGTGGTGGCCGGCGGAGACTCCGTTCGAGGTGATGGTCGGCGCGGTGCTGACGCAGAACACCAGCTGGACCAACGTCGAGAAGGCGCTGGCCAACTTGCGCGGTATCGACGCGCTGTCGCCGGAGGGCTTGATGGCCCTGAGCCGGGAAGAGTTGGCCGCACACATTCGTCCCAGTGGCTATTTCAACGTGAAGGCGGATCGCTTGCTCCACCTGCTGGCCTTCCTGGAGGCGTCCGGCGGGATCGAGGGTCTGGCGGCGCTGGACACCGACGCGCTGCGCGCGGCGCTGCTGGGGGTCAAGGGTGTCGGGCCGGAGACCGCCGACGATATCGTGCTGTACGCCTTCGAGCGCCCGGTGTTCGTGGTGGATGCCTACACCCGCCGGTTGTTCGAGCGTCTGGACCTGCCGCAGGCACGGGCTCCGTACGATGCGCTGCGCGCGCACGTCGAGGTGGCACTGGGGCCGGATGTGGCGGCGCTGAACGACCTGCACGCGCTGATCGTGGAACATGGCAAGGAGCGCTGCCGGCCGCGTCCGCGCTGTGATGCCTGTCCGGTGCGGCAGCACTGCACCCACGCCGAGGCCTGAAACCCACCGCCCGGCCGGTTGACGCCCGCGGCGGGGCGCCGGAACCTGAGAGGCATGTCCGACTGACCAGGGAGGTCCCATGCGTTACCTGTACACCCTGTTGATTATCGTGTTCGTCGCGGTGGTTGCGATCTTTGCGATCCAGAACCTGCGTCTCGTAACGCTCAACTTCCTCACCCTGTACGTAACCCTGCCACTGGCGCTGCTGATTGTCGGAATCTACCTGCTGGGCCTGGTCTCCGGGGGTGCCCTGGTCGCATTGCTGAAGCGCTGGATACGCGGCGCCAGTCGTTGAGCCGCGTGGTGTCCTTCGGGGCGGCATCCCTCGATGGCTGACATGATCCGCCGCCATCCGCTGGCGGTGATCGTGGTGGCGCAGCTGTTCGGGACGTCACTGTGGTTTTCGGTCAACGGGGTCGGGCTGTCGCTGCAGCAGGCACTGGGGTGGTCGCCCGCCGAGATCGGCTGGCTCACGATAGCCACCCAGCTCGGTTTCATCACCGGGACCCTGGCGGTCGCCGCCACGGGGCTGGCGGATCGCTTTCGCGCCAGTCGTGTGTTCGCCATTTCGGCGCTTTTCGGGGCCGGGCTCAACGCCATCTTCATCCTGCTCGCCGGCGTCTGGGAGCTGGCCCTGCTGACGCGCTTTCTGGTCGGGCTGGCACTGGCCGGGGTCTATCCGCTGGGCATGAAGCTGGTGATCGGCTGGACCCCGCAGTACAAGGGCTGGGCGCTGTCCTGGCTGCTCGGAATGCTGACCCTGGGGACCGCGCTCCCGCATCTGCTGCGTGGCGCCACGCTCGATTTCCCGTGGGCGGTGCCCGTGCTTCTGGCCTCGGGCCTGGCCCTGCTGGCCGCGCTGATGATCCTGCGTCTGGGGGATGGCCCGCATCTGCCGCCACCGGGGCGCACGCCGGGGCTCGGGAAGGGCTTCCATGCCCTGGCACGGTGGGATTTTCGCGCCGTGGCCGGGGGCTACTTCGGGCACTGCTGGGAACTGTATGCGTTCTGGACGCTGGTGCCTCTGCTGGTAGCCCGTGAGCTTGCACGGATGGAGGCCGATGCGGCCCTGATTCCGTGGCTGGCCTTTGGCGTGATCGCGTTGGGTCTGGCGGGCTGTGTCTGGGGCGGTCGCCTGAGTCGGGGCCTGGGAAGCCTGCGTGTGGCGCGGGTGGCACTGGCAACCTCGGGCCTGGCCTGTCTGCTGTACCCGCTGCTTGCGGGGCAGTCGCCCTGGTTGCTGTTCGGCCTCCTGGCGCTGTGGGGGCTCACGGTGATCGCGGACTCGCCCCAGTTCTCCGCGCTGGCCGCGGACAGCGCGCCGGAGGATGCCGTGGGTTCCGCGTTGAGCGTGATGAATGCAATCGGCTTTGCGCTGACCCTGCCGGGCATCTGGCTGACCGGCTGGTTATGGGCGGATGGCGGGGTTTGGGTCCTGTGGTTGTTGCTGCCCGGCCCGTTGCTTGGGCTTTGGGCGCTGGCGCGCCTGTCGGCGCCGCATCGCGCCCGGGAAGCCGTGGATTGATTATAGAGTGCCGGGCTGCGGCGGCCGCGCAGCCCTGCGGGGCGCTCAGTTGCTGTGGGGTGCCGGGTCGGGTGCCGTCAGCAGGGTCTGTGCGCGCTGGAACAGATCGGCGGCGGCATCGGGCTGTTCGCGCAGGGCGCGGCTCCAGTGCGGGAACAGGTTCTGTTCCTCGCGGCCCTCGTGCTTGGCCAGCGCGCCGGAGATCAGGGCGAAGAACGGGGCCACGGCCCAGGCCTCGTCCACGCCTTCGCTGAATTCGTGTTCCAGCATCGCGGTCTGTTCCAGGATCTCGTCGTGCTCGCGCAGCATGATCGAGGTGGGATCCTGGCCGTTCGGGCTGCGGGGCAGGTCCAGCAGGGGGACGATCAGTTCGTTCTCCACCTCCACGTGGCGCCGCAGGCCGTCGACATAGGCGTGGAAATCCGGCGCTGCGCCTTCGAGGTCGCCGGCGTTGATCTTGTGCAGGGCGCTGGCGAACAGGCGGTCGATGCGCAGGTGATCGCGTTCCAGCAGGTCGACCAGGTCTACCGGGGCGACGTCCTCGCGGCGTTGTACCGCGAGCTTCCACAAGGGCGGGCCGTCTTCGAGCACCTGCCAGTGGATGGCCTGACGCAGCTGCAGGCTCACCGCGTCCATCAGCAGCTTCGGTTCTTGATCCAGCCAGACCTCGAAGACCTGACCGCTGCGCAGTTCGCGCAGGGTGTAGTACGCGCGGGTGTGGGCATGCTCGGCCAGGCCGCGGAGGTCGAGTACGAAATCAGCCACGGTCTGCGCCCACGATGCCTCGGCGTGCGGCCATGGCGGCACCGATGGCGCGGCGGTCTTCCGGGCTTAGCAGGTGCTCGGCAAAGGGGAGTACGGCGCGCTCTTCCAGATCGAGGTGGATGCGGTATTGGCGTATCCAGGCGTCGGCCCCGTCGAGGTCCGCCGGCTCGCCCGCGGCGATGCGTTGCAGGGCCGGCTCCAGGCGATCCCAGCCGGCCTCGATCTCGTCGTGCTCGGCGGACAGGCGGTCCAGCCATTCGCACAGTTGCGGGTGACTCTCGGGGTGGCCGCAGTGCTGGCGCAGTACGGGGAACAGGTCCTGGTCCTCGTCCGCGTGGTGGTTGGGCGCTGCCTCGTGAAAGTAGTTCAGGACCCGTTGCGCGGCGCCGCGTGCCTCTTCGTCGGCGCCTTTGTCGGCCAAATGGGCGGGCAGGCGCTCGAGGATGTCCAGAGAGTTGAGGATTCGGCGATGGCACGCCCGCAGCAACTCGATGGGCTGCTGGAATCCGGGAACACTTTCGTGGAGTTGCGCGCGCATCGGGTATCGGACCTTCGCATGGTGGTCAAGAAGCAGGCGACTTTCGCCGAAGCGCTCGCGCCTCGTCTTGATCTCGATCAATGTAAATTGAATATAGCTTAAAGTATGCTGTGCGAAACTTGGCCTGGAGCTTTTGATGCACCCTCGGAACCGGATGTTCATCCTCGCGGCCCTCGCCTATGCCCTGCTGGGCGGGCTGCTCGGCATCCTCTGGCTGGCCCATCCCGGCCTGATCCCCGGCAATGTGCCGCGCATCCACGGCCACCTGATGCTACTGGGGTTCGTGACCATGATGATCTATGGCGTGGGCCTGCATGTGTTGCCGCGTTTTTCCGGACGTTCGCTGTTCTCCGAGCGCCTGGGCCATGTGCAGTTCCTGTTGGCCAATCTCGGGCTCCTGGTGATGATCGCGGGCTGGCTGGTCTTTCATAACCCGACCGTCGCGGTCGGCGGGGCGATGGCCTGGGGGGCGATGATCCTGTTCGCACTGAACATTGCACTCACCGTGCGTCACTACGGTCCGAAGGGGGCGTAATGAGTCATACGGAATACAACGGCTGCGAGCTGCCGGACGACCTGTTCTATGACCTCGATTATGTCTGGGTCCGTCCGGAGGACGACGGCACCTTTACCCTCGGGATTACCGATCCCGCCCAGACTATGGCGGGGCGGGTGCAGTACTTCCGCTTTCGCAAGCCGGGTTCGCACCGCGCCGCGGGCAAGCCGGTGGCGCGGCTGGAGTCCGGCAAGTGGGCGGGGGGCATCCCTACGCCGTTCGACGGCACCATTGAGCGCATCAATCCGGCCGTGGAGGCCGATCCGGGGCTGGTGAACGTGGCCCCCTATACCGATGCCTGGGTCGTGGTGATGCGCCCGGACGATCCGGAAGCGGCGCTGGAGCGGCTACATACCGGGGCCGAGGCGATTGCCGGTCTGAAACAATGGGTCGATCGCTACGACATTCACTGCATGCGCTGCGCGGACTAAGGGCGGGATCATGAAGGTAGAGCTGCTGGTATCCGAGTGGTGTGCCTCCTGCCACGATGCCGAGCGCATCTGGCGCGAGGTGGCGGAAAACAAACAGATCGACTTCGCGGTGGTCGACATGGGCCAGCCCGAAGGGCGCGAACTGGCGACCCGGCTGCGCATCCGGTCGATCCCGGCCGTGGTGGTGGATGGCGAGCTCAAGCACATTGGGCTGCTGGATCGCACCGCCGCGACCGCACTGGTGGCGGAGGCCCCGGAACGCACACAGAAGGCCGCGCGCCATGTCGGGCTGGGGTTGTCGGCCTCCAGCCGGGCCTCGGTGCTGGGCGCGATGATCTGGCTGCTGATCACGGGTGCCGCGTTGCCACTGGGCGGGTTCTTCCTCGAGGGTGCGGCGCGTCCGGCCGCGCTGCATGGCTTTACCCTGGGTTTTCTTCTGTTGCTGATCATGGGGCTTGGCGAGCACATGCTGCCGCGCTTTACTGGCCACCCGATCGCCAGTGGCTGGCTGTGGGCCTGGACGCCGCAGGTCCTGGTGCATCTGGCCGTGCTGGGCATGGGGCTCGGCTGGATCCTGGGCGTTGCGATGTTGACGGCGGTGGGTGCGGTGGCGGCGCTGGTCGGGCTGGTCCTGTTCACCCTTCGGGTGGTCCCGCTGCTGGTACGTTCGTCGTTGTGACCCGGGCGCGAGCTAGACTTGTGGTTCACGCAGCCAACGGAGTCCTCTTGTGAGTCTTTTCGAGAAGCGTATTCGCGAGCTGGAACAAAGCCTGCCGCATCTGGAACCAGGGGAGGTGGCGCGCTGGCTCGAGGAAGGGAAACCGTTTCTGCTGGTGGATGTGCGCCAGCCCGAGGAGGCGGCCGCGGGGACGATCGAGGGTGCGATCAACATCCCGCGGCCCAAGCTAGAGGCCGGTATCGAGTCTCATATGGCGGATGCGGACCAGCCCGTCGTGGTGTTCTGTGGCGGTCGCGGCCGGTCCCAGCTCGTGGCCGACAGCCTGCGCACGATGGGTATCAATGCGCATGTGCTGCGCGGGGGCTACGCGGCGTGGCGGGAGACTTGGCCTCGGTGAGGCCGCAAGGCAAAGGCTAGGGAGACGCTGATTCATTCGCACGTCTGCGCTCGATCGATTTTGCTCGCTGACAAGGCGCGGTGCGCAGCGCCGTAGTCACCCTACGGTCAAGCGCCGCAACGCAGGATCGGGGAAAATGGGGCACCAACGCGGACGTGCGAATGAATCAGCGTCTCCCTGGGCGCGGCTCCGGCTTACGAGCACTGTGATGGGCGCTATGGCTTTTTTGCCGGGTCTTGGCTAGTCTCCTGAGTAAGTTTCCCGGTTTCCGGAAATTCCCTGAATATTCTTGCCTGGCGCGTCTCCCCGGAGGCGCGTTCTGCATTCTGGAGTAAGTAAATTGAACAAGCCGAAGATCATCGTCTCCGCCACGGACATGGAGCGCCTGGACAAGCTGCTGGAGTCGCTTCCGGATGGCAGTTTTCCCGGCAAGGCCGATCTCGAGTCCGAGCTGGATCGCGCGGATGTCGTGGATTCGCACGATGTCCCGGGTTCGGTGGTGACGATGAACTCGAAGGTCCGGTTCCGGGTGATCGAGTCCGGCGACGAGTTCTCGATGACACTGGTGTACCCACGTGATGTGGACGAGAGTGGCGGCACGCTGTCGATCCTGGCGCCGGTGGGCAGTGCGCTGCTGGGCCTGTCCGAGGGCGACGAGATCGAGTGGCCGCGCCCGGGCGGGGGGCAGATGCACGTGCGCATCGAAGAGGTCGAGTACCAGCCGGAGCGCGCGGGCGAATACCACCGCTGACGCGACATCCCCCCCTCAGCCCCAGTAACCCTGGCGATACCACTGGGCGCTGCGCAGGCAGCGGTACAGCCAGAGCCGGCGGCCCTGACGGTCGCGGCTGCAAGCGTAGTCGCGGCGCGCGTCCTGGCCGTGATCCCACCAGCCGTCTTCCAGTCGTCCCAGCCATTGGGGCTGGTTGGGGGGCGCGGCGGGCTCGGGGCCCTGTAGCCAGAGGGCCGTTCCGCAGGCCCGTTGGCCCGGGGTTGGAGCGGTGGGGGCCGGAGTGGTGGCGAGATCGTGTCGCGGCCGCTGGGCATCCTCCGGTCTCGGTGTGCGGCGGTTGATCAGACGGGCGACGGCCTGCTCGCCCAGCCGGGCGCGCAGGCGAGCCAGCACGGCAGGTAGCTGATCGGCCGGTGGTCTGCTTGCCGGGTCTGCGGCGAGCAGACTGTCGCCCCGGGCCGGTGGGTCCAGCAAGCGGGGTGCCTGCAGGCGCAGGCCGATCACCGCCGCCGGCAGGGTCTCGCGATCCAGCCGGGTCTGCCACAGGGGTAGCCACTCGTCGGTGCGAATGCCCGGCTGCCCGCGCTCCAGTGAGATGCGGGTACACGCCTCGCGGTGGGCCAGTTCCAGTGTCATCCCCTGCAGGCTGCGGTTCAGGCCGCGCAACTGCGCCTCGGCCTGGCGCAGCAGCCGCTTGAGCGGGAAGGCCAGGGTCGCCGTGATGTGGATCTCGTGCTCCAGCCGCAGGGACAGATCCAGCACCGGGGGTGGCGCAAAGCGGGGCAGGGTCTCCGCGCGCCGCGCCAGCAGGCGGTCCAGCAGGTCCAGTAACTCCGGTCCGTGGCGTCGGGCCAGTTCGGGGCGCGACAGGCGCAGCAGATCGCCCAATTGGCGGAGGCCCACGGCGCGCAGGCCCTCGCGGGTCGCGGCGGCCAGCGGCAGGGCCTCCAGCGGAACCGGGGACAGGATGCGGCGCAGGGCCTCGGGGTCTTCCGCGATCGCGGGGTTGCGCAGACGGGCCAGCAGGCGCGCGGCGGCGGGGCTGCGGGCCAGGCCAATACGGGGATGGAAGCCCAGTTCGGTCAGGGTGTCCCGCGCTTGGTCGCGCAGGGCCTCGAGGCCGCCGAACAGGCGGCGGCTGCGCCCGACCTCCACCAGGATGCGCTGTGCCTCCGGCTCCGGGTGCACGTGGTCGGAGAATCGCAGCAATACGCCGGCCAGCATCTCCAGTTGGGCCTGCAGGGTGTCCGGGGCATGCTCGACCAGTTCCGGGGTATCCAGCACTGCCAGGGCATCCCCCAGCGCCATGCCGGGACGGGCACCCGCCTGGCGGGCGGCGCGGTTGGCGGCGTGCACCCGGGGGGCAGGGTCGGATTCCACCACCAGCAGGGGACGCTGCAGCCGCCCGGGGTCCGGCTCCGTCCGGGCCAGCGCGTCCAGCGCAAGGTGCGGCAGGTCGATTGCCATCCAGTGTTCCTGCCGCGGCCGGGCGTCGCGGGTGGCGGTATGCGTCTCCGGTGGCCGGGGTGCGGTGGCGGGCAGGGCTGCGGCCGGAAGCAGGCTCAGTTGTTGTCGAACCGGCTCCGGGTGTGTGGCCGCACGCGAGGGACGGGCAGGCTGGCCCATCTCAGGCCTCCGGTGGTTCGGGAACCTGCAGGGGGTGGCCGGAGCGGGCCCAGTGGCCGGCCCCCTTCAGGCAGTGCAGTTCCAGGCCGGAGGCCGCGGGCTGCCAGCGCAGGCGCTGGTGGGCCGGCGAAGGCTGTGCCGCGGCGCCCGGCGGCCGATACAGGATCGCGCAGGCCCGGCTCTCGCTGGCAGCCAGACGCAACCGGCGCAGCAGGGCCGTCTCCACGGGGTCGCGCAGCCAGGCGAGCAGGACGCCGAACGCCGGGTCGCGCAGGCACTGCTCGCCGGCCCACAGGGTGTCGCGATCATGCTCGGTATGGATCAGCAGCACCCGCTCCGGCGGGATGCCGAGGGTCTGCCAGCCGGGTAGCCAGGGTGTGGCCGGCGGTGCGATCAGCGCGATCCAGTAGCCGTCGCGGCCGCAGGCGGCGAGCATGGGGACCAGCAGCCGGGTCTCGCCACAGCCGAACGGGGCGCCCAGCAGTTCGATCAGCTGGCCGCGCGGCCAGCCGCCGCCCAGGGCCCGGTCCAGTTCCGCATGGCCGCTGGGCCAGACCGGGGCATTCGGGGCCGGGGCGGCACTGCGCCCGCGCCAGAGCGCCGGGTGGTCGAGCAGGGTATCCAGCGCGCTCATGGCTTAGGGAACACTGGTTCATGTACACGCTCGCGCTCGCGTCGCTTTTGCGTGCGAACAAGGCGCGGTGACTGCCGTGAAGTCATTCTGCACAAGGGAGCCGCAACGCTGTGCGTACGCCCGTTTTCATCAACAACGGGCGGTCGAGCCCCTGCCTTCAATCGTTTGTGGGGTTGGCACCCCAGGTTCCCCGATCCTGCGTTGTGCCCCGAAGACATCAAAAACGGGCGGGTGGAACCACTACCCGCTGCACGACGCGCCTTGTCTCGGAAAAAAACCTGGGGTGCCAACGCGAGTGTGTACATGAGTCGGTGTTTCCCTAGGCCTGCGGGTCGAGATCGCGCAGCACGCCGACGCCGATCCCCTCGATGGCCAGTTCCTGGCGTTCGAGGTCGATCTCGATGGGGGCGAAGTCGGGGTTCTCCGGGAGCAGGCGCACCTTTGGGCCGTCCTGCGCGAAGCGCTTGACGGTGACCTCGTCCTCGATGCGGGCGACCACGATCTGGCCGGGCCGGGCCTCCGGGGTCTGGCGCACGGCCAGCAGGTCGCCGTCGAGGATGCCGGCGTCGCGCATGCTCTCGCCGTGTACGCGCAGGAGATAGTCCGGGCGGGCGCGGAACAGGGCGTCGTCGACCCGGTAGTGGCGCTCGATATGCTCGGTGGCAAGGATCGGCGAGCCGGCGGCGACGCGCCCGACCAGCGGGAGTTCGGCCGGTGCGCCACGGGCGGCGCCCGGCAGGCGGATGCCGCGGGAGGTGCCGCCCAGCAGTTCGATCGCGCCTTTCTTCTCCAGGGCTTTCAGATGGCACTCGGCCGCGTAGGGCGAGCGGAAGCCGAAGGCCCGGGCGATCTCGCTGCGGGTCGGTGCCGTGCCCTGGGTGGCGACGGTCTCGCTAATGTAGTCGAAGATGGCTTGCTGGCGTGCAGTGAGCGACACGGGGCACCCTCCATTTACTGTCTATATATACAGTACAGGGGTGGTTGGCGCGAGGACAAGAGCGGCGCATCCATCCGGAGTGCGTGTTTGCTCCTGACGGCCGGTTTGTTCCACCACGAAGTGCGCGAAGAAGATCAGGGGCGGTTGCGCCACAGAGAATTACGGAGAAAACCCAAGGAGGTGTCGCGGCCTGGACGCAGGATGCTGTTGAGCGAAGCGAAACGCATCGATCCGGGAACCTGGCCACCTTGGGATGGCTACACGATGCGATTCGCTCTGCTCATCACATCCTACCGGCCGTTGCCTTTCTTCGTGCCTTCGTGCGCTTCGTGGTCCATCCGTCCTGGGTCTTGAGGTGGTATTCAGGTGGGGGTGTAGTCCAGTGGCAGGGCAGTACGGTCGACCACGCGGCGCAGCACGAAGCTGGAATGGACGCTGTCCACGCCCTCCAGTCGGGTGATGCGGCGCAGCAGGAATTCCTGGTAGGCATCCATGTCGGGGACGACCACCTGCAGCATGTAGTCCGCCGACTGGCCGGTGATCAGGTAGCAGTGCTGGACCTCGGGGTAGCTCGCCACGGTCTCCTCGAAGTGGGCGAAGCGCTCCGGGGTGTGGCGGTCCATGCCGATATGGATCAGGGCGGTCAGCTCCAGCCCCAGGCTGCGCCGATCCAGCAGGGCTACGCGGCTCAACAGGACGCCGGCCTGTTCCAGCGCACGCACCCGACGCAGGCAGGGGGAGGGGCTGAGCCCCACGCGATCGGCCAGGGCCTGATTGGACAGGCTCGCATCCTCCTGCAGGATCTCGAGGATGCGGCGGTCATAGCGGTCGAGTCGGTGTGGTTCGGGTTTCATGGTTAAATATTGCTCTAATGTGGCTTTATTGCGCAAGGATAGTGCGCAACTATTGCGTTCTTAGGGAAAAACGCAAGGTTATGCCGGGGACAATGCGTTAGGATAATGCACAGATAGAAATCCGGAGCGCGGCACCCGACCCCACAGCGAGGCTGCGCCCCTCACAGGAGACGAACACGATGGCCTTCGATCACACCAAGTACGCCCCGTTCCCGCCGATCGACAAGTCCGATCGCCGCTGGCCGGCGCAGCAGACCACTGTCGCCCCGCGTTTCTGCGCGGTGGATCTGCGCGACGGCAACCAGGCGCTGGTGCACCCGATGAGCGTGGAGCAGAAGATGCGCTTCTTCGAGGTGCTGGTGGGGGTCGGTCTGACCGAGATCGAGATCGGCTTCCCGTCCGCCTCGCAGATCGACTACGACTTTACCCGCCGCCTGATCGAGGAGGACCGCATCCCCGAGGGCGTTTACATCCAGGTTCTGACCCAGGCGCGCGAGGACCTGATCCAGAAGACCTTCGCGGCGCTGGAGGGCGCCCCGCGCGCGGTGGTGCACGTGTACAACTCCACCAACCCGGCGCAGCGCGAGCAGGTCTTCCGCATGGATCGCGACGGCGTGCGCGGCATTGCCGAGAACGGCGCGCGCTGGGTGCGGGATTACGCGGCGAAGTACCCGCAGACCGACTGGATCTTCCAGTACTCGCCGGAGAGCTTCTCCACCACCGAGCTGGACTTCGCGGTCGAGGTGGTTGATGCGGTGAATGCGATCTGGCGCCCGGACCAGGGTCAGAAGGTGGTGATCAACCTGCCGGCCACGGTCGAGTCCGCCACGCCGAACGTCTTTGCCGACCAGGTCGAGTGGTTCTGCGACCACGTGCAGTACCGCGAGCATTTCTGCGTGTCGCTGCATACGCACAACGACCGGGGCACTGGCGTGGCCGCGGCCGAGCTGGGGCTACTGGCCGGGGCCGACCGCCTGGAGGGCACGCTGTTCGGCAATGGTGAGCGCACCGGCAACATGGACCTGGTCACCGTCGGCATGAACCTGTACTCGCAGGGCATTGACCCGACCATTGACCTGTCCGACATGGAACGGCTGATGGACGTGTACAAGGAGTGCACCGACATGCCCATCAACCCGCGCCACCCGTGGGCGGGCGAGCTGGTCTACACCGCTTTCTCCGGCAGTCACCAGGACGCGATTCGCAAGGGCCTGGCGCATTACAAGGAGCGGGGCGGCCACTGGAACGTGCCCTACCTGCCGATCGACCCGAGCGATCTGGGCCGGCGTTACGAGGAGGTCGTGCGCATCAACAGCCAGTCCGGCAAGGGTGGGGTCACGCATGTGCTGGAGCGCGACTACGGCATCGAATTGCCGCGCTGGCTGGCGATCGAGTTCGCCCGCATCGTGCAGAAGGATGCCGAGACTTCGCAGATCGAGGTCTCCTCGAAGCGCATCCACGAGCTGTTCGAAAAGCACTACCTGACGCCGGTTACCGGCTGGGATCTGGTGCGTTACGAGATCGAGAAGGACGGTCCTGTGGTGCGGCTGGATGCGACCATGGGCCCGCCCGGGCGTGAATCCCGCCTGCGCGGCGAGGGCCACGGCGCGGTGGCGGCGCTGACCTCCGCCATGGAGGCCGAGCGTGGCGTGCAGGTGAAGGTCACCCACTTCGACGAGCACGCGATGGAGTCCGGCACCGAGGCGCGCGCCATGGCCGCCGTGGATGTGCAGGTCGATGGCGAACGCTCCGTGGGCGTCGCCCTGGGCGAGGACACCACGGCCGCCACGCTGCAGGCTGTGCTCAACGCCACGGGCCGCCGCCTGGGTGAACGCGCTGCCGAACCGGCTGCCGTCAACGCCTGATTCCGGCGGGGCCCCTGCCAGTCTGCGGGCTACCGTAGGGTGCGTTGAGCAAAGCGAAACGCACCGTTCACCCAGGCGTCTGGGTCGCGATGCGATTCGCTGCGCTCATCGGCATCCTACGGATGGGTTTGATGTCGGAGACGTCAGAATCGACGAACGGTCATCCCCATCGATGAAGCCGCGTCCGCGAGGACGTTGTCTGCGGTGGCGATTACTGGAATCTCATGGTGACGCGCGGTTGCGATGTGCAGTGCGTCCAGTGTCCGCAATGGGTGTTCGGGATAGCGGGTGATCAGGTTGGTCGCTTCGTCGAACAGTGAGTCGTCGAAGGGATAGAGTTGTAACGAGGTGCTGAAAATGTCGTCCTGGAAGGTGGCGAAGATAATCGTTTCCAACTCCTGCGATAGGTCTCCCATGCGTCGGCGTCGTGCGAGCAGGGACCGCAGTTCGGTCGCTACCAGGCGGCTGATGATCGCGACGTCGACGCGCTGCAGATAGTCGACGAAGGCCTCGGATCCCGGTTCGTTCAAGTACCACTTGGCCAGGGCACTGGTGTCGAGGTAGCTCCGTTCATCCGCGCTCGTCACGCTCTTCCTTCAGGAGGGTTTCCGAAGGAACCAGTGGTCCGGTTCGCTGGCGAAGTTCGTGGTGGTCGGGGCGCTGGCGCCCGCGACGAACGGGCAGGACCCGTGCAATGGGCTTTCCGTGACGGGTGATGGTGATTTCCCCGGACGCCTGGACGATTTCGTCCAGGCGTCCAATGGAGGCTCGCATCTCGCGGACGTTAAGCTCTTTCATGGTGTCACCCTCAAATGCGCTTCACATGTCGATATTGAAGCACGCCGCCGTGTGTTCGGCAATGACAAGGCCGAGTTGGTCGCAAAGGCGTCTACCGTACGCGCTTCTCCAGCATGGTCTGCATGCGGGTCAGGCGTTCCTGGAGTTTGAGGGTTTCCTGCTGTATCTCGTGGATCTCCGCGTGCAGGGCCTGGTTCTCTTCGTGCACGCTGTCGTGGATCATCTGCTGCTCGATCTCCATCGAGCGGTCGTGCATGCGCTGCATGGCGTCCACGATGATGGCGATGAATAGGTTCAGCACGGTGAAGGTGGCGATCAGGATGAAGGGCACGAAGAACGCCCAGGCCCAGGGGTAGACCTCCATCACCGGGCGTGCGATGTCCTCGGACCAGCCCTCCAGCGTCATCACCTGGAACAGGCTGTACATGGTGGCTCCGAGCGTGCCGAACTTCTGCGGGAAGGATTCACCAAACAGGCCGGTAGCGATGATCGCGAACACGTAGAAGATCAGCACCAGCAATCCCATGATGGAGATGATGCCGGGGATTGCCCGCAGCAGCGCCTCCACGATGAAGCGCAGCTTCGGCACCATGGAGACCAGGCGCAACAGACGCAGCACGCGCAGCACGGAGAATGGCCCCGAGGCCGGGATCAGTGCGATCCCCACCACGAAGAAATCGAACACGTTCCACGGGTTGCGCCAGAACCGCAGGCGGTAGACGAACAGCTTGGCCAGCACCTCGGCGGTGAAGATCGACAGGATGATGGCGTCCGCACTCAGGATCACCGGGCCCATCCAGCCCATCACGGTGTCCGAGGTCTCGAGCCCCAGGGTGAGGGCGTTCAGCAGGATCAGGCCAATGATGAAGCGCTGGGTCAGCCGGGCCTCGATAAAGTGTTCCAGGCGTGCGCGCAGCGTGGGGGTTTCGCTCATGGTGTCGAAGATCGTTGGAGTCCTTGGGGACGCGCAAGAGTAGGGTAAAGCCGGGGTTCCGGCAATCGCGCGAGCGCAAGCAGGCGCCACGTCAGGAGTGCCTGGCAGACAGCACGAACGGACAGATTCCCGGGAACGGAAGGAGAGCACGGATGTGGGATGAACGTTACGCCGAGGACGACTACGTCTACGGCACTGAACCGAATGATTTTCTGCGCGCGGCAGTGGCCAACGTGCCGCGCGGGCGCGCCCTGTGCCTGGCCGAGGGGGAGGGCCGCAACGCGGTGTTCCTGGCGCAGCAGGGGTTCGAGGTGCTGGCGGTGGACAGCTCCGCGGTCGGCCTGCAGAAGGCCCAGCGCCTGGCCGAGGACCGGGGGGTGCAGATCGAGACCCTGGTGGCGGATCTCGCCGACTACGCCATCGAGCCGGACTCCTGGGATCTGATCGTATCGATCTTTTGCCATTTGCCAGCGGACGTTCGGCACCGCCTGCACACCGAGGTGGTCGCGGGCCTGCGCCCGGGCGGGGTGTTCATCCTCGAGGCCTATACGCCGGCGCAACTCGAATGGGGCACGGGAGGTCCGCCCACTGCGGAGTTGATGATGACGCGGGAGGCGCTGACCGAGGAGCTGGACGGGCTGGAGTTCGAAGAGGCCGTGGAACGCGAACGCGACGTGATCGAGGGGCGTTTCCACACCGGGCGCGGCGCGGTGGTGCAGGTCCTGGCGCACAAGCCGCGGCAGGACTGGGGCTAGACTCGGGCGTGCCCGTACTCAGAAGTTGCCGCGCTCGGTTCAGGCGGGTGCGGGCGGGACGGCGACACCGGCCTCGCGCAACCAGTTTCCCAGGGTGATCAGTGGTAGCCCCACCAGGGCGGTTGGGTCGTCGCCGCTCATGCGCGCGAACAGGCTGATGCCCAGCCCCTCGGACTTGAAGCTGCCGGCACAGTCCAGCGGCTGGTCCAGTGCAACGTAGCGCCGGATCTCCTCGGGGCTCAACTCGCGGAAGGTCACGGTGAACGGGACCTGGCCCGTTCGGGCCTTCCCGGTGGCCGTGTCCAGCAGGCACAGGCCGGTGTGGAACGTAACCGTTTCCCCGGACAGCGCCGCGAGTTGCGCCTCGGCGCGGACGCTGTCGCCGGGCTTGCCGAGGACCTGCCCGGCGTGGCTGGCGTTCTGGTCGGAGCCGATGACCAGATGGTCGGGATAGACATCGGCGACCGCCCGGGCCTTGGCCTCGGCCAGGCGTGCCACCATCGCCTCGGGCAATTCATGCGCCAGAGGGGTCTCGTCCACCGCCGGGCGCGCGGTCTCGAATGGCAGATGCAGCCGCTCCAGCAGTTCGGCGCGATAGCGCGAGGTGGAGGCGAGGACCAGTCTTCGTGCGGTATCAGCCATCGTTGCCGTCGATCTCGATCAGGGCGTCGTCCGGATTGGCGGCAGCGCCCTTGGTGACATTCACGGCGGTGATCGTGCCGGATACGGGAGCGGCGATTTCCGATTCCATCTTCATCGCTTCCAGCACCAGCACTGGCTGCCCGGCTTCGACCTTGTCACCCTCGGCCACCAGCACGTCGATGATGGTGCCGGGCATGGAGGTGGTGACGTCGCCCGGCCGGGTCGCGCGGCGCGACTTCTTGCCTCCGCTGCCCCCGCGGCTGCGTTCGGCGCCGCCGTTGCCGGCGGTCTCGATGCTGTCCAGGGTCTCGATCTGGACCTCTTCCGGCATTCCGTCGACCGTCACGTACATCGGGCGGGTGTCCTCCCGGTGATGGCCGGAGCCATTGACCTGGATGTGGTAGGTCTCGCCGTGGAAGGTGACGTTGAACTCCACCGGGGCCGGGCAGCCGGCCTGGGTGTTCTCCGGCAGGTTGAGCGGTTCCGGGCTGAGCGTGCCGTCGCGGCGCTGCTCCAGAAATTGCCGTCCTACTTCGGGGAACAGGGCGAAGGTCAGGACATCCTCCGGGCCCCCGGCGAGGTCTCCGATCTCGTCAGTCAGGGTGGCCATCTCCGGTTTCAGCAGGTCGGCCGGGCGGCAATCGATGACATCGGCATTGCCGATGGCCTGTTGCCGTACGACGCTGTTGATCGGGCCGGGCGCCCGGCCGTAGTGCCCGGTCAGGTATTGCTTCACCTCGTTGGTGATGGTCTTGTAGCGCTCCCCGGCGAGGACGTTCATCACCGCCTGGGTGCCGACGATCTGCGAGGTGGGGGTGACCAGCGGCGGGTAGCCCAGGTCCTCGCGGACCCGTGGGATCTCTTCCAGCACCGCATCAAAGTGATCCAGCGCGTTCTGGTCACGCAGCTGGTTCGCCAGGTTGGAGATCATCCCGCCGGGTACCTGGTTGATCTGCACGCGGGTGTCGACGCCAGTGTACTCGCTCTCGAAGCGCTGGTACTTCTTGCGCACCTCGTGGAAGTACAGCCCGATCTTCTGCAGTGCGACCAGATCCAGGCCGGTGTCGTGCTCGGTACCGACGAGGGCGGCGACCAGGCTCTCCGTTGGTGGGTGGCTGGTGCCCCCGGCGAACGCCGAGATCGCGGTCTCGATATGGCGGCAGCCGGCTTCGATGGCCTGCCAGTGGCACAGCTCGGACAGCCCCGATGTGGCGTGGGCGTGCAGGTGGATCGGCACGTCCAGGGCATCCACCAGCTCGGTGACCAGCTCGTGGGTGGCGCTGGGGGTGAGCAGCCCGGCCATGTCCTTGATCGCGATGCTTTGCGCGCCCATCGCGACCAGCTCTCGGCCCAGGGCGACGAATTCGGCGGATGAATGCACCGGGCCGGTGGTGTAGCAGAGCGTGCCCTGGGCATGGCCGCCGGCCTCGCGGGTTGCCTCGATCGCGGTGCGCAGGTTTCGCGCGTCGTTCATCGCGTCGAAGATGCGGATGATGTCGATGCCACCGGCCACCGAGCGCTCGACAAAGGCGCGCACCACGTCGTCGGCGTAGTGGCGATAGCCGAGCAGGTTCTGCCCGCGCAGCAGCATCTGCAGCGGGGTGTTCGGCAGCGCGGCCTTCAGCTGGTGCAGCCGCTCCCAGGGGTCCTCCTTGAGAAACCGCATGCAGGCATCGAAGGTGGCACCGCCCCAGACCTCCAGCGAGTGAAAGCCGATGGCGTCCATCTGCTCGCAGATCGGCAGCATGTCCTCGGTGCGCATGCGCGTGGCGATCAGGCTCTGATGGCCGTCGCGCAGGGTGACATCGGTGATGTGAACTCGATCCATGGTCAGTCCGGTGGCCGGGGTTATAACCCGTGGTGGGCGGCGAGGGCTGCGGCAACGGCCACCGCCAGCTGGCGATCCGAGCGCTTGCCGGGGAAGTGCGTCAGCTCCGGGTGGGCCGCGACGAACCCGGTATCGAAGTGCCCGCTGCGGAAGGTCGGGTGGTCAACGATGGCCAGGTGGAACGGGATGGTGGTCTTGACCCCGAACACGCCCATGTCCCGCAGCGCACGATTGGCGCGGGCCAGCAGGTCGTCCCATTCCAGGGCCCAGCAGGTCAGCTTGGCGCACATCGAGTCGTAATGCGGCGGGATAGTGTAGCCGGTGTAGATGGCCCCGTCGGTGCGCACGCCCGGGCCGCCCGGAGCGAAGTAGCGGGTGATGCGGCCGAAGCTCGGCAGGAAGTCGTTCTTCGGGTCTTCCGCGTTGATGCGGAACTCCATCGCATAGCCGCGACGGGTGATCTGGGATTGTTCGTAGCGCAGCGGCTCGCCGGCGGCGATGCGCAGCTGTTCCTGCACGATGTCGACCCCGGTGATCATCTCGGTAACTGGATGTTCTACCTGAAGCCTTGTGTTCATCTCCATGAAATAAAACGAATCATCCGTGTCCATCAGGAACTCAACGGTGCCGGCGTTCTGGTAGCCGACGGCGAGCGCGGCGCGCACCGCCAACTCTCCCAGATACTGGCGCTGCGCCTCGTCCAGCTGTGGCGAGGGGGCGATCTCCACCAGCTTCTGGTGGCGGCGCTGCACCGAGCAGTCGCGTTCGAACAGGTGGATCGCATGGCCGTGGGTATCGCCGAGGATCTGCACCTCGATGTGTCGCGGGTTGACCACGGCCTTCTCGAGGAAGATCTCGGTGCTGCCGAAGGCGCGGGTGGCTTCGGAGCGCACGCGCTCGAAGTTGTGCTCCAGAGCGGCGGCATCCTCGCACAGGCGAATACCGCGTCCGCCGCCGCCATTGGTGGCCTTGAGCATTACCGGGTAGCCGATGCGCTCGGCCACCTCCAGCGCCGCGGTGACGCCCTCCAGGTTGCCCTCCGAGCCGGGTGTGACCGGTACGCCGGCCTCGATCATCGCCCGGCGCGCGGCCACCTTGTCGCCCATGCGGCGGATCACCGCGGCATCCGGGCCGACCCAGATCAGATTGCGGGCGGCGCAGGCCGCGGCAAAGTCGGGGTTTTCGGAGAGGAAGCCGTAGCCCGGGTGCACCGCGTCACAGCCGGCGGCGCGCGCGACGCTGATCAGGCGATGGATGCTGAGATAGCCGCCCATGGAGTCCGGGCCGATGGCGTAGGCCTCGTCGGCCTTCTTCACGTGCAGGGCGTGGCGGTCGGCATCGGTATAGACCGCGACCGAGATGATCCCCAGTTCGCTGCATGCCCGGATCAGGCGCACGGCGATTTCGCCCCGGTTGGCAATGAGCAGCTTGCGAATCAAACGGAAGGCCCCGGGCAGGTCGATGACAACCCGAGTATCGACGTCGTTTGGGGCGGCTGCAAGTTTCTGTTTCGCTTTGACAGATCGCCCTCGCGCGCGTATATTCCGCGCCCTTGCAACCGAGCCGTTTATGAGTCGCATCCCCGTTTCTCTTGACCCGTGGCAACCGCGTGCGCGGCACCTGGAATTCGAGGGTGACCTGCGTGCGGAAGAGCTGCCGCGGTTACGTGCCGATGCCCTGCCGGGACACCCGTTGCGGGTGCACGCGCAATTCCAGCTGGAACGCGGGGCGCTGGACGAGATACGGCTGAGCGGGACGATTACCGGCGAGCTGTGGCAGACCTGCCAGCGTTGCCTGCAGCCGATGGCATGGGAATTCCGCCTCGAACCGGATGCTGTGCTGCTGCCGCCGGAAGGCACTCCGGCCGGCATGAGCGAGGGCGATGACTTTGTTGCTCTCGAGGCGGATGGCCTGTTGCGCCCCGCCGCATGGGTCGAGGAAGAGATCCTGTTGGCGTGGCCACTGGTGCCGCGCCATGCGGACTGCGAACCCGCCGCCGGGGCCGAATTCGAGGAAGGCGAGGGTGCCGAGAATCCGTTCGCGGTGCTCGAACAACTCAAGAAGGGCGGCCCGGACCGGGGCGGCTCATGACGTGAGCGCCGGCCGGGGCATTGTCCGGGCCGAACCGTTATACTTGCGCCCGATTTGATACCGGGCTCACTCCCGTCGCCACGGGATTTTGATCAATCTGGAGATGCATCATGGCTGTTCAGCAACGCCGCAAGACTCGTTCCAAGCGCGATATGCGCCGCTCCCACGACAGTCTGACGGGCGCTACTCTGTCGACCGACCCGACCACCGGCGAGATCCATCGTCGTCACCACATGACTCCGGATGGCTTCTACCGCGGTCGTCAGGTGATCCAGCAGGCCGTCGAAGTCGACGAAGACGAAGATTAAGGTCCAGGGAATGACCGTCCCGGGGCCACGGCTGCGTTTGCGCCGTGGCCTTTCCGCGTTTGAATACGGCCGCTGTGCGGTCGTCCGTCGGGCCCGAGCATGACTGCCAGTTTTACCATCGCACTGGACGTGATGGGCGGCGACCACGGTGCGTCCGTCATCCTTCCGGCTGCGCGCCGTTCACTGAAAGTCGCAGACGATTTCCGCCTGCTGCTGGTCGGTGACCAGGAGACCATCGAGTCCGGGGTGTCCGGCTGGTCCGCGAGCGAACGCGAGCGGGTCGAGATGGTGCATGCCAGCCAGGTGGTCGGCATGGACGAGCTGCCGGCCGTGGCCCTGCGTACCAAGCGCGACTCCTCCATGCGGGTCGCCATTGACCAGGTGAAGAACGGGGCGGCCCAGGCCTGCGTCTCCGCCGGCAATACGGGTGGTCTGATGGCCACCGCGCGGTACGTCCTGAAGACCCTCCCCGGTATCGATCGCCCGGCCATCGCCACGGCCCTGCCGTCGATGAACGGGCATACCCACATGCTTGACCTGGGCGCCAATGTGGATGTCGAGGCCGCGCATCTGTATCAGTTCGCGGTGATGGGATCGGTGCTGGCGAATGCCGTGGACGGCCTGGAGGCCCCGCGGGTCGGCCTGCTGAACATCGGCTCCGAGGCGATCAAGGGCAATGACCGCGTGCGCGAGGCCGGCCGCATGCTGGAAGAATCCAGCCTCAACTACATCGGCTTCGTCGAGGGGAACGATGTCTACTGTGGCGATGTGGACGTGGTGGTCTGTGACGGCTTTGTCGGCAACGTCGCGCTGAAGATCAGCGAAGGCGTGGCCAAGATGATCTCCTCCAAAATGAAGGCGGAGTTCGATGCATCGGTGTTTTCTCGATTGTCCGGCCTGTTCGCACTGCCGGTACTGCGCCGGATCCGTCATCGGTTCGACCACCGCCGCTATAACGGTGCTTCGCTGCTGGGCCTGCAGGGCGTGGTGATCAAGAGCCACGGCAGTGCCGACGAGCTGGCCTTCGAGCACGCGATCCGCATTGCCCGCATCGAGGCCGAGGCGAATATCTCGAATCGGATCGACAAGCAGCTTGGCCAGCTCCTGGGCCAGGAGACAAGCGAGTGAAGCATGCACGCATCAGCGGGACCGGGAGCTACCTGCCCGAGCGCATCCTGACCAACGCCGAGCTGGAGGCGATGGTCGATACCTCGGATGCCTGGATCCGCGACCGCACTGGAATCCGCGAGCGGCATATCGTCGCCGAGAACGAGGTGACCTCGGATCTCGCGCTGAAGGCCGCCGAGCGCGCAATGGACGCCGCCGGCATCCGCGCCGCCGACCTCGACCTGATCCTGGTCGCAACCACCACCCCCGATCAGATCTTCCCCAGCACTGCGTGCATCCTGCAGGCCAAGCTGGGTGTGGGGGGCTGCCCGGCCTTCGATATCCAGGCGGTGTGCAGTGGGTTCGTATACGCCCTGGCCACTGCCGACCGCTTCATGCAGAGCGACGAGATCCGGCACGTGCTGGTCGTGGGGGCGGAGACGCTCTCGCGCATTACCGACTACACCGACCGCGGCAACTGCATCCTGTGGGGCGACGGTGCGGGTGCCGTGATCCTGTCGCGTTCGCCGGACCCGGGCATCATCTCCACGCACCTGCATGCCGACGGCCACCACAAGAGCCTGCTGGAGGTTCCGGGTGGCGTGTCGCAGCCGGACACCAACCCGGATCTCGACTTCATTCGCATGGAAGGCCGAGCCGTCTTCCGCGTGGCAGTGAATACCCTGGACCAGATCGTCGACGAGACCCTCGAGTACAACGGGATCGACAAATCCGAGCTGGACTGGCTGGTGCCGCACCAGGCGAACATCCGCATCATCCAGGCGACCGCGAAAAAACTGAACATGTCCATGGACAACGTCGTGGTCACGGTGGATCGCCACGGCAACACCTCCGCCGCCTCCATCCCGTTGGCGCTGGACACCGCCGTGCGCGACGGCCGCATCAAGAAGGGCGACCTGATCCTGACCGAGGCCTTTGGCGGCGGATTCACTTGGGGCTCCGCGCTCATCCGGATGTAACCGGGGTCCGTGGCGATTGCCGGGAGCTCCCGGCGTCCTGGGGAAACACAAGGAGCATTCGGCATGGGCCGCGAGATCGAACGCAAATTCCTGCTGGCCAGTGATGCCTGGCGCGAGCGCATCGTGCGTTCGCAGCGCATGCGGCAGGGCTACCTGTGCGGCAACGACCGTGCCTCCATCCGCGTGCGGGTGGACGAGGCGGGCGCCAACCTCAATATCAAGAGCGCGACCCTCGGCGTGGAACGCGACGAATACCAGTACGACATCCCCGTCGACGAGGCCCACCGCCTGCTGGACACGCTGGCCGGACCGCAGGTCGAAAAGACCCGCCACTGGGTGGATGTCGAAGGCTGGGAATACGAGGTCGACGTGTTCGAGGGCGCCAATGCCGGCCTGATCGTCGCCGAGCTGGAGTTACCGAGCAGTGACGCCGAATTCCCGCGTCCGGACTGGCTGGGCGAGGAGGTCTCGCACGATCCGCGCTACTACAACACCGAACTCGCCCGGAATCCCTATCGCGAGTGGCCGGATGCCTCCTAGCGAGATTTTCGCGGCGGACTGCCGCGCCTGCCCGCGGCTAGCGGGCTTTCTGGAGGACGTGCGGGCGAAACACCCCGAGTATCACGCCGCGCCCGTGCCGTCCTTCGGCCCGCTGGATGCACGGCTGCTGATCGTTGGCCTGGCACCCGGTATGCACGGGGCCAACGCCACCGGGCGCCCGTTCACCGGCGACTATGCCGGTGTGCTCCTGTATCAGACCCTGCACGAACACGGCTTCGCCAGTGCACCGGAGAGCGTGCGCGCGGACGACGGACTGGAACTGTTCGACTGCCGCATCACCAACGCGGTCAAGTGCCTGCCGCCACAGAACAAGCCGACTACGGAAGAGATCCGCACCTGCAACGGGTTTCTGGCCGCCGAGATGACGGCCATGCAGCCACGGGTGATCCTGGCACTGGGCAAGATCGCCCACGACGCCATCCTGCGCGCGAAGGGCCTGCCGCTGTCCAGTCTGCGCTTCGCCCACGGCGCCGAACACGAGCTGGACGCACACACCCGTCTGATCGACTCCTACCACTGCTCGCGCTACAACACTCAAACCCGCCGCCTGACCCCCGCCATGTTCGACGAACTCTTCACCCGCATTCGCACCTACCTCGGGTAGGGAGTACGCGAGCAGGGGCTCCAATCTCCCCGTCATTGCGAGGCGCCACGGGGACCGCGGCCATTGACTGGAGCGGTGAGCCGTATGGGGGCAGCGTTCGGAGATGACTCGCTTGGCTCGCCCTTCAGGCCGGCCTGCGGCCGTTCAACGCGCTTTGCGCTTTGGTGCCGCGGCCCCTTCGGGGCCTCGCAAGGACGGACTGAGGGCCCCCCTGGGGCGGGATGGCGTCGGGCGGGCGGGGGCTATGCCGGGTGGCAAGGGAGTTCCGGTATCCTGAAACGATCATGAGTACCTCCGAGACTGGATTCGATCACAAGCGCTTTGTGCAGACGCTGACGCAGTCGCCCGGCGTCTACCAGATGCTGGATGCGGCCGGGAACGTGCTGTACGTCGGCAAGGCGCGCAACCTGAAGAGCCGGGTGCCCAGCTATTTCCGTGGGAGCGACGACCGCGGGCCGCGCATCCGCTCGATGGTGCGGCAGATCGCGGATATCCGCGTTGCGGTGACGCATACCGAGGCCGAGGCGCTGCTGCTGGAGGCCAACCTGATCAAGCGTCACCGGCCGCGCTATAACGTGCTGCTGCGCGACGACAAGAGTTATCCCTACATCTACGTCTCGAACCAGGAATACCCGCGCCTGGGGTTTCATCGCGGCGCGCGCAAGAAGGGCATGCGCTACTTCGGGCCGTACCCCTCGGCCGGCGCGGTGCGCGAAAGCCTGGCGCTGCTGCAAAAGCTCTTTCAGGTGCGCCAGTGCGAGGACAGCGTGTTCGCGCACCGCTCGCGCCCCTGCCTGCAGTACCAAATCGGGCGTTGCACCGCGCCTTGTGTCGGCCATATCTCCCCGGAGGACTACGCGCGCGACGTCGAGGCGTCGGTCAAGTTCCTGGAAGGCAAGAGCGAGGCGGTGATCGAGGAGCTGATGGAGCGGATGGAGGCGGCCTCGACGCGCCTGGACTTCGAGCATGCCGCACGCCTGCGCGACCAGATCGCACGGCTGCGCCAGATCTCCGAACAGCAGTTTGTCTCCGGCGGCGAGGGGGATGCCGACGTGTTTGCCCTCGCGCAGGAGGCAGGGACCTGCGCGGTGGAGATCTTCTTCGTGCGCAATGGGCAGAACCTGGGCAACAGCGAGCTGTTCCCGAACGTGCCGGAGGCGACCGAGACCGACGAGATCATGGCCGCGGTGCTGGCGCAGTACTACGCGGAACGCGAGCCGCCGGCGCGCATCCTGCTGTCGCACGAGCCGCAGGGCGCCAAGACACTGGAGGCGTACCTGGCCGAGCGGCGGGGCGGCAAGGTCGCGCTGGCCTGGTCGCTGCGCGGCGACCGCGCACGCTGGCTGGACATGGCGCGGCGCAATGCCGAACTGGCCCTGAAGACCCGGATTGCCAGCCAGGCGGGACAGACGGCGCGCCTGGATGCGCTGACCAGCGAGTTGGGCCTGGAGGAGACGCCCAAGCGCATGGAGTGCTTCGACATCTCGCACACTGGCGGCGAGGGCACGGTGGCCTCCTGCGTCGTGTTCGGACCGGAAGGGCCGATCAAGTCGGATTATCGGCGCTTCAACATTGAGGGGATCGAACCGGGCGACGACTATGCGGCCATGCATCAGGCGCTCAGCCGACGCTTTGCACGGCTCAAGAAGGGCGAGGGGCAGGAACCGGATCTCCTGTTCATCGATGGCGGCAAGGGCCAGGTGACCCAGGCGCTGAACGTGCTGGCCGACCTCGGGCTGGACCACATCAAGGTCGTGGGCGTGGCCAAGGGCGAGGAGCGCAAGGCGGGCATGGAAACCCTGATATTGAGCGGGGTAGAGGCGCCCTCTATACTCCCCGCGCATTCGGGCGCGCTGCATTGGATCCAGCAGATCCGCGACGAGGCCCACCGCTTTGCGATCACCGGGCACCGCGCCCGCCGTGCCAAGGCGCGCAAAGAGTCCACCCTGGAGGCGATCCCGGGGCTGGGGCCAAAGCGTCGCAGCGCGCTGCTGAAGCACTTTGGTGGCCTGCGCGGGGTCAGCCGGGCCGGGGTCGAGGAGCTGACCAAGGTGCCGGGGATTCACCGCCGGCTCGCGCAGGCGATTTACGACCAGTTTCACGAGAGTTGAGCCACTGCCATGTTTCCCCAATTGCCCACCTGGCTGACCTGGTCGCGGATCGTGATGATCCCGTTACTGGTGCTCGCGTTCTACGGCCTGTCCATGCCGCAGGGCGGAATCGTGGCGGCCATCATCTTCGCCCTGGCTGGCGTGACCGACTGGCTGGACGGCTATCTGGCCCGGCGCTGGGAGGTGACCAGTCGGTTCGGGGCATTCCTCGATCCAGTGGCGGACAAGCTGATTGTCGCCGCGGCCCTGGTGCTGGTGGTGGACCACAACCCCGAGCTCGGCATTGCGCTGGCCGCGATCGTCATCATCGGGCGCGAGATCGCGATCTCCGCGCTGCGCGAGTGGATGGCCGAGGTCGGCGGCAGCGCCAAGGTGGCGGTGTCGTGGGTGGGCAAGGTGAAGACCACCGCGCAGATGGTGGCGATCTTCCTGCTGCTGTGGGCCGAGGCCATTGTTGGCTTGCCCACCTTCCTGATCGGCGAGTGGCTGCTGTACCTGGCCGCCGCCCTGACCCTGGTCTCCATGATCCAGTACATGCTGGCGGCCGCGCGCTCGCAGTAAGGGGCGGCGTGTTTGTCGGCCGGGGCTTTGGGGCTACACTGCGGACACCTGCCCGGCGCTGCGCGTGGACTGCCCATGCCCGTTTCTGATCTCGATCTTGACAACATGCAGACCCTGGAGGCCCTTCAGGGGCTGCTGCCGGGTTTTGTCTATCAATTGCGCAGGACGCCCGATGGGCACTTCGACTCTCCCTACGTGGGTGAAGTGGTGGAGGCCTGGTTCGGTGTGGATCGTGCGGCCCTCAAGAAGGATGCCGCGCCGTTGCTGGACTGTATCCATCCCGAGGATCGTGAAGCGGTGATCGGGAGCTCAATGGAATCGGCCGAGCATTCGGAGCCCTGGCTTCAGGAATTCCGCATGCAGTGCCGCGATGGCACAGTGATCTGGCTGTCCGCCTATGACACCGCGCGGCGGCTGGCGGATGGCACGATCATCTGGACCGGCTTCGCCACCGATATCACCACGCGCAAGGAGCTCGAGGCGGAACTGCGCCAGAGCGAGGCGCAGTTCCGTGCCTTCGTCGAGACTGCCAGCGACGTGATCTATTCGCTGCGCCCGGACGGCGTGCTCACCTACGTCTCGCCCAACTGGACGGAGAACCTTGGCCATCCGGTCAGCGCGGCGATCGATCACTCGATCGACGAATACGTAGCCCCGGAGGATCTGCCCGCGTGTTACGCGTTCCTGCAACGGATTGCGGACACCGGGAAGAAGGAAAGCGGTATCGAGTACCGCATCCGCCACCAGGACGGGCATTACCGCTGGCACACCAGCAATGTCTCGCCCGTGCTGGACGACGCGGGTCGGGTGACGGCGTTCCTCGGCATCGCTCGGGATATCACCGAGCGCAAGGAGACCGAGGCGCATATGCAGCGCCTGGCGCATTACGATCCGTTGACCGACCTGCCCAATCGGACCCTTTTCTTTCAGATCCTCGATCACGAGCTCACGGGGGCTCGCCGAATGGGGCAGCAGGTGGCGCTGATGTTCGTGGACCTGGACGAATTCAAGCCGGTCAACGACCAGCACGGGCATGCGGTGGGCGACATGCTGCTCCGCCTGGTGGCGCAGCGCCTGTCGGGTGCCTTGCGCGACAGTGATGTGGCCGCGCGCATTGCGGGCGACGAGTTCGTGGTGATGCTGCCTCGCTTCCAGTCGGTGGAGGAGAGCCGGGCGCATGCCGCGGCGATCGGCGAGAAGATCCGAGCCGTGCTCGCGGACCCGTTCAACTGCGAGGGGACCGAGGTGCACATCTCCTGCAGTATCGGGGTCGCCTTGTTTCCGCTGGACGCGACGGACGGGCCCGCCCTGTCGCGCGCGGCGGATGCGGCGATGTACGTGGCCAAGAACGCCGGGCGCAACCAGGTGGTCGTGTTCGACCGGGCAGTGCACGGCGCCGAGGCAATTGGCTACCGTGGGTATTGACCTGCGGGTAATCTGCGGTAGAATACGCGCCGATAACGAAGAGCGGGAATAGCTCAGCTGGTAGAGCACAACCTTGCCAAGGTTGGGGTCGCGAGTTCGAATCTCGTTTCCCGCTCCAACAGATTTTTGAAACCCCGGTTCGCCGGGGTTTTCTGTTTCGGCCTCTGGAGATGCGCCAGCATCTGTGGGGCCGAAACCCACCCGATACAGGCTGGGTGGCAGAGTGGTTATGCAGCGGATTGCAAATCCGTGTACGCCGGTTCGATTCCGACCCCAGCCTCCATCACTGCAGCACCCGCGAAAGGCCGCCCCTCGAGGCGGCCTTTCGCGTTTTGCGGGCGTTGTCCTCGGGGCGGCGCGCGGATGCCAGGTTGGGGCCCATATATGGGTACCTTCGTGACGCCTGAATGAGGAAAGGTGGAATGCAGGACGAAACGATCGGCAGCGCACGAGCGGAGGCGGAACGGGTGGAGGCCCGCAAGCGGGGGGTATATCTCGTCGTATTGCCCGCCGGTATCGCGATCTTCCTGCTCAGTTGGGCCGTTCGTACACCGGGGGATGTCTTCCTCGCGTATCTCTATCCGTTGTTTGCGTTGGTCCTGGCCGCGCTGTTCGTAGCGGTGTGGCGTGCACCACAGGCCTTGTTGTGGCTGGAAGCCTGGATGCTGGCGATGGTGGCTATGATGATTCTCAGTCGTCTCGCATGGCATTTCCACGCGGGCGGCCCCCTGGACGAGCACCTTCTGGTCCTGGCCGGCGGGCATTACTGGGCGGTTGGAATCGTGATCCTGGCCGCGTTCGTGATGCTCGAGCATCGCCGGGGGTTTCGGGCCGGAGTGGCCATCCTCGTGGTGGCCACCCTGATCGCCGCCTCCGGTGCCGCAGGGGAGTGGCTGCGTGGCGAGCTTTCGCGCGATGCGGGCGTCTACCTGGTGCGGGTGCATCTGTTTCTGGCTGTCTTGTTGGCCCTGGCCAGTGTCGCGACCTCCATGCGCGATACCGTCAAAGACGCTCTGGTGCGCAGCGAGGCGCTGGAACAGGCGGCGCAGACCGATTCCCTGACCGGTCTGGCCAACCGGCGGGCGGCCGAGTCCGTGCTGCAGCGGCATGCCGCCTCGGTCCGGCGCTACGGCGTGCCGGTCGCTGTGATCGGAATGGATATTGATCACTTCAAGGCGGTAAACGATACCCATGGTCATGCGATCGGCGATGCCGTGATCGCCGGCATTGCACGAATCCTGAGATCTTCGGTGCGCGAGCCGGATTCCGTCGCTCGCTGGGGAGGGGAGGAGTTCCTCATCGTGGCTCCGGAGATCGGCCGTGAGGGCGCCCTGCAACTTGCCGAGCGCTGTCGGGAGGCGATTGCCCGCGAAGCGATCGCCGGGGTTCGCGTCACGGCCTCGTTCGGTGTAACCAGCTTCGGCCCTCAAGACAGCCTGGATGCGGTGCTGAGGCGCGCCGACAAGATGATGTACCGCGCCAAGGAGGAGGGGCGCAATCGGGTCCTTCTTGGATGACGCCGCGCGCCTGGATGCAGGCATTGTGGTGCGGAGCCAAGAAGGCGTGGTATCCGACGCGCATCAATGGGCCGAGCATGGCACTATGCGGATGTCGGTCTTTCCAAGAGAGTGTCGTGCGCGCAACGGATTGCTCCCAATCGCCTCGAACGCGGCGGCCCCTCCGGAAGCGATCGAGGGACCTGCGCGGGTTCCTCAGCCTCTCGTTTGTTGGCCTGCTGCTTGCCTCCTGGGCGCCGTCCTCCACGGCCTCCGCGCCGGATTTGCGCGTGGGGGTGTACGACAACGCGCCCAAGGTCAGCGTGGACGAGCACGGGGAGGCCGACGGCCTGTTCGTCCGCTTGCTGGACTCGATCGCCCGTCGGGAGCACTGGCAGATCGAGTACGTCCCATGCCAATGGTCGCAATGCCTTGACGACCTGCGCGAAGGCCGGCTGGATCTGATGCCCGATGTGGCCCGGACCGACACGCGCGAGGCGTTCTTCGGGTTTCACCAGATTCCGGTCGTCCAGGGCTGGAGCCAGGTATACGCGTTCCCGCAGTCGGGGTTCAGCAGTCTGGAGTCCATGGGTTCGCGGCGCATTGCCGTGCTGGAGGGTTCGGTGCAGGAAAGCCACCTGCGCCGGCAACAAATTGGCAACCCGGGTCTCGAGTACCAACTGGTTCCCTACAGCGATCTCCCAGCGGTGCTGGCCTCGGTGCCGGCCGGCGAAGCCGATGCCGCCGTCAGCAATAACTTCTACGGACGCCAGCACGCCCGCGCCTACGGGCTGGTGGAGACGCCGATCACCTTCGGCCAGGTGGGTCTGCACTACGCGGCCGCGCCGGGGGCGCAGGCGGAGCGTCTGGCACTGATCGACGCCTATCTGGAGCGCTGGAAGCCCCTGGCGGGCTCGCCCTACCAAGAGGCCCTTGAGGCCACGCTGCTCGCGGAGGGCGAACCGGGGCTACCGGGATGGGTGGTGTGGGCGCTGATCATCGCGCTGGCTCTGGTCGTCCTGTTGGCGGTTACGGGGTTGCTGCTGCGCTGGCAGGTGCGTCTGCGAACCCGCGAGCTGAGCGCGGTCAACCAGCGCCTGGAGCATGTGCTGGACAGTGGGCCTACGGTGATTTACCAGCTGGATGCTCACGACTTTTATCCGGTATGGGTTAGCCCCAACCTCCAGCGTCTGTATGGAGTCGACCTCGACGTTGCGATGCGTCCTGGTTGGCTCGAGCATCAGCTGCATCCCGCGGATCGCGCGAACGCCCTGCGCGAGAACGAACGGCTGCTGGAGGATGGCGAGCTCGTTCGCGAGTTCCGCCTGTTCGATGGCTGGGGCAAGCTGCGCCACGTGCGTGACGAGATGCGTGTGGTGGAAGGGAGCAACGGGCGCGGCGAGCTAGAGATCGTTGGCAGCTGGACCGACCTGACCGCCAGCATGGAGCAGAAGGAACAGCTCCGGCAGATGACGCACTACGATGCGCGCAC
The DNA here is from genome assembly GCF_000381505.1 of Thioalkalivibrio sp. ALM2T. Taxonomy (NCBI): domain Bacteria; kingdom Pseudomonadati; phylum Pseudomonadota; class Gammaproteobacteria; order Chromatiales; family Ectothiorhodospiraceae; genus Thioalkalivibrio; species Thioalkalivibrio sp. ALM2T. The sequence continues at coordinate 158,777 of NZ_KB906560.1, forward strand.
CGGCCTGCCCAATCGCGCCCTGTTGCAGGACCGCCTGGGACACACGGTGGAACGCGCCATGGCGGACGGCGAGGCGCGCTGGGTTGTGCTGATGGATCTGGACCGCTTCCGCAACGTGAACGAGACCCTGGGGACCGCGGCGGGGGATACCGTGCTGCAGGGCATTGCACAGCGCCTGAGCCAGGCCCTGTCGCCCGAGGACACGGTAGCCCGCATCGGTGCCGACGAGTTCTGCCTGATCATCGAGAGCCCGCCCGTGGAAGCCTTCGGCACCTTCGTGCAGTCGCTGATCGATACCCTGCGGGCCCCCTTCGAGATCGCAGGGCGCGCGCTGGTGCTCACGGCGAGTGTCGGTGTGGCGCGCTTCCCCGGCGACGGGAAGACGCGCGAAGAGCTCTTGACCGCCGCCGAGCTGGCGATGCAGGATGCGCGGCGCCGGGGAGGGGACAGCTGGTGCGCCTACGACGCCGAGATGGGCACCCTGACCGAGCATCGGCTGTTCCTGGAAAACGACTTGCGGCAGGCCATCGTCAACCACGAGTTCGTGCTCCACTTCCAGCAACAGTTCAACCTGGCCAGTGGCGAGTGCGTGGGGGTCGAAAGCCTGGTGCGCTGGAACCATCCGCACCGGGGCATGGTATCCCCCGCGGAGTTCATCCCGCTGGCCGAGGAGACCGGCCTGATCCAGGCGATCGACCGCTGGGTGCTAGAGGCGGCCTGCCGCCAGCTCGCAGCCTGGGACGAGGCGGGCCGGAACATCCCGATGATCGCCGTAAACTTGTCGGCGCGCGAGCTGCACGACGAGCAACTCGTCACCACCGTACGCGAGACCCTGGGGCGCTTCGCCATTGCGCCCGAACGTTTGGAGGTCGAGCTGACCGAAACCATGATCATGGAGTACCCCGAGCGCGCCCTGGCGATCCTGCGCCGGCTGGACGGCCTCGGTGTGCGTCTGGCCATGGACGACTTCGGCTCCGGCTATTCCAACCTCGCGCACCTGCGCCGCCTGCCGCTGCACCGCCTCAAGGTCGACCAGTCGCTGGTACGCGACATCGGCCATTCCCGCCACAACGAATCCATCATCCGGGCCATCATCGCGCTGGCCGTCGCCCTGGAACTGGACCTCATCGCCGAGGGCGTGGAAGAAGAACCCCAGCGCGCCTTCCTGCTGCAGGAAGGCTGCGCCATCGGCCAGGGCTTCCTGCTCCACCGTCCGGCCCCCGCCGCTGACCTGTTTCGCTAATCGTGTGGTGAGGGAGTTTCTGAGCGACGAGGTGGTCTAGCCAGGCGTGAGCGTCTGGAGTGAGCGGCGAGTGAAGCCCGGTCGGATGCTATATTCGTACCCAGTTAAGTGATTGGTGGATGCATGACTTTTCGTGTAACGGCAGCCCATGATCAGGATGCGAAGCGGGCCCTGAACCGCGTCACGGGTTTGGCATCCGATGCGGCGGGGATCGTGAGGGAAGAGCTTGGGGGGCTTCTGAAGTGATCTGGTTCGGTTCATGGGCCAAGGGAACCGCCCGGCCGCATTCCGCCATCGACCTGGCCGTGATCCCTTCGCGGAAGGCGACAAGCCGGGATTGGGGCCGGCTTCGGGAGCGCATCGAGGAGCTTCCGACGCTGTATAGCTTTGACCTGGTCGACCTCAGCGAGGCAAGCGAGACGCTGCGCTCGGAGATCGAACAGTACGGGGTGCGGGTGTGACCGCGCGGGTTGGTTTCACTCGATCGCGCGTCGGGCCTTAAAGCTGTGCAGGGCGGAGTCGAGGGGAGTGATCAAGGGTCCAACACCTGGTGTCCGGCGATGCGTCGACCATTCAGGACTTCGTGGTTGGGTGATGTTCCCTGAGCCATTCTTTCAGGGCGCCATCCATGCGGGTTTGCCAGCCCTTTCCGGTCGCGCGGAAGGCCTCCACAACCTCCGGCGACAGGCGAATCGTGATCCGTTCCTTGGTGACGTCCATTGGGGGGCGGCCGGGGCGCCGCAGGGCCCGCGCTTCTTCCTCGTCCGGCTCGTGCGTGTTCGGGTCCGCTTCGATACCGGCATCAATCGCCGTTTCCTCTTCCGGGTTGTTCAGCAAGACCCGACGGCCGTTACGTAGCGTCAACGATCTGGACATAACGACTGATCTCCCGGTTATTCGCCTTGCGCAGGCTGATGATTCTTCGCACATTCTCTCGGTCCGTGAAGATGACGCAGTACAAGCGATCCCCCATCAGGGGGTATCCCAGCATGCGACATTCGCGGTAGTCCTTTCGACGATCCTCCATGGCCAGAAGGGTCTCCCACTCCAGGCTCACGGCCAGCGCGAGTGAGACCCCGTGCTTGGCCTAGTTTGCGGCGCGTCGAACTCAATCTGCATTTGATTATTGTATGTACAAAATCATTGCTGGGCCAATGGCTGGTCTTGGGTCCGGGTGGCGGGATCAGGCAGCCGACCGAGGGAAGAGCTGCCGGGCGGCCGCCATGCCTCGCAAATAGCGCGTCTGGCGGGCATCGCACCGGGCCGTGAGATGGGCCGGCGTTCCGATGGCGGAGCCGAATTGCTGCAACATGCGACTGGCCGCACGGATGAACTGATCGGGATCAATGCCCAGACGCTCCAGCAGGGGCGGGGCATCATCGTGGATGAAGCCGCGCTTGTCCTCGCGGATGACGCGCCCCGTCGCTTCCACGAGCTCCAGATAGTCCTCGAAGGCAAAGGGCGCGGCGCACTCCGCCCGGCCAGTGGCGTCGAATGGCAGTAGCGGTGCGCTGGCCAGTCGGTTCAGGGTCGTCTCCGGGTGCGGGGATTCCGTTTCGTGCGGGGCGGATCGTGAGCGGGTCGATCGTGTGTCGCATCTCGTGGCCCGGGGCGGGCCTGGCGCGGCCGTGTCGCCTGGAACCTCGGCATCGCCGGCTGCTGGTTTAGCTTCCGCTCCTTCGTCCTCGGAAGTCTCGCGCAGCAGCGCAATCCGTTCCGCGACCGAGGTGTACTCGGAGGCCTCTGGCGTGGCGGCCATCCTGGCGCGGATCGGGTTCAGGTCGACGTACGCCATGGCCGTCAGGACTGCTTGCTCGTCGAGCAGCGCCTGGCTTTTGAAACGCCCCTCCCAGAACCGTCCCGTCACGCGATCCTCGGCGTTCGCCTGGCGGGCGATCGACTCGTTCAGCACGCGCATGAACCACGACAGGTCCGCGAGGCGGGATCGGTACGTCTCCACCCAGGCATCCACGATCTTCATCTCGGCCGGGCCGAGTCGCTGTGGATCGGCCAGATACCGCTGCACCATCACCGGCCCCGAGAAGAGCTGCGTCCAGCGGCGCAGGATCTCGTCGCGCTCCAGGGGCTCGACGCGTGCATCGTCCACCCGCACAACGATATGGAAGTGGTTGCTCATCACCGCATAGGCGGCGATATCCACCGCGAAGACCGACGCAAGCTGTTTCAAGCGGTCGGCGATCCAGCCGCGGCGATGCTCAAAGGATCGCCCGGAGTGGGCATCGTGCCCGCAGAGAAACGCGCGGCGGACGCAGCGGGAAACGACGTGGTACCAGGGCGTGTCGTCCAGAGAGACGACGGTCGAGCGGGGCTGGGTCATGATGAACTCCTTCCGTGGAGTAGGTCTTGCAGCAACGCAGGTTCGTTACGTTCCTGTCGTTAGGATAGTGAATGCCTTGGAGTTTTTCAGGGCGTAGCGAAACCGCGTTCCAGGGTTCCGTTAGAGCGGGGCGAGCAAGGTGGGTTTGCCCGAGGTTCGGCGCATCAGCAGCGGGCATCGTCACGGACTCGCCGCATGAAGCTCTCATTGGTCCGGTTGTGCTGGGTATCCGTTACTTGGCGGAGCGCATTCGCATCGATCGGTTTCTTGGGGGCGGTGGCGCTGGAAAGGCGCGCGATGGCCTTGCCGCGCTTGGTGATGAGGATGGATTCACCTGCAGCGGTCCGTTCCGCCAGTTCGCTCAGGTGGGCTTTGGCGTTCGCCAAACTAACGGTCGTCTCGGACATTCCGCACTCCCCTTGGCGCAACCGTCCGAGAAATCGGTTGGCGTGAGGGACGGGTTGCAGACGCGGGGATTGCGGCCGATTGCTTCGGCGAATCCGGCTTATGTCAACAAAGTGGGTGTCCTTACCCTTTCTTAATGCTCGATGAACCATAAAAAAGCCCCGGACTAGCCGGGGCTCCAGTACTAAATGGGTGTCCCTACCCTTGCTCTAAAATAAATCTGTCCCCGTTTTTCCTGTGGGCATCCGACATCACCTATATCCCGACCGCCACCGGCTGGAGCTATCTGGCGGTCATCCTCGATCTGTACTCGCGCAAGGTCGTCGGCTGGGCCTTCGACCGGCAGATGCCGGCGAGCCTGACCTGCGAGGCCCTTCGCATGGCCCTGGAGCAGCGCCAGCCGGAGCCGGGACTGCTGCTGCACTCGGATCAGGGCTGCCAATACACCAGCGCCGCCTGGCAGCGGCTGCTGGCCCGGCACCAGATCCAGGCGAGCATGAGTCGCCGGGGCAACTGCTGGGACAATGCCGTTGTCGAGCGCTTCTTCCTGAGCCTCAAGACGGAAC
>NZ_KB906561.1:0-134481 GCF_000381505.1 Thioalkalivibrio sp. ALM2T
CAGCAACTCCGGGTACTGGTCCTGGCGGTTCGGGAACACCTTGGGCTTGACCTTGCCCGCATCCAGATCCCGGACCCACATGCAGTCGAGCTTGTTCTTGCTCACATCAATGCCAATATGCGCCATCTCGTCCTCTCGCCTTGTCCGTACAGCCTCACCCGTCCCTCACGGGGGGCATTGGATACCGTTCAAACTTCGAGATGAAAAAGGACTCGGGGGCCCATCTACGAAACAGGTTCGTGACCTCAGGATGCGTTCGGGTTACCCCGAGCCCGGTACGGTTCATGGTAGCGATCCGTGAACCGCAAGACACAAGGATGTGTTGAGCGCAGCGAAACGCATCGGTCGGCGGGGCGTCTTTCCCTGTAGCGTGCGTCCTGATGCGTTTCGCGGGGCTCAGCGCGTCTTACGAGGCGGCGATTGGCGATTGGCGCCGGGTGCTGGGTCAGGTGTTCGGGGTGTGTGCGGCGTCGAGTGTCTTGGTTAGGGCGTCCAGGACGGCGGTACCGGATTCCGGCAGGATGGCCTCGATGCGGGGGCGCAGCGGTGTGTTGGGGGCGGCCATTGGCTCCAGCCCACCGTGGCCGTCCACGCGGTTGATGCGTTGCCAGCCCTGGTCGGTCTCCACCAGCCCTTTCAGCCGATCGCCGGTAAAGCCGTCGACCAGGCCTGCGAGGGTTGCGTGGTCGACGACCTGCCCCTCGGGCATCAGCCAGCTGCGACCGATGTAGCCATCGCCGCGGGTGTCAATGGTCACCCATTCGTTTGCCGCGGGAGCGGCGTGGTCATGGGCGTGGTCGTGGGCATGATCATGATCATGTCCGGGGGCGGTGGACTGGGTCGCGGCCTCGAGGAAGGCGCGAGCCTCGGGGAACAGGGCACCGCCGCGCTCCAGCCGGGGCCGGTCCAGCCACTCGCGCTCGATGCGGGCCTGAGTCGTCTCGACCACGAGGGGGCGCGGCGAGGGCATCGCGGCGACGTAGGCATGCAGCGTCTCGCGGTCATCCTCGCTGTAGAGGTCGGCCTTGTTGGCCAGGAGCACATCGGCCAGGGCGATCTGGTCCTGCCAGATCGGGTGCTCGCGATGGCGGGGCGAGGCCAGGTGGCGTGCGTCCATCAGGGTCACGGTGGCGCGCAGATCGAGGACGCCGGCATAGGGCGGTTCGGTCAGGGTGCGGATGATCTGCGCCGGGTGCCCGAGACCGGTCGGCTCGATCAGGATGCGGTCGGGTTTCTGGCTGCGGATCAGCCGGTTCAGGCCGACGGTGAACATCTGCGCCGAGACGCAGCACAGGCAGCCGCCGGGGATCTCCTCCAGGGCCACACCGGTGTCCGCGAGCAGCCCGCCATCCACGCCGACCTCGCCGAACTCGTTGACGAGCACAGCCCAGTGCTCGCCTTCGGGGCGTTGTGAGAGCAGGTGACGGATGGCAGTGGTCTTGCCGACGCCAAGAAAACCGGTGATCAGGTTCAGCGGGATGTCGCGATGTTGGGCCATTTTAGCTGGGGTCGTCCAGTTGCGCGGGCGGTGGGCCGGTGCCGTTGTCTGCCGGTCCAAGGGTTTCGGGGCGCACTCCCTCGCTCTCCAGGCTCTGGCGCATGGCATCGTCGGCCTGCTGGGACATGACGATGATGGAGATACGGCGATTGATCGCCGCCTCCGGGTTTTCGCGGTTGAAGGGCACGCTGGCCGCCAGACCGACTACCTGGGCAATCTGGTCGGATTCGGTGCCGCCGGCGATCAGCGCGCGGCGGGCCGCGTTGGCACGGTCGGCCGAGAGTTCCCAGTTGGTGTAGTCCGGGCGCAGCAGCGGGCGTGCGTCGGTGTGGCCGGTGATCGAGACGCGGTTGGGGACCTTGTTGATCAGGCTGGCCAGTTCGCGCAGGATCGCGTCGGCGTGCTCCAGGGGCCGTGCGCTGGCACTGTCGAACATCGGCCGGTTCTCGCGATCGATGATCTGGATGCGCAGGCCCTCGGGCGTGATGTCCAGGAGCAACTGGTCCTTGAAGGGCTCTAGCGCCTGGCTTTGTTCGACCGCTTCTTCCAGGGCCCTTTGCAGTGTCTCGAGGGCCTCACGGTCGCGCGCCTCGGCCAGGTCGTCCAGGGTTTCATCGTCGATGCCACTGGGGGGAGCGACGGATTCCGGGTCTTCCATCAGTTCTGGCAGGCCCTCGAAATCGATAATCGACGGGTCCACTCCTGTGCCGTCCCCGGGCGCCTGTCCGGGGACGGGTGCAAGGCCTTCGAAGGCTGACGGGTTCTGAAAGTACTCGGATAAACCGGCAAGATCTTCGGCCTCCATCGCGGCGAGCAGCCACAGGAGCAGGAAGAAGGCCATCATCGCGGTGGCGAAATCGGCAAAGGCCACCTTCCACGAACCGCCGTGGTGGGCGGCCTTGACCACCTTCTTCTTGACGATGATCGGCTGGGTCTTGTCCTCGACGCCCATGGGTGCGTTCCGGACGGCCTCAGGCCGCCTTCACGTGCTCCTCGAGTTCGGAGAAGCCGGGCCGCAGCTCGCTTTCCATGGTCTTGCGGCCGAATTCAACCGCCACTTGCGGGCTGTACCCCTGAACATTGGCGAGGATGCAGGCCTTGATGCACTGCAGAAACTTCGCCTCTTCCTGGGATCGCGCCTCCAGTGCGGCCGCGGTCGGACCGACGAAGCCGTAGGCGAGCAGGATGCCGAGGAAGGACCCGACCAGGGCCGCTGCTACGTTCATGCCTATTTGTTCGATTGAGCCGCCGAGCGCACCCATGGTGTTCACGATCCCCAGCACCGCCGCCACGATGCCGAACCCGGGCAGGGCATCCGCCACGCGGTTGACCGCGTGGCTGGGGCGCTCGGATTCCTCGTGATGGGTTTCCAGGTCCACGTCCATCAGGGCGTCCAGCTCGTGCGGGTTCATCGAGCCGGAGATGATCAGGCGCATGTAGTCGGTGATGAACTCGACCGCGTGATGGTCCTTGAGTACCCGGGGATGCGCCTGGAACAGGGCACTTTCCTCGGGCTCCTCGACGTCGCCCTCGATGCCCATCAGGCCTTCCTTGCGGGCCTTGGTGAACAACTTGTACATCAGCGCGAGCAGGTCGAGGTAGTCTTCGCGCGAGTACTTGGCGCCGCCTTTCAGCAGCTGGGGAAGGGACTTGAGGACCGTGATCACGACCCGGAAGGGGTTGGCGATCAGGAAGGCGCCCAGGGCCGCGCCGCCGATGATCATGTATTCGTATGGCTGCCAGATCACCAGCATGTTGCCGCCGTGCAGCACGAAGCCGCCGAACACGCCGCCGAGCACGATGATGAAACCGAGAATGAGCTTCACTGATGGGATCCCGTGATGTGGGCTCGAATAGGGGTTCTGCGAACCGGTTCACAGTGCCGCAGTTGCTATAGTGACGGGCATAACCATAACGACTCCCCTGCGCGAGGTACAGCATGTCCCTGGACAAGGACGCGCCCTACATGGACGAAGCCGCCCGCCTGGCGGCCGTGGAATGGCCGATCCTCGAGGCGAGCGATGCGGTGTTCGCCGACCCCGACGCCCTGGTTGAGCGCTCGCTGCGCGAACTGGCGCGTTACGCCGAACGCGACCCCGGTCTGAGCCTGCGTCTGGTCCTGCGTGCAAACCGTTCGCGCCGCGGCCTGCGCCAGGAAGTGCACGCGGTGGGGGACGCCATCGCCATGCTGGGGTTGCAGAACGTCCATCAGGAGGCGGCTGCGGCGCCGCGCGTCGAGGATGTCGTTACCCAGCCGCAGGCTTATCGCGAGATGGCGGCGCAATCGCGGCTGGCGGCAATGATTGCGACCGAAATCGCAGGCGAGCGCCACGATACCGAGCCGGGCGAGCTGGCCCTGGCCGCCCTGCTGAATCAGCTCGGCCTGCTCGCCCTGCTCGTGGAGGGCGAGCCGCGCCTGGCCCGGCTGATGGAGATCCTCGAGCTGAATGCGCTTCCGGACGAGGCCAGTTACACCGCACTGGGGTACGCAACGGACGATCTCTCGCGTGCGATGGCGGAACAAATGGAGCTGCCGGAACTGGTGCAGGGGACGCTGCGGGCGGTCAATGCGGCGCATCACCGGGCCTTTGAGGTGATGGTCGCGAGTGCCGTGGCCTGGCAGGTCTTTCGCGGCATGGATACCGCGCGCGGTGACCGCGATCTCGGGCTGCTGGCCGGGCTGATGGGTTTGACTGACAAGGAGGCCGCGGACCGGATCAGTGCGGTGATCGAGCGTTTCAACGCGGATGTCGCGGTCTACCATCGTGAACCGCTGGATCCGCAGATACCCGGGCGGGTCTGGCTGCGCGAGCCACATCGGCCGCGCCTGGCCCTGATGCCGCGGGTCGACCTGCTGGAAGAGGGGATTGGCGCGCTCGAGAAAGAGCAGAACCGCGAGCTGCGCGTACGGCGGATGCTGCGGGTGATGCAGTTCGGTTTAGGCTTGAACCGGGTGGTTTTTGCCCGTCTGTCCCGGGATGGCGAGACGCTGCGTGCCGAGCACCTGGTCGGCACGCTGCACGAGCCGGAGTTCAGCCACTTTGTGATCAACCGTGCGGCGCTCGGACCGTTGGCGCAGGTCCTGGATAAGGACACGCCGCAGTGGTGGGACCACAAGCGCATCCATGAGCAGATGCCCCCGGCGGTGCGCAAGCTGACCGGCGGGGTCGATTGTCTCGTCGCGCGCCTGTGTGATGGCGAGCGCGTGCTGGGCCTGGTCTACGCCGACCGGCGTTCGCGTGACCTGGAGCTGACCCCGTTCGCCTTCGAGGGCTTTCGGCGTGTGCTGGCCGCGGCAGCGCGGCCCGTTTAGCCCCGGTAGGCCGCCGCCGGGTGCGATTCAAGTTCGGGGCATTCGGGTCGATACATCCGCAAGAGCGAATATATTCGCCGGAGATTATCATCGAGGGCGTGGGGCGCAGCGAACGGCCCGCGCGAATTTTGGTTGCCGGACACGTCCTGTTCGGCACACAAGAATAAGGAAGTACGGCATGCGCAAGAATCTTCCCGTCACCCAGACGGAGTATTCGCTGGATCGGCATGGAGACCTGATCTCCTCCACCGACGAGAAGGGCCGCATAGGCGACGCCAACCGCGATTTCATCGACGTCAGCGGCTTCGACTGGGAGGAGCTGTCGGGATCTGCGCATAACATCGTGCGCCACCCGGACATGCCGGAGGCCGCCTACGCGAACATGTGGGCGACCCTGAAGGCCGATGGGGCCTGGATGGGCATCGTCAAGAATCGGCGCAAGAACGGCGATCATTACTGGGTGGACGCCTTTGTCACCCCCGCCTACGAGCACGGTCGCAAGACCGGCTACGAGTCGGTGCGGGCGATCCCGGAGCGCGAACATGTGGCACGTGCCGAGAAGGTGTATGCCGCGATCAACCGGGGGCGGAGCTTCGCACGGCGCTGGTATCACGGCCTGACCTGTCGCCTGGCGGGTACCTGGATCGTGGGCGTCCTGCTGGCGCTCGCCGTCGTGTTCTCGGCGTTTTCGCCTGTGGTGCAGGCGGCCCTGCTGGTGCTGATCTTTGCTGTCGGCGGCGTGGCATCGCTGGTGTTTACCTCCGGGGTGCGGCAGGCGGTCAAGCGTGCCCAGGCCCAGTTCAACAACCCGGTAATGGAGGCGATCTACACCGGGCGGCGCGATGACAGCGCCTCGCTGGAACTGGTACAGCGCTTCGGCGAGGCGAAACTGCGCACCGTGCTAGGCCGCATTGAGGACAAGGCCGAGGCGGTGAGTGACGATGCGCACTCGATGGCCAGCAGCGTGGACCAGACCGCCTCCGGCGTGGAGCGCCAGCAAAACGAGATCGACCAGGTTGCCACGGCGATGAACGAGATGACCTCGACCATCCAGGAGATGGCGAGCAACTCCGCCCGCGCCGCCGAGGCCGCGAACAACGCCGAGAAGGAAACCGGGGCCGGTCAGGATGTCGTGAACGACACGGTTTCCGTGATCAACCGCATGGCAGCGGAGGTCGAGTCCACCGCCGAGAAGCTCGGCAAGCTGGAGGCGAGCACCGTGGAGATCGACAAGATTCTGAGTGTCATTCGCGAGATCGCCGAGCAGACCAACCTGCTGGCGCTGAATGCCGCGATCGAGGCCGCCCGCGCCGGGGAACACGGCCGCGGGTTCGCCGTGGTGGCCGACGAGGTGCGCAGCCTGTCGCAGCGCACCGATGAATCCACGGTGACCATTCGCAATATGATCGAGAGCCTGCAGTCCGGGGCGCGCGAGGCCATGTCCGCGATGCGTGCCAGTCAGGAGCGGGCTGCCGACGGGGTCGAAAAGGCCCAGGCGGCGGGCGATTCACTGACGACCATCCGCGAGGCCGTTGGCCAGATCACCGAGATGAACACCCAGATCGCCACTGCGGTCGAAGAGCAAAGCGCGGTCTCCGAGGAGATCAACCGCAACGTGACGTCCATTCGCGATGTTGCCACCGAGACCGGCTCTGTCTCCGCCCACGCCCGCGACGCCAGCGCCCGCATGCAGGCCGAGGCCAGCGAGCTTAAGGCACTCATTCATCGCTTCGAACAAAAGGCTGGGTGAAAATTGAGTTTCAGGGCTTGCGTGAATAAAAATGCGCGATTAGAATTTCGCCCATCTTAATAGCAGAGGTTTGTCAATGGACTGTTGTCGATGCATGCATGATCGCGGGGCCGGTGGCCGAAGCGAGCGTGCATATCGTTGCCAGCGGGGTCCAGCCACCCAGTAAGTGCGGTGGTGTCCCCGGTGTCAGCGATATGCGTGACTCCGGGGGCTGACAGATTTCCTGTTTTCTCCCCTCCTGCGCCCATTTCGGGCGTCCTGCCTGCCCCGAACCCCTTGGTGGCCACCCTGCGGTGCGCTGCTGGTTCATGCCAATCGATGGCGTTTTCCCTCTGCTCGGCTCCGGAAGGAGCCGTGCGTATAACTGTGCGCGTCCCGAACGTGTTGGTGCATTGATTACGACGAGGAGGCCTGTATGCCACAGGACGAAGACGACGACCCCGGGTCGGGGTTCGGTATATCACTGCGGGGCAGTGAAAAAAGTAAAATCATGTTCAATTCGCTGATGGGGGTTTTGTAAAAGACCGCTGCCAGCGGTGATGGGATTCTTTTGCCTTTTGTAATGCCCTGCGTTCCTTTTGAATGTAAAAGCACGAGGAGCATTGCAATGAATGACAAGATCCTGGAAATGATCCATGCGGGGGAACTCGATCACGCCCGCGCCGAGCTGATTCATCCGGTCCCGGCGATTACCGCCGAGCGCCTGGCCGAGCTGGACCCGCGTTCGCGCTGGGTGCTGCTGGAGGGCGTGGACGCCAACGAACGCCGCGCCGTGTTCCTGGCGATGGATGATGAGGAGCAGGCCATCCTGCTCGAACACATGCCGGAGGATGCAGCCCACGAGCTGGTGCAGCGGCTGCCGGCCTACACCCTTGCGCGCGCCCTGACTCTGGTAGGCAAGCCGCTGGCGGCGGACCTGCTCAACGCCCTGCCCGGAGCCAAGCGCGACAAGGTCCGTGCGCTGTGGCGCCAGGACGAAGACACGGTGGCGCGCGTGATGCGGCGCCCGGTGTTCTGGGTGACGCCGGAAGAGACCGTCGGCGAGGTCACCGCTCGGCTGCGTGAAGATCGCAACATGCCCGACGATGTCGGGGCGGCGTTGCTGATCACGGATCGCGACCACCACTATCGGGGGCTGGTGCGCCTCGGCCGCATGTTCCGCGCGGATGGCGACCAGGCCGTCGGCGAGCTGGTCGAGCTGGAGGATTTCTGCGCCACGCCCGACGGCGACAAGGTGGAGGCCGCTCGCCTGCTGCAGCGCACCGACGTGCCGTATCTACCAGTGGTGGACGCCGATGGCGTGCTGGTGGGTGTGCTGCGCATCGACGATGCGATGGATGTGCTCGAGGAGGACACCTCGGAGGACTTCTACAAGAAGGCGGGGATTGGCGACCTGCTGCACCACCGGGATGTCGTGCGTTCGGAGAAGCTCACCTCCGGTGGGATCGGCTACGCGGTCAAGGTGCGCATGGCCTTCCTGATGGTGACGCTCGCCGGCGGTCTGGCCGTGGGTGGGGTGATCGACTTCTTCGAGGACACGCTGGCCGCGGTCGTGGCGCTCGCGATCTTCATCCCGCTGGTCATGGACATGGGCGGCAACGTGGGGACGCAGTCGACCACCATCTTTGCCCGCGGCCTGGCCCTGGGCCATATCAACCTGGGACGCTTCTTCCGCGCGCATCTGGTTCGCGAGGGGGGCGTAGGCCTGGCCATGGGGGTTGTGATGGCGGTTCTCGCTGGCACCATCGCCTACTTCTGGCAGGGTGCCCCGAATGACATCCCGCAGCTGGGTTTCGTGGTCGGCGTGGCGCTGTTCTTCTCGGTGTTCACGGCCTCCATCCTCGGCTTTCTGCTGCCGTGGGTGCTGTTGAAGATCGGTGTCGATCACGCGCCGGGCGCGGATCCGTTCATCACCACCATCAAGGATTTCACCGGCCTGGCCGTGTATTTCGGCATGGCGGCTTGGCTGCTGAGCGCGCAGATGCCGGTGTAACCCCGGGAACCCGAACCGTAGCGTCGGGGACTGACCCCGGCGAGACGTGTGACGATATCTGCATCAAGAGGAATCGACATGAACCATCAGAACTTCCATCGCGGCCTGCTGGCCGCCGCCGTGGCCGGTGCCTTCGCCTTTGGCGCATCGACGGTCCATGCCACTGGGGCCGATTTCAACATCGGCGTGTTCACCGACTACATCGACGACGGTGCCACCAAGTCGGATAACGACGCGGTCGTCCAGGGCGGTTTCGAACTGGGCTTCGATAATGGCGTGTTCACCGGCGTTCAGGCCTCCTCCCTGGGTAGCGGTCGTGGCGTCGAGGTCGTGCCGTTCGTCGGCTATGGCTTCGATGCCGGCCCCGTGGGGCTCGAGTTCGGCTTCGAGTATTTCCACTACTCGGACCTTGACGAGCGCTACGAAGGCGAGACCTTCGTGGTCGCGGACTGGGGGCCGGTGTACACCGGGGTGAACTATCTGGCTCATGCGCACGACCGGGACGCCCGGGGCAGCCGCGAGTATTTCGTGGGTGCCGCGTTCGAGGTGATCCCGCGCACCGAGGTATTCGCCGAGGTGGGCTATGGCAGCCCGGCGGACGACAACGGCGCGAAGTTCTGGGAGCTGGGCGCGGCCCATGCCACCGATTTCGGGACCTTCTCGGTCACCTACGCCACGCGCGACGAAAGCGGAGCCCAGAACCTGCTCGCCGGCGGCTACACCTACAACTTCTAAGCCACCGCCCGCGTCGGTTGGGCGCGGGCTGGTTTTTCACCACGAAGTACCCGAAGGCACGACAAAGAAGGGCAAACGGCGGATTTACCACAGAGGGCACAGAGGCCACGGAGAAAGGCACTTATTTGGGTTGAGAACGTCCGCGGGGATCGCCGCTCGCTGGATGAATTGCTCACGGCGAGTAGGATGCAGTTGAGCGCAGCGAAACGCATCAATCCGGGAACCGGGAACCGGGAAGCTTCGGGCCGCGACACGATGCGATTCGCTGCGCTCATCACATCCTACCCTTCTTCGTTGGGTCTTCTCCGTGAACTCTGTGCCCTCTGTGGTAAGACCGCCTTTGAGTTTCTTCGTGCCTTCGTGTGCTTCGTGGTGAATCAGGTCTTCAGGCGGGCTGGCGGTAGCGGCGTTCGATGTAGGCTTCGACGCGGGCCTGGAATTCCTCGGCGATGTGGTCGCCCTTGAGGGTAACGGTCTTCTCGCCGTCCTCGTAGACCGGGGCGACCGGTTGTTCGCCGGTGCCGGGCAGGGAGATGCCGATGTTGGCGTGCTTGCTCTCGCCGGGGCCGTTGACCACGCAGCCCATTACCGCGACGGTCATCTCCTCCACGCCCGGGTAGCGCTCCTTCCAGGTGGGCATCTGGTGGCGGATGTAGGTCTGGATGTCCTGTGCCAGGTGCTGGAAGTACTCACTGGAGGTGCGTCCGCAGCCGGGACAGGCGACCACCGACGGCAGGAAGCTGCGTAGCCCCATGCTCTGCAGGATCTCCTGGGCGACCAGGACCTCGCGGGTGCGGTCGCCGCCGGGCTCCGGCGTCAGCGAGATACGGATGGTGTCGCCGATACCCTGTTGCAGCAGCACCGACAGCGCGGCGGTGGAGGCGACGATGCCCTTGGCCCCCATGCCGGCCTCGGTCAGACCCAGGTGTAGCGGATAGTCGCAGCGCGCAGCCAGGTCCTGGTAGACCGCGATCAGCGGCTGCACGCCGCTAACCTTGGCCGACAGGATAATGTGGTCATGCGGCAGACCAATGCGCTCGGCCTCGGCCGCGCTCTCCAGCGCCGAGGTGATCAGGGCTTCCTGCATCACCGCCTCGGGTTCGAGGGGTTCGGCGCGCTCGTTGTTCGCGTCCATCATCCGTGCGAGCAGGGCCTGGTCCAGGCTGCCCCAGTTCACGCCGATACGCACCGGCTTGTCGTACTCGCACGCGGTCTCGATCATGGCGGCGTACTGGCTGTCGCGCTTCGAGCCGCGGCCGACGTTGCCCGGGTTGATGCGCAGCTTGGCCAGCGCCTGCGCACATTCCGGGTATTGCGTCAGCAGCTTGTGGCCGTTGAAGTGGAAGTCCCCGACCAGTGGCACGTCCAGCCCCATCGTGTCCAGGCGCTCGCGGATTTCGGGCACGGCCTTCGCTGCGGCCTCGGAGTTCACCGTGATGCGCACGACCTCGGAGCCGGCGCGCGCGAGTTCCGCCACCTGCACGGCGGTGCGCAGGGCGTCCGCGGTGTCGGTATTGGTCATCGATTGCACCATCACTGGGTGGTCGCCGCCGACGGTGACGTTGCCGACGCGGACGGGGACGGTCTTGTGGCGCTTGGGAGTCGTATTCATCAGTAGGCGCGGGCGCGAGGTAACGGTGTGCGGAGTGTAACGCAGCACTGCTCGACTGCCGAGAAACTGCAGACCCCAGGTCGTAATGTCCTCGTTGGCTGGCGGAGGGGTGTGTGGCAGTACGCCAGGGACATTGGCGCTGATGTCTGCTTTCCCCGTGATGGCGAGGCCCCGCAGGGGCCATGGCCATCTCCTGACGCAGCCCCGACGCCGGGGCCGCCCAGGGAGGTCGCCACGGCGCGCCTCGCGATGACGAGCCTCGGAGCAGGGCAGGCGGTGGAGATCCCGGCTCTGCGCTTCGCTTCGGCCGGGATGACGAGGGGCGGCGTCCTGTGTCTCGCCCGCCGACCCGTTGGGTGGGCGTCAGGGTACGAGGCTCGACCTCCAGGGCTGGAACGTGTTCTCGACCGCGGCGCGACTGGCCGTGTGCCGGGCCTCGACGCGCTCGGCGATGGCCTGCCTCCAGGCCCGGCGCGTCTCGGCGTGCAGGGCGTCCAGGGCCTCGTGCAGGGCCTGCTCCAGGTCTTCGCGGTGGCGGGTCTCGTCGAGCCGCAGAAGCAGCCAGTCCACGCCGATGATCGTGGCCCCGGCAGCGGTGATGCCACAGCCCAGCGAGAACGGACCGCTCCAGGCGCAGACTCCGGCACCGAGGGCGCCCGCGCGGCCGGCGCGACCGAGGCTGCGCGCCAGCCCCGCCTGCGTGGCGCGGGTGGCCAGCCGGGCCTGCACGGCGCGCGCGATCAACGGGGTCGCGAGCCCGGTGCCGGCGGCGGCCGTGGCCGCCAGGCCGGTGCGCTGATCGAAGCGCTCCAGGTCGATATCCAGCGCTGTGTGCAGGGCGTGGCCACGTTCGATCTCGGCCGCTGAGGCGCCTCCGGCGCGCGGCGGTGGGTCCGGGATGCGCGCGTCCGCGAGGCGCTCGGCCAGCTCCAGACGCCAGGCGTCGCGAACCTGGCGTTGTTGCTCGTCCACGCCCCATTCGACGCGGGTGGCCAGGTCCCGCAGGGCGTGATCCCACAGCGGCTCGGGCAGCAGGCGCTCGCGCAGCATCCGCGCGGGGGCATCCGGTTCGGCGTCACCCAGCCACTGGGTCCCGCGCAGCCACAGGCGCAGGTATTCGGCGCCCAGCGAGTAGTACCAGTCCGCGACCTCGGGGACGCGGTCGTGCACTTCCGCGAAGCGGGCATCGAGTTCGGCATCCACGCGGCGTTGCCAGTGGTCCCGGGTTTCGGCGTCCCCCGCCTCCAGCCATTCGAGCGTGAAGCGTTCGAGGCGGGTGAGGCGTTCTTGATCGACCTGGTAGCGCTGCTCACCGAGTTGCAGGGTCAGCGGAGCGGCCTCTTCCCAGCTACGGGGTTCGTGCTGGTTGGCCAGCCACAACAGGCTGGCGCTGGCCAGCAGGGTCAGGACCATCCAGGTCCAGGCCGTATGCCACCCCGCCGTCATCGCCATGGCCGGGTGCCGGTTGGGGCTTGCGGGATGCACGATGGCATGGCGGGGTCCGGGCTACTCGATGACGGGGGCGTTGCGCGGGTCGCCCAGGGTGTCGTTCGTCGGGCGCAGCGGCAGCAGGCCGTTGGCCAGCAGCAGGAAACCGAGCGCCAGGAAGGTCTGTTCCGCGAGTACCAGCAGCCAGCCGAGCAGGGCCGGCAGGGATTCCACACCCTGCGGGAACCATTGCTGGCCCAGCCACAGGCGCAGGGCGTCCTGGGCGGCGGCGAGTTGCAACCCGGCCTCCAGCAGATGGCTGCGCGCGGCCTCCTGGTGGACCAGGAACCAGACCGCCTGTTCCAGCGTGGCGCCGGTCAGGTCGGGGTACCGGGCCAGCAGGGCCAGCGCCAGCAGGGCGACGATCAGCAACAGGCCCGTGAGCGTCAGGGCCCCGCGGCGGACCAGTTCCGGTGCGAACTGCGGATGGGCATGGCCGCGCAGCAGGCGGGCGAACAGGGCCTCGCTGATCACCAGCACGAAGCCGGCGACCAGCAGGGCGGCCCAGACCTCCTGGGTCGGGATGCGCGCGAGGGTGATCAGCAGCAGTCCGCCCAGCAGCGCGCCGATGATCAGGTGACGCAGGGCCATCAGCGGCCCGCCCCGCAGGCGGCGAGGCCATTGGCTGGTTGGCTCCAGATAGCCGCGCAGGAAGGCCGCGCGCCGGACCCGGTGGCGCCGAAAGCCGCCATGGGCGATCAGCAGGGTGACACCGATCCACAGCGCCATCACCCCGGCCTCGGGCAGGACCCGCAGGTTCATGTGCATCAGCCACAGCCCGATTACCAGCAATGTCACGGTAAAGGCATGGCGCAGGGCGATATGCCGGGTCGGGAGTGGGCTGGACGCGGTGGACGAGGATGAACGGGACACGGTGGCTCCAGGAGGATATGCACGCCCTGATGGTAGCAGGCGCGGGGGTTGTCGCCTGGCGTTCCGGTTTCGTTCAGCCGGAGGCGCTATAACAGCGGCATGACTTGGACTCGTCTCTCTCGTTACTGTTCGCCGGCCGTACTCGGTCTGGCGGTGTGGCTAATGCTGTGGTGGCCGGTCTCTGTGGCCGCGGAGGAACTCCGCCTGCATGCGGTGTTCGGGGATCGCGCGGTGCTGTCCGTGGGGGACGAGCGGGCCGTGGTCTCCACCGGCGAGTCCGGCCCGGGCGGGTTGCGGGTCCTGCGCACACGCCCGGGCGCGGCCCTGGTGGAGTACGGCGGCAGGCAGCATGAGCTGCGGGTGCAGCAACGGGCCGCCCCGGCACGGCCGGTTGGGCCGGCGGAGGGAGGTGCCGCGGTGCGGGTGCATCGGGATTCGCGTGGCGAGCATGCGGTGACCGCCGGGGTGAACGGTACGGCCGTTACCGTCGTCGTCGATGCGCAGGCTGACTCGGTGTTGCTGCGTGAGACCGATGCCGAGCAGGCCGGGATTGACGCCGATCAGGGGCGCTCGGTGCGCATCCGTGACGCCCGGGGCACGCAGCATGGGCAGCGCGTTCGGATCGAGCAGTTGCAGGTGGGCGCGCTACGCCGTTCGGGGGTCAGTGCGATCGTGTTGCCCGACGATGCGCTGCCGCGCTCGCGTCTGGGCCGCAGTTTCCTTGAGTACTTCGCGGTCGAAACGGACGGCGATGCCGTCGTGATCCGCGAGCGCTGAGGAGGTGGGTTAGCATGTGGCCCGTCATGACCCCCGAGATTCCTGCATGCCGCTGATTCGGCGCTACCCCGAGAACGCGCCCGCCCCCCGGCGCGAGATCTTCGGCTGGGCGATGTTCGACTTCGCCAATCAGGCCTACACCTTGTTGATCATCACGGTGATCTTCGGCGACCTGTTCACGCGGGTGATTGTCGGCGATGCCCCGGATTATCGCCTCGGTAACCTGTTGTGGAGCGTGGCCCTGGCGGTCAGCTACGCGATGGTGATCGTGGCCGCCCCGTTTGCCGGGGCGATCATGGATGCCACCGCCGCGCGCAAGCGCTTCCTCGCTGCCTCGTGGGTGCTGACGATCATCACCACCGCGTTGCTGTACTTCGTCGAGCCGGGGCTGGTGTTCTTCGGCATGGCGCTGATCATCGCCTCGAACTTCGGTTATGCCATCGGCGAATCCTTCATCGCCAGCTTCCTGCCCGACCTGGGGCCACCGGAGAAGCTCGGCTGGATCTCGGGGCTGGGCTGGGGGCTCGGGTATATCGGTGGGTTGGTGGCAACGGCCTTTGCCCTGGGGCTTCTGGGCGAGGTGAGCGCGGAGAACTTCGAGCGCATTCGCTGGGTCGGGCCGTTCGCGGCCGCGTTCTTCCTGGTCTCGGCGTTGCCGACCTTCCTGTTCCTGAAAGAACGCGGCACCCGGCGGCGCATGGCCCGGCACATCCAGCTGGGGTTGGGCTGGAAGCGGGTGAAGGCCTCGCTGGTCACGCTGGGCGAGCGCCGCGACCTGCGCGCGCTGTTCGTGTCCATCTTTTTCGTGATGGCCGGGATCTACATCATCATCGCCTTCACCTTCATCTATGGCGCGCAGGTCATCCAGTGGGACGAGCCGACACGGGTGATGATGTTCGTGGTGACCCAGATCACCGCGGTGATCGGTGCCGTGGGCTTCGGCTTCCTGCAGGACCGCGCGGGGCCGGTGCGCATCTATCGCATCACGCTGGTGCTTTGGGCATTGGCGGTGCTGGCGATCTTTGCCACGCCGACCATCGCCCAGTGGCTGAGCGTGCTGCTGGGACGACCGGTGGAGGCGCAGATGGTGTTCCTCGGCGTCGGCATCCTGGCCGGGCTTTGCCTCGGCTCGGCGCAGTCCGCCGGGCGTGCCCTGGTGGCGCTGATGGTCCCGGCGCGCGAGGCCGGGCGCTGGTTCGGCTTCTGGGGGCTGGCGTCCAAGGCCGCGGCGATCTTCGGCCTGCTCGGTATCGGCCTGCTGCAGGTCTGGCTGGGCCTCGAGAACGCGATCCTGTTCTGCCTGGTCCTGTTCCTCGCCGGGCTGCTGGCGTCGATCCCCATCCGCCTCGCCAATCGCCGCCGCGCCGAGCCCGCTTGACCAACCACGAAGCGCACGAAGGCACGAAGAAGGGCCAGGTCAAGGTCAAGGGCGTCGACAGGAAGACGCGAAGATCGGAAGGGGGACGGGGTTAAGTCGTCGAGTGTATGACAGGCACACCGGGGGTGTATCGAGTCGCCCGCCAGGGCTCACATCCCGATCATCCTTCTTGTCTTCCAGCCTTCCTGTAACCGCCCTTGACCTCCTTCGTTGAAAAGCCGGGCTACTCGTCGGGATCGCTCAGGCGCGGGGCGAGATGGCCGGGGGACTGACGGCAATCGAGGATGGCGTAGACGCGGATGATCTCGTCATCGACCCGGTAGTAGATCGCGAAGGGGAAACGGCGGGACAGCAGACGGTGGAAACCATGATGCTGCTCGTGCACACCGGCGTACAGGAGCAGGGAGTCGATGTCGGAAAAGAGGGCATCGAGGAAATACTCGCCCAGCCCCGGTGACCGGGAGGCGTAGAACGCAGCCCCCAGGGAGACGCTGGTTGAATCGCACGTTCGCGTTGGTGCCCCCTGTTTCCCGAGACAAGGCGCGTCGAGCAGCGGGTAGTGGTTCTACCCGCAAGCGGCGCAACGCAGGATCGGGGAACAGGGGGCACCAACCCCGCAAGCCAAGTAAAGTAGGGGCTCGGCCGCTTTTGCGCGCGAACAGCGTTGCGGTTCCCTTGTGCAGAGTGACTGCACGGCAGTCACCGCGTCTTGTTCGCACGGAAAAGCGACTCGAGCGCGAACGTGCGATTCAACCAGCGTCTCCCTGGGGCCAGGTCCTCTTCCGCCGCGTCGAGGAGTTCGATCAAGCGCAAGGCAGGCCGTTACCCGTTGCGCAGGCGTCGCTTGGCGTCGTCCCAGGGGCGAAATCGGGCCTCACCGCTGGCGGCGGTCGCCTGGCGCTGTTCCAGCACGTCGCGATGCCAATCGGGGACCGGCACATCCGCGGGATCGCGCGCCAAGTCTTCCCAGAGCTCTTCCATGGCGCGGAGCTTTTCGGTTGTGGTCATCTGATCGAGAGCGAGGGATGCGGTCACGGGTAACTCCCTTCAAACATGCAAATCCAGTATAGCCCGTCGGGTAAGTACATGCCGTCGGGCCGGTCTCGTTTGATCAACCACGAAGCGCGCGAAGGCACGAAGAAGGGCGATTGCACCACAGAGTGCACGGAGTACACAGAGAAAATCGAAGAAGGTTTCGAGCCGCGCAGGATGTCGTGGAGCCAAGGGAAGCGGATCAATGCCCCGCCACCTGTCTGACTGGACCACTCACCGGTCTTCTCGCTCCAGCTTTTCGGCCCCCAGGACCACCCTCGCATTTCTCCGTGCCCTCCGTGCCCTCTGTGGTGCAACCGCCCTTGACCTAGCCCTTTTTCGTGTCTTCGTGCGCTTCGTGGTGAAAATACAAAGCCCCGGGCGGGCCGAGAGGGCTATTCGGTGGCGTGGTGGGTGGTGGTGGCGCCGCGGTCGAAGAGGCCTTCGTAGAGGCGCAGCAGGGCCGGGATCACGAACAGCACCAGGACGGTCGCGATGGCCAGGCCGAAGACGATGGAGATCGCCATCGGAATCAGGAACTGGGCCTGGACCGAGCGCTCGAACAGCAGCGGCGTCAGGCCGGCAATCGTGGTCACCGAGGTCAGGATGACCGCGCGCAGGCGCTGGCAGGCGGCCTCGACGATCGCGTCCTGCAGGGCCAATCCGGCCTCGCGCAGGCCCTGGTAGAAGCTCACCAGGATGATCGAGTTGTTGACCACGATCCCGGTCAAGCCGAACAGGCCGAACAGCGACAGGATGGTCAGCTCCACGTTCAGGATCCAGTGCCCGAGCAAGGCGCCGAGGATGCCGAAAGGGATGATCGCCATCACGATCAGCGGCCAGCCCCAGGAGCCGAACACCCAGGCCAGGGTGATGTACATCAGCCCCAGCGCCAGGATCAGGCCCGTGCGCATGTCGGCGAAGGTCTCGGCCTGGTCGGCGGCGCGCCCCTCGAACGAATACTCGATGCCGTAGCGCGCCGCGAGGTCGTCCAGCGGGCCGTCCTCCAGCGCGGCGCGGATGCGCGCGGCGTTGTTCACGCTGCGGTCCACCTCGGTGGAGACCTGGATGGCCAGGCGGGTGTCGGCATGGCGCAGGGTCTCGAAGCCCTGGCGCGAGCGCAGATCGACCACGCTGCCGAGTGGCGCGAATTCGCCGCTCGGCAGGCGCAGGTTCAGCCGCTCCAGGCTTTCGCTGGAATGGCGCTCGTGGTCCGGCAGGCGCACGCGCACCTCGACCTCTTCCAGCCCGTCCTGGTAGAGCTGGGCCAAGTGGCCGTCGAAGGCGTCGCGCAACTGGGCGCCGACCGATTCGGTGGTCAGGCCCAAAGCGCGACCCTCCGGATTGACCTGAAACACCAGCTGTTCGCGGCCGAACGGGGTGTCGTCGTTGGTGGCGAAGGTGCCGGCGAAGTCATCGAAGATGTCTGCCAGTTCCAGTGCTGCGTTCTTCAGCACATGCGGGTCGTCCCCGGTCAGGCGGACCTCCAGGTCGCGCCCGGGCGGGCCCGTCTGGCGCTCGTCGATGCTGAAGTTCTCGATCCCCGGGGCCTGGCGCACGCGTTCTTCCCAGGCCTGGATGAACTCGCGGTTGCGGACCTCGCGCTGCTCCGGCGAGATCAGCTCCACCTGGATGTTGCCGAATTGGTCGCCGCGCGGGGCATTGCCGTCGCCGGGGTCGATGCCGCGTCCAAGACGGGTGACCGAGGCGCGCACGAGGTCGCCGCCGAGCTCCTCTTCGGTCTCCGCCAGGGCCTCCTCGACGTGGATCAGGAAGGCCTCCACCCGCTCCGGCGGGGTGCCGGCGACGAAGTTGACGCCGGCGTTGACGATGGTGCCCTCCGGCGACGGGAAGAAGGTGAAGCCGATGCGCCCACTGGCGGCCAGGCCGATGGCCAGGATCAGAGCGCCGACGGCCAGGGCAAGAGTGGTGCCGGAATGATTGACCGAGACCGTGACTGCGCGGCGGAAGGCGCCGTTGCGGAAGCCCTCGAAGCCGTTGTCGAAACGCTCGCGCAGGCTGCCCGGGCGCGGCGGCTTGAGCCGGTGCATCACGCCCTTCAGGTGGGCAGGCAGGATCAGGAAGGCGATCAGCAAGGTGGCGACAATGACGCAGATCACCACCAGCGGGATGTCGAACAGGATGTTGCCGATGATCCCGCCGATCAGCATCAGCGGCAGGAAGGCGGCTACCGTGGTCAGAGAGGCGGCGATCACCGGCCCGACCATGCGCCGGGCGCCGTCGCGCGCGGCGCGGCTGGCCGAGAGCCCGCGCTGGTGCAGGCTGTAGGCGTGCTCCGAGACGACGATGGCGTTGTCGACGATGATCCCCAGCGACATGATGAAGCCGAACAGCGAGATCATGTTGATCGAGCCGCCGACCACCCACAGCACCACGAAGGCGGCGGTGAACGCGATCGGGATGCCCAGTGCCACGCGCAGGGCGATGTGGCGGTTGAGGAACAGGAACAGGATCGCCAGGACGAGTAACAGGCCGCCCAGACCGTTTTTCAACAGCAGCGTGATGCGCTCGGACAGGAGCTCCCAGAAGGCGTCGGTGACCTGTAGATCAACCCCTGGTGGCAGGGCGGGGCGGGTCTCGGCCAGCCAGTCTTCCAGTACCTGTGCAGCGGCGAGGGAGTCGCCGGTCTCCGAGCGGAGCAGCTGCATCTCGATCGCCCGCTGGCCGTTGGCGCGGACGCGCACCTGGCCATCGCGGTGGCGCAGGTCGAGGGTCGCGATGTCGCCCAGCGTCAGGCGCCCCAGCTCGCCGTCGCCGCGCAGGATCAGGCGTTCGAAGCTGACGATGTCGCGGGCCTGTTCCAGGCTGCGGATCTGGCGCGCGGTATCGTCGCGTCCCACCGAGCCGGCTGGCAGGTCCTGCGCCATGGCGCGGATCTGCTCGCCGATGTCCGCGAGCGTCATGTCCAGGCGGTAGAGCGTTGCGGATGGCACCTGGATGGCCATCTCGTCCTCGGTCAGGCCGGTGAACTCGATGCGCGCGATGCCGGCATCCAGCAGCTCGCGCTCGAACTGACGCGCGAGGATGCGTAGTTGCTGCGGGTCTTCGGGGCCGGTGAGAAGCAACCGCGCCACCGGTTCGTAGCGGATGATGCGGGTGACTACCGGGGTCTCGGCGGCCTCCGGCAGGTTGCGCTGCTGGTTCACACGGTCGTTGACCTGCTCCAGCGCCAGGGTCATGTCGGTCCCGGCCTCGAACTCCATGGTGACCACGCCGATGCCCAGCGCCGAGGTGGAGGTCATGTTGCGCAGGCCGTCGACGGTGCGCAGGTCCTGCTCCAGCGGGTCGACGATGGCGCGTTCGACATCCTCCGCGCTGGCCCCGGTCCAGGGCACCTCGACGGTGACGAAGTCGAGCTCGAAGTTGGGGAAAAACTGGGTATTGAGTTTGGTCAGGGCGAAGGCCCCGGCCAGCAGCATCAGCGCGATCAGCAGGTTGGCGGCGAGGCGATGCTCCAGGAACAGCTGGATCGGGCCGCGCGGGGACGCGTCGTTGTCCCGCGCGCCACCGCCGGGCATCGGCGGCCCGGACTCTGGCGCGGGGCCGGGTTCGGACTCGCTCATTGCACGGAATCCTGGGCTTCGACCTCGACCCGCAGGCCATCCACGGCGTTCGGCAGGCGGGTGGCGATCAGGGTGTCGCCAGCGGTGATCGCGTCGCTGCGGATCAGGGCGAGGGTGTTGCCGTCCGCGTCGATAAAGTCGCCCAGGCGTTCCACTTGCAGGGACTCCAGGCGCCCTTCAACCACGCGGAACACGCGGTCGCGTCCGAACAGCGACTCGAACGGGACCGCAAGGCTGTCGGGCTCCTCGGGCAGTTGCAGGCGCAGCTCGACGAAGCGGTTCAGCGGCAGCCGCTGGCCCCCCGAGCGGACCTCGAATACCCCGCGTATCCCGGATTCTCCGGTGCGGGTCTCGCCCTCTAGGCGTGCCAGCTCCGTTTCGATTTCGTGGCCGCCGACCATGGCGCGTGCGGGGAGGCTCGTGCCCGCCTGCAGCAGGGCCTCGACCCGGGCGACCAGGTGTTCCGGGAGGCTGGCGCGAACCTCCAGATCGTCCACGGCGTACAGCCGCAGCAGCGGGTCCCCCGGCCGGGCGCGTTCGCCAGTGGCGACCTCGACCTCGACGATGCGCGCGTCGAAAGGGGCGCGGATAGTGGTGCGCTCCAGGTCGATCGCGGCCTGCGCCTCGGCGGCGCGGGCCCGCGCCAGGCGGGCCTCGGACTGGGCCAGGCGCATCGGGGCATCGGCCACGGCCTGCGCGCGGCTGTCCACGGTGATGCTGGCCTGTTGCAGACGTTCGCGGGCGGCATCGACGTCGGCTTCGGAACCGAGGTTGCGTCCGCGCAGGTCGCGGGCCCGTTCCAGGCCGCGCTCGGCGATCGCCAGCAGTTCGCGCTCGCGCTGCAAGGCCTCGCGGTCGAAGCGGGCGCGCAGTTCCTCGCTCTCGACCGCGCCTTCCAGTTCGCGGCGTTCGGCCTCGCGCTGGTCCAGCAGGAGCTGGGCCTCGCGCGGGTCGATGCGGACGAGGGCATCGCCCGACGCCACCCGCTGCCCTGCGCGCGCCGGCACGTCTTCGATCTCCCCCTCGACTGCGGCACGCAGCAGCGCATCGCGGGCGGACTGGCTGCGTCCGTTCAGGATGATGCCCGGGCGGTGGGTGCCGGGCTCGGCGGTCAGACCCTGCACCGGCCAGGTGCGTTCGCTGGCCTCCGGCGGCGGG
Source organism: Thioalkalivibrio sp. ALM2T (assembly GCF_000381505.1). Classification (NCBI taxonomy): domain Bacteria; kingdom Pseudomonadati; phylum Pseudomonadota; class Gammaproteobacteria; order Chromatiales; family Ectothiorhodospiraceae; genus Thioalkalivibrio; species Thioalkalivibrio sp. ALM2T. The sequence goes on from NZ_KB906561.1 coordinate 21,192, forward strand.
GCCGAGGGCCCGGTCGCGCGCAGAATCATGAATCCGACCACCGCGACGGCGAGGATCAGGACAGGGAGGATGGCTCGGCGGAGGGCGCGCGGCATGGGTATCTCGATTTGTTCGCGGTACTGGCAAGCCGGGTATGGCTCGTCGCTTGGAGACGCGCGCGGGCCGGAGGTTCCCGCAGCGGGCCACATCATACCATCGCGGTTTGTGGGGGAACCCCCGCGGTTGCGGTCGGTCCCTATTGTGCCAATATTACGGTTTGCTTAAATGAGGATAAAGGCGATGAGGGGATCCAAACTGTTTCTTGGCGGCCTTTTGGCGGCGGGTTTGCTGGCGGGCGGCGTTGCGGCTCCGGTCCTGGCCGAGGACCCGCAGATCTGCGAGTGCCGCGATGGCCTGGAGATGGAGGGGACGCCGTGGATTCGCCTGATGCCGGGCGACATGACGGGTGGTTACTTCGTGCTCCGCAATAGCGGCGATCAGGATTATCGAATCGTTGCGGCGGAGGCGCCCATCGCGAAGGTGGTGGAGCTACACGAGCATGCCCATGTGGATGGCGTGATGCGCATGCGTCAGGTCGACGGCCTGGAACTCCCGGCTGGCGAGACCCTGGTGCTGGAGCCGGGCGGACTGCATCTGATGTTCATCGGCCTGCACGAGCCGCTGACGGCGGGGGACTGGATCCCGGTGCTCCTGGAGTTTGCCGACGGCGAAACCATGGCGATTCATGCCCGGGTGCAGCGGAGCGAGGGTGCCGGTGAGGGTCACCCCCGCGGGCACATGATGGACGGAGACGCTCACGGCATGGACCACGGGGCCGGGCACGACGGGCACTGAAATGGCCGCGGCGTACCCTTTGGGGGCGTCGCGTTCCGGCCTTACTGGTTGGCGGGCCGGGTCGGGATCTCGACGTTGGCGTCTTCGCGCAGCGCCTCCAGGTACTCCTGGATGGCGCGGCTTTCGAGGATCTCGATCAGCTCGGCGCGCACTTCTTCCAGTTCCGGCACCGGGGTATCGCGGGTTTCCTCCAGGCGGATGATGTGCCAGCCGAAGCGGCTCTCGACCGGTTCCGCGGTGGTCTCGCCCGGTTCCAGCGCCATGGCCGCCTCGCTGAACGCGGGGACCATCTGTTCCGGGGCGAACCAGCCGAGTTCGCCACCACGGGCCGCCGAGCCCGGATCGGTGGAATGGGCCTCGGCCAGTTCGGCAAAGTCCGCGTCGGCCTCCAGCTCTTCGAGCAGTTCGCGGGCGCGTTCCGCCTCTTCCACCAGGATGTGCCGAGCGCGATATTCGGTGCCGCGGATCTGTTCGATCTGGCGGTCGTACTCCGCCTCGAGGTCCGCCTGGGTGATGTCGAGCTCTGCGGTGATGCGCTCCATCAGCAGCGAAGCCAGCAGGTTGGTCTCGACCATGCGCAGGATGCGCCGGGTCTCGGCATCGGTATCCAGCCCGCGGGCGATCGCCTCCTGACGCAGTAGTTCAAGGCTGATCAGTTCCTCCAGCGTGCCGTCGCTCTCGACCGGGCCGGGATCCTCGTCCATGCCGGCGTAGGCGAACAGGTCGGCGCGGGTGATTGCCTCACCGTTGACGATGGCGACGGTATCGGCGTCCCCGGTACCCGTGGTGACTTCGTCACCGGTGGACTCCGGCGTGGCCTGTTCCTGCGTGTCGCAGGCGGCGAGCAGGCCGGCGAAGGCCAGGGCGCCGAGGGCTGTGGTCAGGATGCGCAGCTTCATCAGAACACCTGCTTGAATGGGCGTACGTCGACCGCGGTGTACACGCCCGCGGCCACGTAGGGGTCGGCGTCGGCCCATTCACGTGCGGCATCCAGCGAGGGGAACTCCGCGACGATCAGGCTGCCGGTGAAGCCGGCCGGGCCGGGGTCGTTGCTGTCGATGGCGGGGCAGGGGCCGGCCAGGATCAGGCGTCCGTCGTCGCGCAGGGCCTGCAGTCGGGCGACGTGTTCCGGGCGCGCGGCCAGGCGCGCATCCAGCGAATCGGGGGCATCCTCGCCCTGAATCATGTACAGCATCGGCGTTCTCCTCGGTAAGGGCGTCATTCTAACGATGTCCGTGGCCGGATGCCGTCAAGGAGACGCTGATTGAATCGCGCGCTCGCGTTGGTGCCCCCTGTTTTCCGAGACAAGGCGCGTCGCGCAGCGGGTAGTGAGTCTACCCGCAAGCGGCGCAACGCAGGATCGGGGAACAGGGGGCACCAACCCCACAAACCATTGAACGTAGGGGCTCGGCCGCTTTTGTGCGCGAACAGCGTTGCGGTTCCTTTGTGCAGAGTGACTGCACGGCAGTCACCGCGCCTTGTTCGCACGCAAAAGCGACTCGAGCGCGAGCGCGCGATTCAATCAGCGTCTCCTTAAGGGCTCGTTCTTATGGGCGCGCCGATGGATGCGCTACACTGCGCGGCCGAACACCGCACCGACTTGTCCCATGATCTCGATCCACCCCGATAATCCCCAGCCCCGGCTGATACGGCAGGTCCTGGACCAGCTGCAGGAGGGGGCCGTCATCGCCCTCCCGACGGATGCCTGCTATGCGCTGGCCTGCCTGCCGGGGGACAAGACGGGGGCGGATCGCATTCGCCGCATCCGTCAGGTGGACGAGACCCATCACCTGACGCTGTTGTGCCGCGATCTCTCGGAACTGGGCGTGTACGCGAAGGTGGACAACACCGCCTTTCGCCTGATGAAGGCCCTGACCCCGGGGGCCTACACGTTCATTCTGCCCGCCACCCGCGAGGTCCCGCGACGGCTGCAGCACCCGAAGCGCCGTACGATCGGCATGCGCGTGCCGGCGAGCCCGATTGTCTCGGCGCTGCTGGAAGAGCTGGGGTCGCCGCTGATGTCCGCGACCCTGCAACTCCCTGGGGATGAACACCCGTTGAGCGAGCCCTGGGAGATCGAGGAGCGCCTGGGCAAGGTGGTGGATCTGGTGATTGACGGCGGCGCGGGGACCCTGGAGGCCACCAGTGTGGTGGATCTAACCGGCGACGCGCCCGAGGTGATGCGGCATGGCTTGGGCGACGTGGGATTTCTGGATGAATAGCCCCGGCCGACGGCGGGGATCACGGCGCGGCACGGCCGCAGGGAGGCGCAATGCGTAAGTGGGTGGTTCTTGCGGTGGTGGTGCTGGCAGTGGCGGCTATCTGGCCGGTGGTGGTTGGCACACAGGTCGAGGGTACCGTCGCCGAGACACACGAGGCTCAGCTTGGCGAGGTGTATCTGCGTCACGAGATGCTCGAATACGAGCGTGGCTACCTGGCCGCCAGCGGTCGCAGTCGGCTGATCCTGGAGGATGCCGACGGGCGCTTCGAGATCCCCCTGGTACACGCTGTGCGCCATGGCCTGCTGGGGGCGCGCGGCGATTCCTTCGTGGATCTGGATACCCTGGCCGCCCCGGACGACTCGCTGCTCGCCCACCTGTTGCGCTCGCTGGATCTGCAGGTGCATTCGCGCTCGGGGATCGGCGGTGGCGTGACCACCCGCATTGCGTTCGACGATCTGCGCATGGACCTGATGAGCGTGCCCGAGGTGGCCGAACACGCCGCTACGGTGGGCGGCCCGCTGTGGCTGGATCTTGCGGCGGGCCAGGGGCGCTTCGCCTGGTCGTCCGAGCAGATCCTGGTGAGCCTGGACCTGCCGGAAACGAGATTGTCCGATGCCAGTTTCTCGTGGGAGGCGCGCGAGGCGCGTTATGCCACGGTATTCGAGGCCGATGCCGACGGGGTCTTCGGACGGCTGCCGGACTACGAAGGCGGCCTGGCGGCGGCCGTGATCGAATTGCGTGAGGGCGAGGCGACCCGCCTTCACCTGGAGCGCCCGCGCCTCGACGCCTTCCAGCATACGAACAACGACCGCATGGATTCGCGCCTGCGGCTGCAGGTCGATCACGCCCGGGTGGATGATGGTGCGGGGGATGCCCTGACGCTGACGGCCCTGGACCTGCAGGCGGGGATCCTGCGCTGGGACCGTCCCAGCATGCTGCAGTTTCTGGCCGAGCTGGAAGCGGTCGACGCGCGTGGCGTCGCGGGCGAGCAGCGCAATGCCCTGATCGGTTCGGCGATGATCGATGCCCTGGGCGGCATGATTGAACACCAGCCGGCGATCCAGTTGAAGGCGTCGCTGAACGAGGAGCCGACGCGGCAGTTCGCGCTGGACGCCGAGCTCGGCCTACATGGCACGCAGCAAAGTCTGACGACCCGCCCGCTGGAGACCCTGCGGCTGGACAGCGATCTGCGACTCGGGCTGGAATGGGTGGCCGAATTCGACGCCGCGTATCCCGATATCGACCTGGACGCGCAGTTGCATGCCCTGGCCGCGGATGGCTGGGTCCGTCGCGATGCCGAGGCCGGCTACTGGCACGGCACGCTGGCGATGGCGGACGGCCGTGTGCGCATCAACGATGTGGATCGCACGGCAATGCTTCTGGCCTTGCTGTTCGCCTTCTCCGGCGGCATGTTCTGAGACGACTGTCCGGGCGTGGACGCGCCCGTTTTATTCTGAGAGGAAGGGATAGATTCCGTGAGCAGTAACCAGGGTACCAACCAGCGCGTGATCTCCGGCATGCGCCCCACCGGGCGCCTGCATCTGGGCCACTACCACGGTGTGCTGAAGAACTGGATCGAGTTGCAGCACAACTACGAGTGCTTCTTCTTCGTCGCCGACTGGCATGCGCTGACCACCCATTACGAGGATCCGGGTGACCTGCAGCAGCACGTGACCGAGATGGTCATCGACTGGCTGGCGGCCGGAGTGAGCCCGGGGTCCGCGACGCTGTTCGTGCAGTCGCGCGTGCCGGAGCACGCCGAGCTGCATCTGCTGTTGTCGATGATTACCCCGCTCGGCTGGCTGGAGCGGGTACCGACCTACAAGGATCAGCAGGAGCAGCTGCGCGAGAAGGACCTGGCGACCTACGGATTCCTCGGCTATCCGGTGCTGCAGAGCGCCGACGTGCTGGCCTACCGCGCGGGCATGGTCCCGGTGGGCGAGGACCAGGTGTCGCATCTGGAGGTCACACGCGAGATCGCGCGGCGTTTCAATCACCTCTACGGCCGCGAGCCCGGCTTTGCGGAGAAGGCCGAGGCGGCCGCCGACAAGATGGGCAAGAAGGCCGCCAAGCGCTACCGCGACCTGCGCAAGCGGTTCCAGGAGCAGGGTGAAGAAGAGTCGCTGGAGGTCGCCCGGGCCATGCTCGATTCGCAGCAGAACATCTCGCTGGGGGATCGCGAGCGCCTGTTCGGCTACCTCGAGGGTGGTGGCAAGATCATCCTGCCGGAGCCGCAGCCGCGCCTGACCCCGGCCTCGAAGATGCCGGGGCTGGACGGGCGCAAGATGTCCAAGAGCTACGGCAACACCATCAGCCTGCGCACCGAGCCGGCCGAGGTGGAGAGCCTGATCCGTACCATGCCGACGGACCCCGCGCGGGTGCGGCGCACCGATCCGGGGGATCCGGAAAAGTGCCCGGTATGGGATCTGCACAAGGTCTACACCGACGCGAGCCAGCGCGAGGAGCTGTACGCCGGCTGCACCACGGCCGGCATCGGCTGCCTCGACTGCAAGCGCCCGCTGATCGAGGCGGTGCAGGCCGAGCTGGAACCCATCCAGCAACGTGCCAAGGAATACGCCGAGGACCCGGCGCTGGTGCGCTCCATCATCGTCGAGGGCTCCGAGGCCGCCCGCGAAGAGGCCCGCGAGACCCTGGAAGAGGTGCGCCGGGCCATGGGCCTGGACTACCTGCGATGAGCCAGAGTCTGAGGCATGGACCCGTACGCTGACTCGAGCGACGACCTCGAGCGCCCCGCGGCCGTCGAGACCGGCGCGCACGGGGAGGTGCTTTATCGCGTGCATGGCGAGCCGGTGGCGGAGCTGCCGGCCGATCTCTATATCCCGCCGGACGCCCTGGAGGTGTTTCTCGACTCCTTCGAGGGGCCGCTGGATCTGTTGCTGTACCTGATCCGTCGCCAGAACCTCGACATCCTGTCGATCCCCATCGCCGAGATTACTCGGCAGTACATGGGCTATATCGAGGTAATGCAGGCCCTGCGCCTGGAACTGGCGGGGGAATATCTGGTGATGGCCGCCCTGCTGGCCGAGATCAAGTCGCGCATGCTTCTGCCACGGCCGAAGGAGGCCGATGCAGACGAGGATGCCGACCCGCGCATGGCGCTGATCCGGCAGCTGCAGGAATACGAACAGTTCAAGATTGCCGCCGAACGAGTGGATGCCCTCCCGCGCATGGATCGCGATGTATTCGCCGCCGGCGCCAGCGTCGAGGCGCTCGAGGGTCCACCGCCGCCCGGGCCGACGCTGGACGAGCTCATGGAGGCGCTGGCGGCGGTGATGCACCGTGCCAGTCTGATGGCGCACCACCATGTCTCCACCGAGCAGCTGTCGGTGCGCGAACGCATGTCGAACATCCTCGACAGCCTGGATCCCGAACGCTTCACCGATTTCGTGACCCTGCTTCTGGCTACCGAGGGGCGCCAGGGAGTCGTGGTGTCGTTCCTGGCTGTGCTGGAGCTGACCAAGGCCGGCCTGATCGAGTGGGGCCAGAGCGAACCCTACAGCCCTATCCGGTTGCGCCGGCGTGGGGCGCCCGTGGGAGACGAAGGGGGAGAACTGGTGTGAGTGAACCCACTGTATCGAATGTGCAGGTGCGTGCCGCCGCCGTTGATGACGAGCAGTTGCGGGCCGTCGAGCTGGCGGTGGAGGCCGTGCTGTTTGCGGCCGCGGAACCGGTGGGGCCGCGCGACCTGAAGGCTGCCTGCGAGGACCTTGGCGAGATCGATCAGGCCTTACTGGAACGGGCGCTTGGTCGTCTGCAGGAACGCTATCACGATCGTGCGATCGAGCTGGTGCGCTCCGCTGGCGGGTATCGCTTCCGCGTGCGTTCGCGCTTCTCCGCGACCGTGCAGGCCGCCCAGCCCGAGCGCCCGGCGCGGCTGTCACGGGCCCTGCTGGAGACGCTGGCGATCATCGCCTATCGCCAGCCGGTCACCCGTGCCGAGATCGAGGCCGTGCGCGGGGTGGCGGTCAGTACCGGGATCATGCGCACGCTGCAGGAGCGCGAGTGGGTGCGGGTGGTAGGGCACAAGGAGGTGCCGGGCCGGCCCGCGCTGTACGCGACCACCCGTAGCTTTCTCGACGACCTGGGTCTGCAGCGACTGGAGGAACTGCCGCCGCTGGACCAGATCCGCGACCTCGCGGATGTGGCCTCCGACGCGGGCCTTAGCCTGTCGCCACCGGCCGCGAAAGAAGACGCCGGTCCGGGCACGAACCAGCGTCTCGATCTCGATGACGGGGATGCCGATCCGGAGCCGGCACCCCCGACGCACTCACTCTGAGATCAGCACTGGGCCGTTTCGGCGGTTTCCGGGCAGTCGTGCTGTACCAGGCGATCGTCGTCCAGCCATTCCATGATCCCGTCGGTCACGTTGTAGACGTTCTCGTAGCCAAGGCCGTCGGCCAAAGCGCGGGCGAGGGCACCGGTGCGGTTGCCCACACGGCAGATCAGTACGACTTCCTCGTCGGGCTTGACCAGATTGGTGAACTGTTCGCCAAAGGTCGGGTCGAGTTCGCCATTCTCGTCGAAGGCGGTAATGCGGTGGCTGCCCTCGATCACGCCGGTCTCCGCCCATTCGTCCGGACGACGGATGTCGACGATGGTTGCGCCCTCACGGATCTTCTCGGCCAGGCCTTCGTTGTCCAGCCCGCTAAAGGGCGCGCGTTCGACTTCGAGGATCTCGACCTCGAAGCGCAGGGTCGCGTTGGACGGGATGATGTTGCCGGCTCCGCGTTCGCCATAGCCGAGTTCCGGCGGGATGACGATCTCGCGCTTGCCGCCTTCGCGCATGCCCATCACGCCCTGTTCGAAGCCCGGGATCACCTGGCCCGCGCCCAGCGTGAGCGCAAATGGCGTGCCGGACTCGCGGCTGGAATCGAAAACGCTCCCGTCTTCTTCCAGTGTCCCGGTGTAATGCAGGATGGCCGTGTCATGGCGCACGATCCCGGGCCCTTCGCCGGCTTCGATTTCGTGGATTTCGATGGATGCTTCCGACTCTGCACTGGCAATGCCGCCTGCGAGCATTGAGCCGATCAGCGCTGCTGTAAATATAATAAAGCCGGAATATGCGGAACGACAAAACTTGATCTTCATTATGTAGCATCCATTAATATTAAAAATGGTTAATAAGGTATTTGGATCAGAAAGTTGCAAGATTCAGTGGGGCGCTATTCTACACCACATGTCAGTGATCGAATACAGGCGTTATGTAGGAATGTTTGGATCTTGTAAAAAATCCCCATTTTTTATTGCAGGCTTTGAAGGCGTTTGCTACAACTCCATGTGGCTGTCCCAGGGAGAGAGGGGCAGTACATGAAATTTTGTTCCGAGAACAAGCCGGAGGCAGGCAAATGACTGACCACAAGAACGATGGTTCCGAGATGGACCGCAAGTCCGAAGAAGAAATCCGGGAGACCGAACAGCTGACCGAGACGGGCGTCGCCCGTCGCGGTTTCCTGGGTCGCCTGGGCAAGGGCGGTGCCGCCCTGGCCGTGATGGGTCTGGGCGCGGAAACCGCCATGCAGACCATGTTCAACCGCAGCACCCTGTCCAGCGCCGTGGCCGCCGGCATCGAAGGCTTTCACGTGGAGGGCAAGGTGGACGGCGTTATCTGGCTGAATGACCGCCCGATCAACGGCGAGCTGCCGCCGCACCTGCTGCACGACGAAGTGACGCCGTTCCCCAATATGTTTGTCCGTAACAACGGCGTTCCGCCGGAGAAGGCCGGGATCGATGCATCCGCATGGACCCTGACGGTGCACGGCGAAGCGGCAAACGGAGAAAAGTCCTACACCATCGCGGACCTGAAGGAGAAGTTTGAGCATCACACCTTGCAGATCTGGATCGAGTGTGGCGGCAATGGTCGCGCCGCGTTCTCGCCGTCGCCGCGCGGTAACCAGTGGGATCTGGGCGCAATCGGCTGTCCGACCTGGACCGGTGTGCGTCTGCGCGACGTGCTGGAAGACGTCGGTTACGATGCCGACAAGGCCGAGTACATTGGCTTCAAGGCTGGTGACGCGCACCTGAGCGGTCGTGATGATCTGGATGCGCTGTCGCGTGGCTGCCCCATGCGCAAGGCCGTGGAAGACGAGACCCTCATCGTCTGGGCGATGAATGGCGAAGACATCCCGGAACAGCACGGCTATCCGCTGCGCCTGATCACCCCGGGCTTCCCGGGTTCCGCCAGCGGCAAGTGGCTGACCGAGATCCTCGTCCGTGATCGCGAGCATGACGGTCAGGGCATGACCGGTCACAGCTACCGTATGCCGCGACATCCGGTGGAACCGGGTGCGGATGTGCCGAACGAGGACATGGTGGTTCTCGAAGAGATGCCGGTGAAGTCGCTGATCACCTACCCACAAACCGGCGCCGAGGCCTTGGTGGGCAGCACGTTCAAGGTAGCAGGTAAGGCCTGGGACGGGTACGGCGATGTCGAAGAGCTCCATGTCTCCACCGACTTCGGGGTGACCTGGCAGAAGGCCGACCTGAAGCGTCCGGTGAACAAGTTCGCCTGGCAGACCTGGGAAGCGGATATCGAGTTCTCCGAACCCGGTTTCCATCAGGTGTGGGCCGTGGCCACCAACAGCAAGGGTGATCGTCAGCCGATGGTGCTGCCGGGCTGGAACCCGCGGGGCTACGGCAACAACAAGGCCCACCACATCGATGTCCGCGTCAAAGCGTAAGGAGCACCAATGAAGTCGAAGATGGTCCTGTTGTTGCCGGCCATCCTCGGCCTCCTCTGGGTGGCGCCCGCATTTGCGGGCGACCACGTCGAGGCGGCCGAGGAGTACAAGACCGACTCGGAAACCGGGCTGATCAAGGCCCCGGGATTCGATACGGTCAAGAACAATTGCACGGTATGTCACTCGGCCCGGTTGTTCACCAGCCGTGGGTACACCCGCAAGATCTGGCTGGAACAGATCCGCTGGATGCAGGACACCCAGGGGCTCTGGGAGTTCTCCCCCGAAGTGGAGGAGGAGATCCTGGATTACCTGGAAACCTTCTACCCACCGAGTTGATCGTGACACGGTGAAGACAAAACGCCCCGGGTTTTCCCGGGGCGTTTTTTTGTGTGTGCCCTGTGCAGGGCGGGGCGCCGTTGCCCTCGGCGCCCCGCCTCTTTATTCGCGGCCTTCGTGCGTGATGGCCCAGCAGCGATGGGGCGGGGGCGGGCGGCGGTAGTCCTCGTCCAGCGTCTCGCGGGTGATGTCGCGGGCCTTGAGTCCGGTCAGGGCCTCGTGGTCCAGCTCGAAGCGGCGGCGGTTGGTGGAGAAGTAGAGCACGCCATCCGGGGTGAGCAGGCGCGCGGCCAGGAGGATCAGGTGGGCATGGTCGCGCTGCACCTCGAAGTCGTCCTCGGTGCGCTTGGAGTTGGAGAAAGTGGGCGGGTCCAGGAAGATCCGCTCGAACACCATGCCGGGGGTGTCCGTGGCCCCTTCCAGCCAGTGGATCACGTCCTCGCGCAGCAGGGCGTGGGTGCCGGGCTGGCGCCGGCTGCGGCCATCGCGGATTTCGGCCTCCAGGCCGTTGGCGCGGAAGTTGTCCTCGGCCCACTCCAGGTAGGTGTTGGACAGATCGACTGATACGGTCTGGCGGGCGCCGCCCACCGCGGCATGCACGCTGACGGCGGCGGTGTAGCAGAACAGATTCAGCAGGCGCAGGTCGCGGCATTCCTGTTGCAGGCGCAGTCGCATCGGCCGGTGGTCCAGGAACAGCCCGCTGTCGAGGTAGGCATCCAGGTCGACCCACAGGCGGCAGCCGTGCTCGTGCACCGGAAACGGAGCGGGCTGGACGGTCTCCGCCCGCTGGTACTGCGAGCGTCCCTTCTGTGCCCGGCGCTGCTTGTAATGCAGATGGGCGGGCTCGACGCCGGTAACGTCCAGCATCGCGGCCAGTGCGCCGCGCAGACGCGCCTCGGCGCGTGCGGGATCGACGCTGGCGGGCGCGGCAAACTCCTGCACATGCAGGTGAACTGTGCCGTCCTCGGCCTCGTAGCGGTCGATCTGCAGGGGATATTCGGCCAGGTCGGCGTCGTAGATGCGATAGCAGGTGATCTCCTGGCGCCGCGCCCAGCGGGTCAGGTGGCGCAGGTTCTTCTGCAGCCGGTTGGCGAAATCCGGCGCCGGGGCCGCGGCCGGCTCGTCGCGCCGATGGATCTCGAACTGCAGCAGGTGGCAGGCAAGGGTGCCGTTGTAGAAGCGGTGCTTGTGGCTGGCGCGCAGGCCCAGGCGTTGCGAGTCCGTGGTGTCCGCCACCAGCAGGGCGACATGCCAGCCGCCGAAGGCGCTGCGCAGGCGCTCGCCCAGCAGGCTGTAGAGCTTGATCAGTTCCGGGGTGTTGCCGATGCGCTCGCCGTAGGGCGGGTTGCTAACCAGCATGCCGTGGTCGGCCGGGGGCTCCAGGGTCAGGGCATCAGCCTGCTCGAAGCGCGTGCAGTCGCGCACGCCGGCGGCCTGGGCCGCCTTGCGGGCGGCGGCCACCGCCCCCCGGTCGCGGTCGCTGCCCAGCAGCGGCGGGCCCTGCCAGGGGCGCACCGCGTCACGCGCCTTGGCCACGCAGCGGTCCCAGAGCCCGGTGTCGTGGCCGGACCAGCCGTGGGGGCGGAAACCCTCGCGCAGCAGGCCGGGGGCGGTACGGGTGGCCATCAGGGCGGCCTCGATCACGAGAGTGCCGCTGCCGCAGAAGGGGTCGAGGAACTGCGCGTCGGGATGGGTCTCCAGGTGTTCCGGCCAGCCGGCACGCATCAGCAGCGCGGCGGCGAGGTTCTCGCGCAGCGGGGCGTCGCCGCCGCTGCCGCGATAGCCGCGACGGTGCAGGCCACCGTTGCCGAGGTCCAGGCTGATCTGGGCCTGTCGGCCCTGCAGTTGCAGCAGCACGCGCACGTCCGGATCCGCGGCGTCCACGTCGGGACGTTCGCCGGTGGCGTCGCGGAAGGCGTCGGCGATGCCGTCCTTCACGCGCACCCCGGCGAAATGGGTATGCCCGATGTGCGAACTCTTGCCGGTCACGTCCACCGCAAAGGTGGCGTCGAGTCCGAACAGGGCGGGCCAGTCCAGGGCCCGGCTGGCGACGTAGCAGGCATCGCCGTCGGGTTCGTCGAAGCGTACCAGCGGCAGCAGGATGCGGCTGGCCACGCGGGTGCCGAGCAGGCAGCGGTACAGCGTGGCGAGATCCGCGTGAAAGTGGATGCCGGCGCGGTCTTCGCGCAGGTCCAGGGCACCGAAACTCTCCAGCTCGCGGGCCACCAGCGGGGCGAGCCCGCCGGCGGCCGTGGCCAGGTACTCGCGGCGGTCGGCCGTCGGGTCGAAGGGGGCAATCGGTTCGCCGGAGGAAGACTCGGTCATCGTGGGCTCGGGCTGGCTGGGAAGCCCGACATTCTGTCACAACCGGGTGCCGTGCCGGAGCGGGACTGGGGACTCGCGGCGTTCAGCGCAGCAGGCGTCGACGGATCAGGTAGGTGGCCAGGACTATGGCGCTCCCGCCGTAGGCGGTGATCACGGCCAGGTGCGGCAGCCAGGCCGTGGGCCAGGCGCCGGTCATCAGTGGGCGCACGATCTCCAGTACATGCGCCAGTGGCAGGGCCAGCGCCAGGCCCTGCACCCAGCCGGGCAGTTCGGTCAGCGGAAAGAACACCCCGGACAGTAGCAACATCGGCGTGACGGCCAGGGTGAAGTAGTAGAGGAAGAAGTCGTAGCTGCGCGCCAGGGCCGTGATGACCAGGGCCAGCGCGCCGAAGGTGAACGCGGCGAGGAAGATCACCGGCAGCGCGAGCAGGGCGCGGGCATCGGCGACCAGCCCCAGCATGCTGGCGACGATCAGGATGGTAATGGCGCTGATCAGGCCCTTGGTCGCGGCCCAGACGGCCTCGGCGAAGACGATGTCATCCAGCGTGAGCGGGGTGGCAAGCATGCCCAGCCAGGTGTTCTGTTCCGCCATGCGGGTGTAGGCGGAATACATGCCCTCGAAGCTCGCGGTGAACATCGCGGACGAGCAGATGATGCCCGAGGCAATGAAGACCATGTAGCGCATGCCGTCGAGATCGCCCACCAGGCTGCCGAAGCCGTAGCCAAAGGCCAGCAGATACAGGATCGGCTCGCCAAAATTGCCCAGCATCGACGGCACGATCAGCTTGCGCCAGACCAGCAGGTTGCGCCGCCAGACGGCGACGAAGCGCAGGCTGGGGCGGGGCAGGATGGGGTGGTCGCCGGACATGGGCTCAGTCCCTCAGCTCGTGGCCGGTGAGTTTCAGGAACACGTCTTCCAGATCCGCCTCGCGCAGGGTGGGCTCGTGGCCGAGCGTGCGCAGGCGCTCGCGCAGCCGGTCCGGCTCCGCGGTATAGACCAGCCAGGTGTCCGCGACCTGGTGGGCCCGGTCCTTCGGGCCCAGCTCGCGCTGCAGGACCTCGCCCGCGTCCACACCGCCCACGGTCAGCACCCAGGGCTCGATATGCTCGGCGATCAGCCGGCTCGGGGCATCACAGGCGATGATGCGGCCGTGGTCGATGATCGCGATGCGGTCGCACAGTTCCTCGGCTTCTTCCATGTAGTGGGTGGTCAGCACGAGGGTCACGCCGGAGGCGCGCAGCGCCCGAAGCTGGCGCCAAAGGTGATGGCGGGCCTGCGGGTCGAGACCGGTGGTGGGTTCGTCCAGCACCACCACCTCGGGTTCGTTGATCAGCGCACGGGCCAGGGTCAGGCGCCGTTTCATTCCGCCGGACAGGGCATTGATGCGCGCGCCGCGCTTGTCGTTCAGGTTGACCTGCCCCAGCAGCCGGTCGATGCGCGACTCCACCTCCGGCCCGGCCATTCCGAAATAGGCGGCGTAAGTGCGCATGTTCTCGATCACCGTGAAGTCGGGATCGAGGGTGTCGAACTGGGGCACGATGCCCAGCCGTTCGCGCACGGCGCGTTCGCCCTCCGGCATGGGCAGGCCCAGGACCTCGACCTGCCCGCTGTCGATCGGCGTCATGCCCAGCAGCATGCGCAGGGTAGTGGTCTTGCCGGCGCCGTTGGGCCCCAGCAGCCCGAAAAACTCGCCCGGGGCGATCTCGAGGTCCACGCCGTCGACTACGGCGGTGCCGTCGTACGCCTTGTACAGCTGCTGGATGCGAATGGCGGACACGGCGGGACTCGTGGCGGATAGTGAGTGCATACCATACCGGTTCGCAGCAGTGTCCCCAATGTCCCGGTGCGGCACCATGAAAAAGGCCCGGATCTCGCGATCCGGGCCTTCCCGTGGATGGATCGGGAGCCGGAGCTATGGCTTGCTGTAGGTGTAGCCCTGGTGCTGCAGCCAGGAGATATGCGCCACGCCGCTCGGGATCACGTCGTCCTCGGACGCGTCGAATAGTTCACTCAGCTCGATGTTGCGCCCGCGCAGGGTGTTCGCGCAGACCTGGAACTCCACGTTCTGCATCTTCAGGTTCTCGATGCGGCCGCGCAGGTTCTCGTTGGTGTTGGCGGTCTGCAGCAGGCCGAGGCCATCGCCGTGCATCACCACCTTGATCTCCATGTTCTCGGCGCCAACGGCGTTGATGTGGTTCTGGATGTTGCCCATCGCCCCCATATAGCGTTTTTCGTCGTCATAGTTGACGTGGTAGACGACCTTGTGGGTGCCGTAGTCGAAGTCGCTCGCGGCCGCCAGGCCGGGCAGGCTCAGCAGCAGTGCGAGCAGGGTCAGTGGGATCAGTTTCATCGTCTTCATTGCACAGGTTCCTCCAGGAAAAAACCCAGGGCCCGGGCGGGTTTACAGTACGCCTTGGGGCCTTGCGCCGGGGTTGGCGCCCTGTCACCGGGGACTTCGGGGTGAAGCCGGTGGACAGGTATACATAAGACGCATCGGGCATGCTCCTATTCCCGTTCTGTGCGCCAAAGAAAAGGGCCCGGGAAGTCCCGGGCCCGAAGCGACGACCGGGAGATGGCGGTCGCCGGGGTACACAACATGTTGCTTACGGCTTGCTGTAGGAGAAGCCGTTGTTCTGCAGGTAGGAGATGTGAGCCACGCCGCTCGGGATGATGTCATCCTCGGACGCATCGTAGAGATCTTCATGAAGGTCAATGTTGCGCCCGGCCAGCGTGTTGGCACAGACCTGGAAGTCGACGTTCTGCAGCTTCAGGTTGTCGACCCGGGCGCGCAGATCGTCATGCTCCTTCGCGGTTCGCAGCAGACCGAGGCCGTCGCCGTGCATCACGACCTTGATCTCCATGTTTTCCGCGCCGACGGCGTTGATGTGGTTCTGGATGTTGCCCATCGCCCCCATGTAGCGGCCGGTGTCGTCATAGTTCACGTGGTAGACGACCTTGTGGGTGCCGTAGTCGAAATCATCGGCGGCAACGGTGCCCGGCAAGGTGAGGGCCGCGGCGGCTAGGGCGAGCGGAAGGATAAAACGCTTTTTCATGATCGGGCTCCTGCGATTGTTCCCGTGTGTTTCGTATTTAGTGCGCCTGAGGCGTAAGTCGCACTGAAATCAGCAGACCGGATTCGATGGCGGGCTTCCGTGCTTCTCGTTTCCGGTTATGGGTAGGACGGGAACCGTTGCCGATTATTCCGATCAAATACAAGATAAGCATTTGATATAAAATCGACAATTAGAATATTAGGGTAAGCCGGTTTGGTGTATGCCCCAGGTTGCATGCACGGCCAGGGTGAGCAGAACCAGGCCACCAGCGAACAACGTGAGGGTGCTGGGGGCCTCGGCCAGGAACAGCCAGACCCAGAGCGTGCCGAACACCGCCTCCAGCACCAGGAACAGGGCCACCTCGCCGGCCGGCAGAAAGCGGGTTGACAGGGCGATCAGGGTCAGCGCCAGCGGGAGTTGGACGAGGCCCATGATCGCCAGGACCGCGAGGCTTTCGAGCCCGATCGCGAGTGGCGTCGCCAGCGGCCATGCGATCAGCGCGGCCAGCGTCCCGCCCGCCGCGATCACGGCCAGCCGGTCCACTTGGGGCGAGCGGCGCAGGAGGGTCAGGTTGATGCCGACCACCAGGGCAGCCAGCAGCGCCAGGGCGTCGCCGAGCCAGCCCCCGGCCTCCAGCGAGCCGGCCAACACCCCGACGATCCCGCCGATAGCGATCAGCATGGCGATCCAGGTCCGCAGCGGCACCCATTCGCGCAGCAGCAGTCCGGAGAACACGGCCGCGAACAGCGGCGAGGCCGCCAGGATGACTACCACGTTGGCGACCGTGGTGTGCAGGATGGCGAGCACGAACAGGATGGTGGTTGCCGCGAACCCGGCCGCCACCCAGCCGGCATCGCGCCCGCCGAGACGCAGGTGGGTCCAGGCCCAGCGTCCGTCGAGGATACGCAGCAGCAGGGTCAGGGCGAGGGCCATCAGCAACCCGCGCCAGAAGACGATATCCATGCCCTGGGTGTCGGCCAGGCGCACCAGCAGTCCGTCGAAGCTGAGCGCCATCACGCCGGTGAAGGCGAGCAGGGAGCCGTGCAGGTGTTCGCGTTGCATGATCCGGTTCACCCTCCATGTGCCGCTTTTCCAGCGGGGTTGTTACAGTGCGTGGGTACCGTTTTCGGAGTGCCGTATGTCCGCATCCCAGATCCCGCCCGAACTGCAGCCGATCGGGGCCATTGGCCTCGGCATCATGGGGGCACCCATGAATCGCAACCTCCTCGCCGCCGGGGTCGACGTCCAGGTCTGGGCGCGCCGGCCGGAGACGGCGGAAGCACTCGCCCAGGATGGGGCGCAGCCATGCACGAGCCTCGCGGAGCTGGTTCGCGGCGTGCGGGTGCTGGTGCTGAATGTCTCCGATACGCCGGATGTCGAGGCGCTGATGCTGGGGCCGGACGGGGTCCTGGAGCACGCCCGTCCCGGACTGATCGTGATCGACCACAGCACCATCGACCCGATGCGTACCCGCGCTATAGCCCGCGCGGCTGCCGAACGCGAAGTGACCTTCGTGGATGCCCCGGTTTCGGGCGGGGAGCCGGGCGCGCGGGCCGGGACCCTGAGCCTGATGGTGGGCGGGCCGGTCGATGTTGTCGAGAGGCTGCGACCGATCTTCGAGGTGGTGGGCTCCACCCTGACG
The DNA here is from genome assembly GCF_000381505.1 of Thioalkalivibrio sp. ALM2T. Taxonomy (NCBI): domain Bacteria; kingdom Pseudomonadati; phylum Pseudomonadota; class Gammaproteobacteria; order Chromatiales; family Ectothiorhodospiraceae; genus Thioalkalivibrio; species Thioalkalivibrio sp. ALM2T. The sequence goes on from NZ_KB906561.1 coordinate 38,303, forward strand.
CATGTCGGCGATAGCGGTGCCGGCCAGATCGCCAAGGCCTGCAACCAGCTGGTGGTGGGCGAGACCCTGGTCGCGATCGGGGAGGCGTTCGCGCTGGCCGAACAGACCGGGGTGGCCCCGGCGCGTCTGCGCGCGGCGTTGATGGGTGGTTTTGCCGGTTCACGCATCCTCGAGGTGCACGGCCAGCGGTTGCTGGATGGGGATTTTGAGCCGGGCTTTCAGATCGGGCTCTACCACAAGGACCTGGGCATTGTGGCCGGATTGGGCGAGGAGGTGGGCTTGAGCCTCGACGGACTCATGCCGGTGCGCCGCGCGGTGGATGAGGCGCTGGAGGCCGGACAGGCCGATCACGATGTGGCGATCCTGGCGCGCTTTTGCCTTCACGCCCGTGGTGATCAAGGGCGATAAAGGCGGTTCGTGAGGGAGCGGGTCAGCCGAACAGGCGCCAGAGGATATAGAGCACCGAGAACACCAGGCCGAATACGATCCCGGCCCAGGACAGGGCGCGCAGGCCGCGCCCCGGTCGGTGCTGCTCCGGCATGTCCGGCGACATCACCACCTTGAAGGTGATCCAGGCCAGTACCGGGGCCGACAAGAACGACAGCAGCGTGGCGATATCGACCAGGCGGGTGAAGTGTTCCCCGGCCTGGGAAATCAGCAATACGGCCCCGCTGGCGACCACCAGCAGTGCGATGCGGTAGCCCCACCAGTCCAGGCCACGTTCGCCCTTGCGCGAGGGGTCCATGGTCTGTGGTGCGTGGCCGTCCTCGCGCAGGGTGCGGATGATCGCCACGATCACGCGGGGGTAGGCATCGGTCACGGCCAGGGTGGTCGAGAACATCGTGGTCAGGGCGGCCACGGCGATCAGGGTGCGGCTCCATTCGCCCAGGCTCTGGGCATACAGGTCTACCAGCTGAGCGGAGAAGGCGGCCGCCCCCGGGGCAAAGCCGATCCCGCTGCCATACATCAGGACGGCGCCCAGCAGCATGAACGCGAGAGCAATCACCACCGCCCCCAGGTAGCCCAGGCGAAAGTCGAAGATCGCCTCGCGTACCGTCGGGGCGTGGCCGGTCTGGCGGGCGCGTTCCTGGGTCCAGATCGAATGCCAGGCCGCCACGTCGAGCGGGATCGGCATCCATCCCAGCAGGGCCAGCACGAACGCGAAGCCGGCCAGGGTCCAGAGGTTCGACCACTCCTGCGCGCCGGACAAGGTGGCCAGATCCGGAGCCTCGCGGAAGGCGAGCGCCACGGCGGCCACGGTGGAGACGCTGAGCGCCGCCATGATGATCTTCATGCCCAGATCCAGCCCGCGGTAGGCGCCGATCATCAGGAATGTGATGCAGGCGGCCAGCACCAGGGCCGAGACCAAAGTCACCGACAGATCCAGATCAAAGACCAGTGTGACCAGCCCGGCGGTGGTCAGGGTGACCACCGCCTGGATGGTAAACAGGGTGCCGACGGTTACCGCGATATAGAGCCCGAGTGCCCAGTTGCCGAGCCGGTGGTAACCGGTCAGCAGGTGATGCCCGGTGGCCGCCGCGTAACGCGGGCCGAACTCCAGGAAGGGGTACTTGAACAGGGAGGCCAGGAGCACGATCGGGATGAGCAATAGGCCGTATTCGGCCCCGCCCCGGGTGGCCTGGACCAGATGCGAGACGCCCACTGCCGCTCCGGCCATCAGCAGGCCCGGTCCGATGGCGGCGCGCAGGGAGGCGCGGGTGGAAGCATTCATGGGCCTGGGTCCGGCGTCTTGGATTCGGGCCGGATTATAGGGGAATCGCTCGGCCGCTCGCGCCCTTTTCTGCGCGCCGGCCTTGCGGTCAAAGCGTCAGGGGTACGCGCCGATAGGGCGCGGGCGGTGGCGGAAGCGGATCGTTGCTGTCGGGGAAGCGCTGGATCAACTTGTCGTAATAGCTGCGAATGTTCTGCACGTAGAGCACCGGCTCCCAGCCGCGGGCGTAGCCATAGCGGGTCTGTTCGTGCCATTCGCGTTCCGCCAGGCGTGGCAGCCACTGCATTACGTCCAGCCAGCGATCCGGATCGTCGCCGTTGGCGTCGGCCAGACGCCGGGCGTCATGCAGGTGTCCCAGACCGACGTTGTAGGCCGCCAGCGTCATCCAGGTGCGGTCCGGTTCCGGGATGCGTTCCGGTAGGCGCTCACGCAGGTCCAGCAGGTAGCGGGTGCCGCCGTCGACGCTGGATGCCGGGTCGGTGCGGTCCTCGACGCCGAGGCCGGACGCGGTGTTCTGGGTCAGCATCATCAGCCCGCGCACTCCGGTGGGGGAGATGGCATCTGCGTTCCAGTGAGACTCCTGGTAGGCCACGGCGGCGATGAAGCGCCAGTCCAGGCCGTATTCGGCGCCGGCGTGTTCGAACAGGCCGCGAAAGCGATCCAGCTGGCTATCCACGCGCCGGGCAAAGGTCAGGGCGTCCACCAGGTCGTGGGTCTCCAGATGGCCCAGGTAGCGGTCGATCATCAACTCCAGGTCGCGGTTCCCTCGCAGGCGGTCAATGTAGGCCTCCGCCGCGTCGATCAGGCTGCGATCGAAGCCGGCCGGGAACAGCCAGGTGACGGCCACCCCGCGCTCGAACTCATAGGCGGTACGCAGATCGGGATGCAAGCGTTGTAGCCGGCCGAACTCCAGGGAACTCATCAGGGCATAGTCGATTTCGCCCGCGGCCAATGCCTGGCGTTGCGCTTCGGCGGTCCCGATGGGTACCAGCTCGACTGGCGGGTCTTGTGGCGCGTACCCGAGGGTCTCGGACTCCGGACCTACGGTCCGGACCGATTCCTGTTGCCTTGCCATATCGGCATGGGACAGGTGAGCTCGCAGGCGGTCCGGCAGCGGCGACTGTGCGGTGAATCCCAGCCGGGTTCCGGCGGGCAGGCTGGCGAGGGCGGGCAGTGCAGCGGTGGATTCGTTGTCACGCCAGAAGGCGAGGACCTGCTGGATGGAGAGGATTTCCGGGCCGCGTTCGATCGTCGGTTCATCGGGATCGACCAGCAGCCCGGCGGCCAGGTCCGCTCGGTGTTCGCGCAGGCGGCGGTGGGCCTCGGCGGCAGTCTCCACGCGGGTTACGCGAATGCGCGTGCCCAGTTCCTTCGCGAAGCCATGCAGCAGGGCCAGTTCCAGTTGGTCGTGGCCATTGGTGGCCGCCAGCTCCGAGCGCCCCAAAGGCGCTTCGACCAGCACGACCTGCAGTTCCTCGCGGAAGGTCAATTGCTGCAGGGCCGAGGGCGGCTGAAACCAGACCCGCAGGCCGATCATCACCAGCAATACGATGAACACGCCGAGCTCGATCTGGCGCCAGGTCGAGCTCGGTGGGCGAAGGCGAAGGTGCGGGAACATGAACCGATGATACCCAATCGGCCGTGCCGGCAGTGCTGGGCGATGACCGGCGCAGGGAGGTGGTGACCCTATCGCCAGTTCAGGACCAGACCCTGGGCGCGAAGGACCTGCAGTGCGGGGTCGACACAGGTATCGATGAAGGCGGCCCGACGGGGGTTATCGTGCGCCAGACGGCGGTAGTTCGGGCCCGCGGGCAGGCCCGCGAGCTGGTAGATATCCGCCGTGGGGTAGTAAAAGGCGTGCACGAACTGGCGGAACACCCGACGCATCAGCGGGCGGTAGGCCGCCTTCTGCCAGGTCGGCAGGGTATCCAGGTAGCTTTCCAGCGTGTCGCGGGCATGTGCCATGTGGCGCGCTTCGTCGATCATGTGGGTGGAGACGACGTCATGCACTGTGGGGCTGATCTGGTCACGGCGCTGGTGGATCAGACGGTTCATCCGGTCCGGGACCTCCTCGCCGATCATCACCGCGATCCAGAAGATCGAGGACTCGAAGGGGGCAAAGCGGCCGACCAGGGTGGCGAGCTTGGGTTTCGGAAAGCGCCGTTCCGGCAGCTCCAGCCCGCTGCGGCGCATGAACTCGATGAACATCAGGCTGTGACCGGCCTCTTCACGCAGCTCGTGCAGGCGGTAGTTCAGCCGGTCCAGGCGGCCGGTCGAGTGCATGGAGATGCGCGAGATGCGTTCCATGAACAGACCTTCCAGCCATAGCGCGCCACTGATGAAATAGAGAAATTCGTACTGCGAGAGGCGCCGCTTCTGCTCGCCCGACAGCGCGGAATATTCTGGCGTGCCGAACAGCGAGATGGCCTCTTCCGGGATCCAGTAGTCCTCCGAAGACAGCGCATCCCAGCGAATCCGCGTGAGCGGATCCTGGTACGGCGAGCTGTTGCGGCTCAAATGATCGAGCAGCTCCTGGGAGGAATTCATCGTTGGCGTGCCGGGACCCATGCGGATAACGCCCGGAATCATACCGACTCTGGCGCTCCGGACCAACGCCAACCCGTTGCAATCTGCGGTTGCTCCCCCATGATGGAGCCCATGGACAAGAATCTGCGGTACCGAATCAATTTTCTGAACAACGGAAAAACGTACGAGTTGTACGCCCGTGACGTTTACCAGGACGAGCTTTACGGTTTCGTCACCATCGAGGGCCTGTTGTTCGGCGAGCGCACACAGGTGGTGGTGGATCCCTCGGAGGAGCGCTTGCGCACCGAGTTCGAGGGTGTGGAGCGCTTCCATGTGCCGATGCATGCGCTGATCCGGATCGACGAGGTCACGGCCGTGGGTACCCCGCGCATTCACGATGCGGGAACTGCCGGGGGCAATGTGCACGCTTTTCCCGGTCTGCCGGGCAAGGGCGGTTCCTGATCCCGCAAGCTGCTGTTTTTCGTCCCCTCCATTGCGCCGCTGCCGCGCCTGGTTTAGGATTCCGCGCTTCGTGACCGTCCAGCGGTTGCGGAAAAATGGAGAGGTGGCCGAGCGGTCGAAGGCGCACGCCTGGAAAGTGTGTATACGGTAACCCCGTATCGAGGGTTCGAATCCCTCCCTCTCCGCCAGATTCAAGCAAAGGGGCCCGAGTGGCCCCTTTTGCATTTCCAGCCCCTGGCGTATCGGGATTCGAACCCGAGAAATCGAACATGATGGTTCGGCGGGTGCCGTGCAGCGGCACCCGAGCGTCGCCGCAGGCGACGACCCGAAGGGCGAGGCACGTAGTGCCGAGTAATCCCTCCCTCTCCGCCAGATTCAAGCAAAGGGGCCCGAGTGGCCCCTTTTGCATTTCCAGCCCCTGGCGTATCGGGATTCGAACCCGAGAAATCGAACATGATGGTTCGACGGGTGCCGTGCAGCGGTACCTTTCGCATCTGCGGCCTCGGGGATCCTGCTTGTCCGTGGGTGGCTGGGTCCTGGTTCGTCCTTCGGTGTTTACGGTGTCTTCGGTCCGCCGCCTGCCTTGTTGTGGCTGGCCCCGGTTCGTCGTTGGGTGTTTACGTGCCTTCGTCCGGCCGCCTGCCAGGCGCTGTCTCGCCAGCGCGCCGCGAGGTACTTTCTTGCTTGCCCAAGAAAGTACCCAAAGAAGGGCCCCCGGATTTCGCCCGGGAACCTTGCTCCAGGGCCCTCGGGCCGGCGGCGCTGAACTCGCTGCGCTGCGCTCCGCTCAGACATCCAGCGCCTTCTCCCGGCCCGAGGACCCTTCCGCAAGGGGCTCCATACGGGAGATGAAGGTCAAAACAGGCGGTATCCCGTAGGGTGCGGTTGAGCGCAGCGAAACGCACCGTTCCCCACGCCGTGCGACACCCTGATGCGATTCGCTACGCTCATCGGCATCCTACGCTCCCCGGCGCCCGCTACGCGGGCGCGGCACGCAACGGCCGCAGGCCGAGCGTGCCGAAGATGCTCGAAGACCTAGCTATCATCCACTGGCAAGAACGCCGGGATCGCCGTTGTTTGGACCTTCCTCCCCGTTGTCGTCGCGCCGAGTGGAGAGGCTTTTCGCGGGACGATTCTAAATAGACACGGGGCGCTGGATGTCTGAGCGGAGCCGCAGGCGCAGCGAGTTCAGCGCCGCCCGCGAAAAGCCTCGGAGCGAGGGAAACCCCATCTCGCGCAGCGGGCCGGGGTCGCGGCAGTCGGGCGTGTTTCTTGGTTACTTCTTTGCACGAGCAAAGAAGTAACTCGGGGCGCGCTGGCGAGTCAGCGCCTGGCAGGTGGCGGACCGAAAGTACGGAAACACAGAGGACGAACCGGGGCCAGCCTGACCCGGCAGGCGGCTGGATGGAGGCACGTAAACACTGGCGACGAACCAGGGCCAGCCACCGCAGGTGCAGGTGCAGGCGAAAGCGATCGGGGCTCGAAGAATGGCCGTCCAGTGCCCGGGGGCTAGCTGCGGGGCTTGAAGCCGGGTGGGTGGCGGGCGATCCAGGCGATAAAACCCTGTACCACAGGTTCGGTGAGGAGTGCCTCGCGGGTGTTCAGGCGTTCCGCCAGGGTCTGCTCGTCGAAGTGTTTGTGGATGTGGTCATGGCAGGGGCGGCAGACCCACAGGATGCGGGCCTCGCGCTCGGCGCGGCTGAAGCGCCGGCGGATGCGCTTGCGCCGGTGCTGCTTGCGCGGGATCAGGTGGTGGCGGGTCAGCGCGTCCATCTCGCGGCCACACAGTTCGCAGGCGGCCGCGGGTCCCGGTTCAGGCTCGTCGGATCCGATCACGGCATCTGCAGGCGGCAGCGCGGGGGCGGCTGGGTGATGGCGTAGTCGGGCGCTGCCAGGTCCATCAGGCAGGGGGCGCCTTCCGGGTCGATGATGCGCGCGCCGATCGCGCGGATTGCGTCCTGGCGCGGGCCGGTCTCGGGGACCTGGCGGCTGGTGATGGGGTGCCAGTCGCCGTCGCGTTCCTCGGCGATCTCGAAGCCGAACGGGAAGTAGCCGGGTGCGCCGAGGCGCAGGTCGGTGACGACCAGCCGGTCGGGGGCATCGGTGTACTCGGCCCGGTGGAAGCGCAGGAAGTCACCGGCGAACCATCGCAGACGCTGGCCGTCCTCCAGGGCCAGGGCCTCGTCCTGCAGGTGCGCGCCGCGCTCGAAGGCCTCGAAGTCCGGACGGACCGGCTGGTCGAGGATGCCCACCCATGCCTCCAGGAATCGGTCATCATCCACGACGGTGATGCGCCACAGCAGGAGGTTGAACGGGGTAGGCTGCACTATGCGCGGCTGGTCCTGCAGGTCCATCGCGATAAGGGTGGGCTGGATGCGGTGGTCGATCCAGGCCTTCAGCGCCAGTCCGGACCCGGCATAGGTGGTGGAGAGGACCAGTCCGGCCACCAGCAGCCTGGGGGCGAAGCGGTAGAACAGCGCGCCGATCGCGGCGACCAGCAGGGGCAGGGTGTAGAGCGGGTCGATCACGAAGATCGAGGCTGTCCCGACCGGCCCGGCGAAGGGCCACAGGAGCTGGGTACCATAGGTGGTGAGCGCATCCAGCAGCACATGCGTGGACAGCACCAGGAACAGGAACCACCACCAGCGTCCGAAGCCGATATCGCGGGTGGCCGGGATGCGTGCGAGCAGGCCCGCTATGCCCGTCGCGACCAGCAGATGGACCAGCAAGGAGTGGCTGAAGCCGCGGTGATAGATGAAATCGGAGACGTCGTCCCCGTAGGCTATAAGCACGTCCAGGTCCGGGACGATGGCTACGGCGGCGCCCAGCAGGATGGCCTTGCGGCCCAGGCGTGATCCGAGGGTCAGGCCGCCGACAACGGCGCCCAGGCTGGCTTGGGTGACGGGATCCATGCGGGAGCATTTCCTTTTAGGTGACGCGCTTGCGACTGGCGCGCGGCGCCCGAGTTCACGTGATCAAACCAGAGCGGCAGACATGACTCAAGCCGGAACCGACAACCAATGGCAGTTCTGGGTGGATCGCGGCGGCACCTTCACCGACCTGGTCGCGCGCGACCCGGAAGGACGGTTGCACACCCGCAAGCTGCTGTCGGACAACCCGCAGGCGTATGCCGACGCCGCGGTGCAGGGTGTCCGCGACCTCCTCGGGCTGGCCGCCGGCGCCGCGATCCCCGCCGGGGTGATCCACGAGCTGCGTATGGGCACCACGGTGGCGACCAACGCGCTACTGGAGCGCAAGGGCGAGCCGACCCTCCTGGTAATCACCGCAGGGTTGGAGGACGCACTGGCGATCGGGCACCAGGCGCGGCCCGACCTGTTTGCGCGCATCATCCGCCTGCCACAGCCGATCTATGCGCAAGTGGCCGCGGTGCGCGAACGGGTGAATGCGGCCGGGGAGGTCCTCCAGCCGGTGGATCTTGATGCGCTGCGTCCGCGCCTGCAGGCGGCGCTGGATGACGGCATTCGTTCGGTGGCGATCGTCTGTATCCACGGCTATCGCTATCCGGCGCATGAGCAGGCCATCGCGGCGCTCGCGCGGGAGATGGGCTTTGCCGAGGTGGCGACCAGCCACGCGACCAGCCCGCTGATCAAGCTGGTGCCGCGTGGCGAGACCACGGTGGTGGATGCCTACCTGTCGCCCGTGCTGCGCCGCTATGTCGATCAGGTGGCCGGCGAACTGGGGGATGTGCCGCTGCGTTTCATGCAGTCGCATGGCGGGCTGGTGGACGCGGCGCATTTTCGCGGCCGCGACGCGATCCTGTCCGGGCCGGCCGGCGGCATCGTCGGCGCGCTGAAGACTGCCGCGCCCCTGGGGTTCGAGCGCCTGATCACCTTCGACATGGGCGGGACCTCCACCGATGTCGCGCATCTGGCCGGGGAACTGGAACGCCGCCAGGAGAGCGAGGTGGCCGGCGCACGTCTGCGCGTGCCGATGCTGGATATCCATACCGTGGCTGCTGGCGGTGGGTCGGTCTGCCGCTTCGACGGGATCCGCCTGCGGGTCGGGCCGGAGTCTGCCGGCGCGCAACCCGGCCCGGCCTGCTACGGCCAGGGCGGGCCATTGACGGTGACTGACTGCAATGTGCTGCTGGGGCGCTTGCGACCGGAGTATTTCCCGGCCGTGTTCGGCCCCGAGCGCGACCGCCCGCTGGACCCGGAGCCGGTCCGGAAGCAGTTCGATGAGCAGGCCGTTCAGATCATGTCGATGACGGCCGAGGAGGTGACACCGGTGGCGCTGGCCGAGGGGCTGCTGCAGATCGCAGTCGAGCACATGGCCCAGGCAATCAAGACCATCTCGGTGCAGCGGGGCCATGACGTCTCGCGCTATGCCCTGGTCTGCTTTGGCGGGGCGGGTGGGCAGCATGCCTGTCGGGTCGCGGAGCAATTGGGCATGCGCCACATCCTGTTCCATCCGCTGGGAGGCGTGTTGTCCGCCTACGGGATGGGGCTGGGTGAACTGCGCGCCCTGCGTGAGCGGAGCCTGGAATGGCCACTGGACGACGAACATGCAGTGGCGATCGACGCCGCTCTGGAGGATCAGGCCGAGGCCGCCGCTGAGGCCCTGGCGGAACAGGGGGTGGAACCCGGGGCTATGCGTGTCGAGCGACGGCTGCATCTGCGGCTTGCCGGCTCGGATACGGCGCTGGAGGTCCCGGCCGGCTCCACCCATTCTCTGATGGAGGCCTTCGCTGCGGCTTATCGCGGGCGCTACGGCTTTGCCCCGCCGGATCGCGAGCTGGTGGTAGCGGTCGCGGCGGCCGAGGCCATCGCGACTGCGGCGGAGGCGCCGCCGGATCGGTCACCGGCAGCGATGGTCGAGCGTCCCGCACCGGAGGCGGATACGGTCGCGATGGTGGTGGCGGGCGAGCTGCGCGACGTACCCCTGTACCGGCGCGAGGCCCTGGGCCCCGGGATGACGCTGGCAGGGCCGGCACTGGTGATCGAGGCTACCGCCACGCTGGTGCTGGAGCCGGGCTGGTGGGGCCGGATCGAGCACGATGGCACGTTGCGCCTGGAGCGCGAGACGGGCGCGGGTCGGCGGGTGCAGCCAGCGGCCGCCGACCCGGACGAGATCCCGCGCGATCCCATTCTGCTCGAGGTCTTCAACAATCGCTTCATGGCGATTGCCGACCAGATGGGCTTCACCCTGCGCAATACCGCCCATTCGGTGAACATCAAGGAACGCCTGGATTTCTCCTGCGCACTGTTCGATGCCAGCGGGAATCTGGTCGCCAATGCTCCCCACATGCCGGTGCATCTGGGCTCGATGGGTGCCAGCGTGCGGGCGGTGGTCGCGGCGGCGGAGGGTGATCTGCGGCCCGGAGACGCCTGGGTACTGAACGACCCCTACAACGGTGGCACCCATCTGCCGGACATCACCGTGGTGACACCGGTCTTCGTGGGTCCCGGGGATGCAGTGACGGAGGATCCGCAGGCCGGGATCGCGCAACCGGCGTTTTTCGTGGCCTCGCGCGGCCACCATGCCGATGTCGGCGGCATCACGCCGGGTTCTATGCCGGCCTTCTCCCGCCGTCTGGCAGAAGAGGGGGTGCTGATCCCACCGACCCTTCTCGTGCGCGACGGGTGCTTCGCGACCGGGGAGATGCGGACGCTACTGGGTTCGGGCGAGTGGCCGGCACGCAACCCGGAGCAGAATCTGGCCGATCTGGAGGCCCAGGTGGCGGCCAACCGCAAGGGGCTTGAAGAGCTGGGCCGGCTGCTGGACGAATATGGCGCGGCCACGGTGGCGGCCTACATGCGGCATGTGCAGGACAACGCCACCGAGGCGGTACAACGGCTGATCGCGGGCCTGGAGGGTGGCACGTTCACCTATGCGCTGGACAACGGGGCCGAGATCCGGGTGGCCGTGACCCCCGATCCGGGAGCGCGCCGCCTGCGAATCGATTTCGCGGGGTCCTCGCCGGCCCGCGAGGACAACTTCAACGCCCCGGGCTCCATCGTCCGTGCGGCGGTGCTGTACGTGCTGCGCACGCTGCTGGAGGACGAGATTCCCCTGAACGATGGCTGCCTGGCGCCGGTGGATCTGGCGATCCCGGAGGGTTGTCTGCTGAACCCGTCCCCACCCGCTGCCGTGGTGGCGGGCAACGTCGAGACCTCGCAGGTCGTGACCGATGCGTTGTTCGGCGCCCTCGGGGTGCAGGCCGCGGCCCAGGGCACGATGAACAACCTGACCTTCGGCGATGCCGAGCGGCAGTACTACGAGACCATCGCCGGTGGCGCCGGGGCCGGGCCCGGCTATGACGGGGCGAGTGCGGTGCAGACGCACATGACCAACTCGCGCCTGACCGACCCGGAGGTCCTGGAGAGTCGTTTCCCGGTACGGGTAGAACAGTTCGGCTATCGCCGGGGCTCCGGCGGCCGGGGGCAGCGCTGGGGGGGTGACGGCGTGATCCGGCGGTTGGGTTTTGATGCGGCGATGGAGGTAGTGCTACTGGCCAATCGGCGCCGCGTTCCTCCATTCGGGCTGGCGGATGGCGAGCCGGGGGCGCTGGGCGAGGATGCCATCCTGCGCGCGGATGGCACGCGCGAGCCGATGGCAGGCTGTGATCGCCAGTCGGTGGCGCCGGGGGATGCGGTGGAGATCCGGACTCCGGGCGGCGGCGGCTACGGGCGCGTCAGGGATTAGGCCCCCCGCAGCAAGGGAAACAATCAATGTACGCGCTCGCGTTGGCACCCCAGGTTTTCCGAGACAAGACGCGTCGTGCAGCGGGTAGTGGTTCTACCCGCTGCACGACGCAGGATCGGGGAACCTGGGGTGCCAACCCCACAATCCATTGAAAAGCAGGGGCTCGGCCGCCCGTTGTTGATGAAAACGGGCGCGCGCACGGCGTTGCGGCTCCCTTGTGCAGAATGACTGCACGGCAGTCACCGTGCCTTGTTCGCACGCAAAAGCGACTCGAGCGCGAGCGTGTGCATTGATCAGTGTTTCCCAAGGGGGCGTCAGTCGTCCCAGCGCTGGGGTACGCGCTGGATCTCGTCGGTGTCGTACCCGAGTTCGTCGAGGTAGGCGAGGATGGCCTGGTAGTCGTCCTCGGGCATCGCCGGTTCGCGCGCCATGATCCAGACGTAGTCGCGCTTGCTGCGGCCGATGACCGTCTGGCTGTAGTCCTCGTCGAGGTAGACGATCAGGAACTCGGCCTTGAACGGCCACAGGAACCGCATGCCCCATTCGGCGTTGTCCTCGCTCTGCACGAAGCCCGTCGGGTTGTACTCGCGGCGCGGCCCGTCAAAGCCGCCCTTGTTGAACGAGAAGGTGGTGGCGATGGTGCCGTCGTCGTTCAGCGCGTATTGCTCCAGCGCGTTGTAGGCATCGCGCTCGAGGAAGGTGGGGATATTCGCGATCACGTACCAGTCGCCCATGTAGCGATCGAGTTCGACGTGGTCCACGGTCGGCATCTTCTGCGGGCTGCTGCATCCGGTCATCAGAATCCCCAGTACCAGGCCCGCGAACAGGGCCGTCATTGAGCGCGTCATTGGTGTCTTCCGTATGGTCCCGGAAGATGGACCGCCGCGGCGCGGGAAAGGTCCGCGTGGCTCCACCGTTTGGCGCGGCCGGGATTCAGGCGGTCTGGCCGAGGCGCTGGTCCATCAGGTGATCGAACAGCGATTCTTCCGGAATGATCTGGGCGCGCCCGCTGCGGAATTCGTGGGCGAGACCCTGAATGCTGTGCTGGCGCTTGGCGCGCCCGGCGGCATCGGTGAACAGCAGGCGTCCGGCGTGACTGCCGCGCCAGACCAGCTTCATGCGCGTGACCCGGGTGCCGGCGGGGGAGGTGAACTGGATCCAGGTGCCGGAGATCAGGTTGTCGGCATGCTCGACATGCTCGTCGTCATGGTCGCGCATCAGGGACGGATCGTCGTCGGCATGCCGGGGTGAGGTATCGAACATCGAACTCGACCGGCTGCCGGCCCGCTTCCGGGCCTTTTGCATGCGCTCTTCCGCGGAACCGGCCTTGTCCGTCGACGTCGTGGAGGTGCCTGTCTCGGGCGAGGGAGGTTCGGCCGGTGCCGAGCGCCGTTTTCCGGCGGCGACCAGGTGAGCGCTGACCAGGTCCTGTTTGATGCGGGCACGTTCTTCTTTCGTCAAAGGGGCTCGATCGAGAAACGCGCGGATGCGCGCCAGCAATGGCGCCGAGGCCTGAAAATCCGGTTCCGCCTGCATCAGAGCCAGCAGTTCGTGAAGCAGGGCCATGCCGTCGTTGTCGTTGGTGGCTTCGCTCCCGGGGGTGGCCGCTGCGGTTGTGTCGTCCGCATCACCGCTCCGTGCCTCGGCAGTCTTCTGCGCGGTCATTAACGGAACCCAGGCATCCATCAGTTGCTCGCGGGCCTCGTCGGGGATGTCCTGGCCCATGGAGATCACGGTGCGCTCCACCGTGGACTCCACGTTGTAGGTGATCTCCAGGGTGCGCTCTTCCTGCTGTGCCTCGGCCTGTTCATCGGCCGCCTGATGGGCGATCTTCTCCTCGACCTCGGCGAGATCGTCCTGCAGGCGCGTCAGTGCCTCGTTGAAGGCCTCACTGTCGCCAAGGCCTGCGTTGCGCACGCGTTCGACGTTCTCGAAGACCAGGCGGCTGAGCGGCAGGCCCCGGGCCTCTTCCAGCGGCAGGTCGGGATCAATGCGCAGTGCGATGTTCAGCAGCAGGCCGGTCATCTGCCGGGCCGGGTGCGTTCGGTCACGGAAAAAATGCGTCTCGCGCATGGCGATGCGCACCAGCGGGAGCTGCAGATCGGACAGGGGTTCGCGCAACGCGGGGTTGAGGTCGTCGCGCTTCAGGATCATGTCGAACAGGCCCTGCAGCAGGTCCATCACGAAGGGTTCCAGCGTGCTGGGCGGAGCGCTGTTAAGGACGGTTGTTACCGCCTCTGCCGCCGAGCCGTAGCCGGCACCGGTCCCGGGTGCCACACCGGTGTTGGCGACGACCTGTCCCGAGACGGGCACCTGATAACCGAATTGCGCCCAATTGCCCGTTGCGCCGGAAGGGCCGGAAGGGGGTGGCCCGCTGCCCCCGGCTGGAGCCTGAGGCGCGGAAGAAGAGGCCGGAGCAGTAGCGCCCGGCCGGGTGCGTGCCCTGGCGTGTGCCTCGGGCACCGCGAAGCCGGCGTCACGGAAGGCCTGCATCAGCGCCTGCATCTCCGGCTGCAGTTCGCGCATCACGTCGCGATCGAACCAGTGCAGCAGCACCAGACAGTCTTCCGGTGGCAGGGGCACGGCCTCCAGTGCCTCCAGGAAGGCCTCGCCCAGGGCATGCGGGTGCCAGGGGGCGTCTTCGGGTGTGGGGACCAGGTGGTAGTCCCGGGTGACCGTTTCCAGGGCATCGATTTCGGCCGACATTACGGAACGCGCGCCCGTGACCAGCTTGCGCAGGGCCACCTCGCGCTCGGTATCGGCGGCGTCCATCAGGCTCAGCTCGTGTTCGCCCGTGGCAGGGAGCGCGTGTTCCGGCTCTTCGGGCAGGATCGCATTGTGAAGTCGGTCACGAAAACGCTGGAGGATGGCGCCACTCGCCATGCGAATCTGGCGCGAAAGGGCAAGATTCTGGGCCGCGCGCTGGGAATCGATCGCGCGCTCGGAGGCATCCATCAGGCGGTCGTCGAGCTCGCCCAAGAAGGTTTCGAGACGCTCCTGAACGCCCTTGGAGAAGGGCGCCCAGACGCGATGCAGGGTTCGGGCCGGAATCCGGTGACGTTGCGCCATGAGCGGTATGCAGCTGGTTAAGGCCACAATCTAGCACCCCTGCGGGCCTGTGTGTCAGCGATCCGGTTTTGTACGTGCTCGGCCACCGGGGAACCGCATGCCTCTCGCCGGGTCAACGAAACATCTCAACGCGGGGACGCACGGCATGCAGCGGATGATTGAATGGGCGGAACAGGGACGGTTGCCGGATCCGCTCGTGCGGGCCGGCATTCGGCGGCTGCTGGCGGAGCGGTTGCGCGAGTGCGGGGCCCCGGCCGAGGAGGCGATGGAGCGGCGTTATGCGTTGATCGAGGCGATGCGTGCCGCGCCCGTGGCGTTGTCCACCGAGGTGGCGAACGAGCAGCACTACGAGGTTCCGACCGAATATTTCGAGCGTTGCCTCGGGCCGTGGCTGAAATACTCCTGCGCCTGGTGGCCGGAGGGCGTGGACGATCTTCGCGGTGCCGAGGCCGCCATGCTGCAGCTGACCTGCGAACGCGCGGGCCTCGAGAACGGGCAGCAGGTCCTGGAGCTGGGCTGCGGCTGGGGTTCGCTGTCGCTCTGGATGGCGGAGCAATACCCGAAGTCGCGCATCGTCTCGGTGTCCAACTCGGCGTCCCAGCGGGCCTCGATCGAGGCCCGCCGGGACGCGCGCGGGCTGGAAAACCTGACGATCATCACCGCGGACATGAACACCTTTGCCCCGGACCAGACCGGATTCGACCGGGTGGTCTCGGTGGAGATGTTCGAGCACATGCGCAACTGGCCCGAGCTGCTGCGGCGCGTGGCGACCTGGCTGTGTCCGGGCGGGCAGTTGTTCATGCATGTCTTCGCCCATCGCGAGTTCGCCTACTTCTTCGAGAGCGAGGGCGATCACGACTGGATGGGGCAGTACTTCTTCCGCGACGGGTTGATGCCATCGGATGATCTGGCGCGGCATTTTCAGGAGGATCTGCGCGTTGTGCGTCAGTGGCGGGTGAACGGCCACCACTACGCGCGCACCCTGAACGCCTGGCTGGCGCGCCAGGACGCAGCGCGGGACGAGCTGATGCCACTGTTCGAGCAGACCTACGGGGAACAGGACGCGGCGCTGTGGTTTCAGCGCTGGCGGATGTTCTACATGGCCTGCGCCGAATTGTTCGATTATCGCGGCGGGAACGAGTGGTTCGTGTCGCATATCCTGTTTCGCCGGCCCGAGGCCTAGCGGATGGCCGGTTGGGTGATGTTCCTGGTCGGGTTCGGCGCGGCGCTGGCCCTGATGACGGGGGTCTGGGCGGCGAGCGTGTTGCGGCGCGACGCGAGCCTGGTGGACCGCTACTGGGGTCTGGGTTTCGTGCTGGTCACGCTGGTGTGGTGGGGACTGGCCGGGTGGCCCTTGCTGGGGCTGTGGATCGTGATCCCGGTGCTGTTGTGGGGGCTGCGTCTGTCGCTCTTCATCACCTGGCGCAACTGGGGCCACGGCGAGGATGGGCGCTACACGGACATGCGCGCGGGCCGAAGCGATGGTGCCTTCGCCGCGCGCAGTTTGGTCACGATTTTCTGGCTGCAGGGCGCACTGGTGGCAGTGATCGGCCTGCCCATGCTGGCCGTGGTGCGGGCCGAGGCGGTGTGGTGGCCGCTGGCCGTCGGCGGGTTGCTGTTCTGGGCGGTGGGGCTTTTTTTCGAGACGCTCGCGGATGCGCAGATGGCACGTTTTCGCGCCGATACGGGCAATCGCGGTCAGGTGATGGATCGCGGCCTGTGGCGCTACAGCCGTCATCCCAACTATTTCGGCGAGATTGTGGTCTGGGTCGGGTTCGGCCTGCTGGCCCTGGCTGCGGGCGGCTGGTGGGCCGTGCCCTCGGCGGTGCTGATGATCCTGCTGATCCTGCGTGTGTCCGGCGTCACGTTGCTGGAAAGTCGTCTGCATGAATCCCGCCCCGGTTATGCCGACTACGTGCGCCGCACCAACACGCTGATCCCGGGCCCGCCGCGCAGCTGATGCGGCGGCGGGAGTGACCCCGCACCCTTGCTGCGCTTTCCCTGTCCGCGCTATAAAGCGCACGTCCTGTCCGGCGCCCCAGATGCCGGACGCCGCCCCTGTTTTGTGCACGTCACCGCCAGCGAGCCAGCCGATCCGATGAGCGCGTCCCCGAGTTCTGTCCAGGCCATTGAATTGAAAGGCCGCATGATGCTGGTCTCGGTGCTGCGCGTGTACCAGACCGATCCGCAGGTTCTGGGCGAGGTGCTGGCCGCGCGGCGCGACCAGGCCCCGGATCTGATGCGCGACATGCCCATCGTGCTCGATCTGGAGGCAGTGGCCGAGAGCCCGGAGTCCGACCTGCAGGCAACCATCGAGCGCGTGCGCGCCGAGGGCTTCAAGCTGATCGGCCTGCAGGCAGGCGCCGCCGCCGAGCGCCTGCAGAGCTATGCCGAACTGTTCGACGTCCTGCCGGTGCTGCAGCTGGGCGGGCGTGGCGGCGCACCCTCCGGCGAGGTGCCACTGGAGGATGAGCCCCCGGTGCAGGACAAGGCCGTCGAGCCCGAGCAGGAACGCCCGCCGGCCGCCGTGGCGGCGGTCCACAGTGCGACGCGTATCGTCGATCAACCGGTGCGTTCCGGGCAGCAGATCTACGCCCGTGGGGGGGACCTGATCGTGACCGGTGCAGTCTCGCCGGGCGCCGAACTGCTGGCGGACGGGCATATCCATGTGCTGGGTCCGTTACGTGGGCGTGCGCTGGCCGGGGTGCGCGGCCTGGTGACCGCGCGTATCTTCTGTCGGCGCCTGGACGCCGAGCTGTTGTCCATCGCTGGACACTACCGGATCGCCGAAGACATCACGGAAGCCGAACGCGGCGAGAATCGGCTGGTGACACTGGACGACGAAAGCCTCAAGATCGCGGAGATCTGACCGGCCGTCTGCCGGTCACGAATGACAGGAACCCGTCCGCACGCCCCGGGAACGCCGCGCGCGTGCAAGACGACAAGGAGCTACCGCCAACATGGCACGTATCGTAGTGATTACCTCCGGCAAGGGCGGGGTGGGCAAGACCACCACCTCGGCCGCGATTGCCACTGGCCTGGCCCAGCGCGGTCACAAGACCGTCGTGATCGATTTCGACGTCGGTCTGCGCAACCTCGACCTGATCATGGGCTGCGAGCGGCGCGTGGTGTACGACTTTGTCAACGTGATCAACGGCGATGCGAACCTGAAGCAGGCCCTGATCCGCGACAAGCGTGTGGACAACCTCTACATCCTTCCCGCCTCGCAGACCCGCGACAAGGACGCCCTGAGCCAGGATGGCGTGGAGCGCGTGCTGAACGAGTTGTCCGACGACTTTGACTTTATCGTCTGCGACAGCCCGGCCGGGATCGAGCGCGGCGCACTGATGGCCGCCTACTTTGCCGACGAGGCGATCGTGGTGACCAACCCGGAGGTTTCCTCGGTACGCGACTCCGACCGCATCCTCGGCATCCTGGCGAGCAAGACGCGCAAGGTGGAGCAAGGCGGTGAGCCGATCGAGGGCAAGCTGCTGCTGACGCGTTACTCCGCCGAGCGCGCCGAACGCGGCGAAATGCTGAGCATCGAGGACGTCGGCGAGATCCTGGCGATCGAACTCCTGGGCGTGATCCCGGAATCCCAGGCGGTGCTGAATGCCTCGAACGCCGGACAGCCGGTGGTGCTGGACGAGGAATCCGACGCCGGGCAGGCCTACCAGGACGCGGTGGACCGGTTCCTGGGCGAGGAACGCCCGCTGCGCTTTGTCGATGTACCGAAGAAGGGCTTCTTCGGGCGCCTGTTCAAGGGTTGATCATGGGGATTTTCGATTACTTCCGTCAGCCGCGGCAGAAGAGTGCCAGCGTTGCCAAGGAGCGTCTGCAGATCATCGTGGCGCGCGAGCGTGCGGCGCGCTCCGGGCCCGACTACCTCCCGGCCATGCAGCAGGAGCTGCTGCAGGTGATCCGCAAATACGTTCAGGTGGACGACGAGGCCGTGCAGATGAACGTGGACCGCGAAGGGGACTGCGAGGTCCTCGAGCTGAACATTACGCTGCCGGACGACCAGGACTAACGCGATGAAAGTTCTTGTGACCGGTTCGGCCGGCTTTATCGGCAGCGCCCTGAGCCTGCGCCTGCTGGAGCGCGGCGACCAGGTGATCGGCGTCGACAACCTGAACGACTACTACGACGTCTCGTTGAAGGAGGCGCGCCTGGCGCGCACCCAGGACCACCCGAACTTCACCGAAGTGCGCGAGGACATCGCCGATCGCGCCGCGATGGAACGGGTGTTCCGCGAGCACCGGCCGCAGCGGGTGGTGAACCTGGCGGCCCAGGCCGGCGTGCGCTATTCGCTGGAGAACCCGGCGGCCTACGTCGACACCAACCTGGTCGGCTTCGGCAACATCCTGGAGGGCTGCCGGCATAACGGTGTCGAGCACCTGGTCTACGCCAGCTCCAGCTCGGTCTACGGCGCCAACACCACCATGCCGTTCTCGGTGCACGACAACGTCGATCACCCGCTGAGCCTGTACGCCGCCAGCAAGAAGGCCAACGAGCTGATGGCGCATACCTACAGCCATCTCTACGACTTGCCGGTGACCGGGCTGCGCTTCTTCACCGTCTACGGCCCCTGGGGCCGCCCGGACATGGCGCTGTTCATGTTCACCAAGAAGATCCTGGCGGGCGAGCCGATCGACGTCTTCAACTACGGCCACCACCGGCGCGACTTCACCTACATCGACGACATCGTCGAGGGCGTGATCCGCACCCTGGATCACGTGGCCCCGCGCAACCCCGACTGGAACGGGGCCGAGCCCGACTCGGCCACCAGCGCAGCCCCCTACCGGCTGTACAACATCGGCAACCACGAGCCGGTGGAGCTGATGCGCTACATCGAGGTGCTCGAGGACTGCCTGGGCAAGAAGGCCGAGAAGAACCTCCTCCCGCTGCAGCCGGGGGATGTCCCGGACACCTATGCCGATGTCGAGGCCCTGCGCGAGGACGTGGGCTATGCCCCCGCGACGGTGGTCGAAGACGGTATTGCGCGCTTCGTCGAGTGGTATCGCGAGTACTACCGCGTGTGATGCCCAGCCCGCGGCTATCCGGCCGCGCGGTTCTTCGGCGCTCTCGGTTGCTGGATCCTTCCGCGTCTGTCTTTCGCCGTCTGACTCGCTGCTCGTTTACCCAAGCCTTGCGCACCAGGAACCTGTAGCCGGCCGGCGAGTCCACCGGAGACATGGATGCAAGGAGACAAGGGATGAGCCAGACGATTCTGATGGTAGTAACCAGTCACGGCGAGATCGCTCCAGGCCAGGCGACGGGCGTATGGTTCGACGAGTTCGCCGAGCCCTATGATCGCTTCCGCAAGGCGGGTTTCGAGGTCAAGGTGGCCAGTCCGAAGGGCGGCCCCGTGCCGCTGGATCCGAAAAGTCTGGAGGCCAGTCATCCGGGTGCAGCCGCCGTGGCTGCACAGGAGGCCCTGGATGACACCATCGCGCTGGACGCGAACACCAACCACGGGGCCTATGCCGCGATTTTTTTCCCCGGCGGCCACGGCACCATGTTCGATCTGCCGGACAACCCGCATGTCCAGCGCCTGGTCGCGGAATTCATGGACAACGACAAGGTGGTTGGCGCCGTCTGTCACGGGCCGGCCTGTCTGGTCGGTGCGATGCTGGCGGATGGCAGTTCCGCGGTGAAGGGGCGCAAGGTGGCGGCCTTCACCAACAGTGAGGAGAAGGCGGTCCAGCTGGACACTGCGATGCCGTTCCTGCTGCAGGACAAGCTGCAGGAGCTCGGCGGCGAGGTGGATACCGCCGACGACTGGGCCGATCACGTGGTGGTGGACGGCAAGCTGGTGACCGGGCAAAACCCGCAGTCCAGCAAGAGTGTCGCCGACGCGATCGTGCGGCTGTTGCGCGAGACGGGCTGAATACTCGAATCGGGGGCCGGGGCATGCTGTCCCCGGCCTTTTTCGGAATCGTCTTTGAATCGGGTTCAAAAATCGTCGTGGGTTCGATATGCTGAGCGCCATGACTACCGGGGATCGCAAACGCCGCGAGCGCGAGATGCGCGAGGCGCTGTTCATCGAGCGGGCGCACGAGCGCATCCGCGAGGACGGCCTGCTGGCCCTGCAAATGTCGAAGCTGGCGGCGGACTGCGAGTACGCGACCGGTACGCTGTACCAGCACTTCGAGTCGAAAGAGGACCTGCTGGCGGCGGTGGCGGCACGCACGACACTGCAACGGGCGGCGCTTTTCCGGGCCATCCCCGAGCTCTCCCTGGGTACGCGCTCGCGCATGCTCGCGATCGTGTTGACGGACATCGATTTCGCCGCGCAAAACCCGGACTACTACCGGCTGACCCAGTACCTGGTGACCGAGGTCGTATGGGCCAATGTCTCGGCTCCGCGCCGCACGGCATTGCTGGAGGCCGGCAAGCCGATCAGCGAGGCGGTGCGCGCGGTGGTGGCCGAGGCCCGCGAACGCGGCGACCTGCCCCCGGCCCGCGAGATCTCCGAGGAGGAGATGGGGCTGGGCCCCTGGGCACTGAACGTGGGGATGCAGAGCCTTGCCAATGCGCAGGGCCTGCTCGATGCATACGACATCCACCGGCCCTATGACCACCTGATCCGGCATTTCCACGCCCTGATGACCGGCTGGCGCTGGGAACCGCGTCTGGACCCGGACGAGCCCACGGTGGTGCGCGCGGAGACCGAGCGCGTGCGTGCGGCGCTGCACGATGCGGGCATCGGCGCGGGCGACGCACCACCCGCCGGCTAGCACTTCGGCTACAACTCAAGATGCAGGCGGCATTGAATCCGCCGGATCCGGGAGATCCTGAATGAAGCGTTTCATCCTTATGCTGGTGGCAGTGGCCATCGTGCTCGGCGGTATTTTCGGCTTCAAGGCCTTTGTCGATCAGCAGATCGCAGAGTACTTCGAAGATATGCCGGAGCCGGTGGTGACCATCAACGCCGCCGAGGTCACGACGGACTCCTGGACTCCGCAGGTGCGTGCGATCGGTAGCCTGGAGGCCGTGCAGGGCGCGACCCTGAGCTTCGAGGCGCAGGGAATCGTCGAGACCATCCACTTCGAGAACGGGGCGCGGGTCGAGGCCGGCGATCCGCTGGTCGACCTGGATACCACCCTGGACGAGGCCGAGCTCGACAATCTGCGGGCCGGCGAGCGCCTGGCACGTCGCGAGCTGGAGCGCGCCAGGGGCCTGATCGAACGCAACGACATCTCGGATTCGGAATTTCAGCGCCGGGTCGCCGAGGCCGAGCAGGCCCAGGCCTCGGTGAAGGCGCAGGAGGCGCGCATCCAGCAGAAGAGCCTGCGCGCGCCGTTTGCTGGCGAGCTGGGTATCCGCGAAGTGAGCGTCGGGCAGTTCGTCGGGCCGGGGGATCCGATCGTGGTGCTGGAGGCGTTGCAGCCGCTGTATGTGAATTTCACCCTGCCGGAGCGCCGCCTGGGCGAGATCGCCCTGGGTCAGGCCATCCGTGTGGAGGTGGATGCCTTTGGCGAAGAGTTCACCGGCGAGGTCACGGCCATCGAGCCGCGGGTCCGCGCGGCCTCGCGCATGTTCCGTGTGCAGGCCCTGCTGGAAAACGAACAGGGCCGCCTGCGTGCGGGGCAGTTCGCCCGGGTCACGCTGGATCGCGGCGAGGCCGAGGAGGCGGTGGTCGCGCCGCAAACCGCGATCCGCTTTGCGCCCTGGGGGCGATCGGTATTCGTGATCGCGGAGGATGACGAAGGCCAGTTGCGGGTGGAACAACGCCTGATCGAGACCGGCGCCCGCCGTGGTGACCTGGTGCAGGTCCTTGACGGGCTGGAGCCGGGTGAGCGTATCGCGGCCAGTGGCCTGCTCAAGCTGCAAAACGACTCCCCGGTCGAGATCACCGAGGATGCCCAGCCCGATGCCGAGCGCGACCCGCGCCCGGCGAATCGCTAGAGCGGGGTCGCTGGCATGCGCTTTACCGATATCTTCATCCAGAAGCCGGTGCTCGCCACGGTGGTGAGTCTGTTCATCCTGTTGTTCGGGGTGCGCGCGGTATTCGACCTGAACGTGCGCCAGTTCCCCGAGGTGCAGAACGCGGTGGTGACCGTCAGCACCGCGTATATCGGCGCGGATGCCGATCTGGTGCAGGGCTTCATCACCACGCCGATGGAGCGCGAGGTGGCCGAGGCCGAGGGCATCGATTACCTCGTCTCCACCAGCCGCGCGGGGATCAGCATCGTCGAGGCCCATCTGGAGCTGGACTACGACCCCAACGTGGCCCTGACCCAGATCGCGGCCCAGGTGGACAAGATTCGCAGCGACCTGCCGGCGGAGGCCGAGGACTCGGTGGTGGATCTGTCCGTGGGGCAGGACGTGGCCGCAATGTACATGTCGTTCTACTCCGAACGGCTGTCCAACAACCAGACCACCGATTACCTGATCCGCGAGGTGCAGCCGGAACTGGCCACCATCAACGGCGTGCAGCGAGCCGAGATCCTGGGTGCCCAGAGCTTTGCGATGCGCGCCTGGCTGGATGCCGATCGCATGGCCGCCTTTGGTGTGACCGGGCGCGACGTGCGCGAGGCCCTGGAACGCAACAATGTGCTGTCCGCCGTGGGCCAGACGCGGGGTTCCATGGTTGGGCTGGACCTGACGGCGGATACCGATCTGAGTCGTCCGGAGGAGTTCGAGCAGCTGATCCTGTTCGAGACCGACGGCGACCTGGTGCGCCTGGGCGACGTGGCCGAGGTGGAACTGGGCTCGGAGAACTACGACACCTCGGTGCGCTTCAATGGCGAGGCGGCCACCTTCGTCGGTATCGAGATGGCGCCGGATGCCAACGCCCTGGACGTGATCGCCGAGGTCCGCGACGTATTCGACGAGCGCATCCTGCCGCGCCTGCCCTCGGGGCTGGAAGGCGAGATCGTCTACGACTCCACGGACTACATCCAGAGTGCGATCGACGAGGTGCTGGTGACCATCGGCCTGGCGCTGGGGATCGTGCTGGTGGTGATTTACCTGTTCCTCGGCTCGTTGCGCAGCGTGATTATTCCGGCCGTGGCGGTGCCGCTATCGCTGGTCGGCACCTTTATGCTGATGCTGCTGATGGGGTTCTCGCTGAACCTGTTGACCCTGCTGGCGATGGTGCTGGCCATCGGCATCGTGGTGGACGATGCCATCATCATGCTGGAGAACATCTCCCGTCATATCGAAGAGGGGATGTCGCGCATGGACGCGGCGATCCAGGGGGCGCGCGAACTCGCCTGGCCGATCGTGGCGATGTCGACCACGCTGGTGGCGGTGTTCCTCCCGCTGGGCTTTATCGGGGGGCTGACCGGGACGCTCTTCATCGAGTTCGCCTTCACGCTTGCGGCGACCGTCGTGATCTCGGGCATTGTTGCGATCACGCTGTCGCCGATGATGTGTTCGAAGATCCTGCGCGATGGCGCCACCGAGAGGCGCGGACGGATCGAAGGCTGGCTGGATGCACGCTTCGACTCTCTCCAGCAACGCTATCGTCGGCGCCTGCATGGGGCGCTGAATGACCGCTTCACCATCGCGGTGTTCGGTGCCATCGTGCTGGTGTCCTGCTACTTCCTGTTCGTCACCTCGCAGAGCGAGCTGGAGCCGCCGGAGGACCAGGGCTTCGCGTTTTCCATCATGGAGGGCGACGCCTACATGGGGCTGGACTGGCTGGAACGCAACACCGAGTTGACCGACCGCTTCTTCGACGAAATCCCGGAGCTCGATAACATCTTCATCGTGAACGGTTTTGGCGGCGGCCCGGGCATCGCCGGTGCCGGCAACCAGGCCCTGGGCGGTTTCGTCCTCGCACCCTGGGATCAACGTGATCGGGATACCGAGACCATCCTGCAGGAGGAGCTGCAGCCACGCCTGGACCGCATCCCGGCGCTGGAGGTGTTCGCGATCCAGCCGCCGCAGCTGCCCACTCCGGGCGACGGTGCACCGGTCAGTGTGGTCCTGGGTTCCACCGGTTCGTTCGAGGAGCTGGAGCAGTTCGCCAGCGAGATCATGCAGCGGGCGATGGCGACCGGGCGCTTCATCTTCATGGACTCCGATCTCGACTTCGATCAGCCGCAGGTGGATCTCAAGATCGACCGCGAACGCGCCGCCCAGCTCGGGATCGACATGGCCACGCTCAATGCCGATCTGGCAACCATGCTGTCTGGCGGGTTTGCCGGGCGCTTCGCGATGGAGAACCGCAGCTATCGCGTGATTCCTCAGGTGCAGCGCAGCGAACGCCTGAATCCGGAGCAGCTGGAAGAGTTGTTCACGCGTACCCGTGACGGCGAGCCGATCCCGTTGTCCAGCATCGTGACACTGGAAGAAACGGTGACCCCGCGCTCGCTCAAGCGCTTCCAGCAGCTCAATGCCGTGACCCTGTCGGGCGTGCCGCGGCCGGGGGTGACCCTGGGCGAGGCGCTGGACATCGTCGACGAGATTGCCGCCGACGTGCTCCCTCCGGATGTCAGCGTCGACTATGCCGGACAGTCGCGTCAGCTGAAGGCCGAGGGCAGTGAGCTGGTGGTCACCTTCTTCTTTGCCCTGTTGGTGATCTTCCTGGTCCTGGCTGCTCAGTTCGAGTCCTTCCGCGACCCGTTGATCATTCTGACCACGGTGCCGATGTCGATCGCCGGGGCACTGATCTTCATCAGCCTTGGGGTGACTTCGCTGAATATCTATACCCAGGTGGGCCTGCTGACTCTGATCGGCCTGATTGCCAAGCACGGCATCCTGATCGTGGAGTTCGCCAACCAGCTGCAGCGCCAGGGGCGGACGCTGCGCGAGGCGATCGAGGAGGCGTCGGCCCTGCGCCTGCGGCCGATCCTGATGACCACCACCGCGACCGTGGTGGCGATGGTGCCCTTGCTGATGGCCGCCGGGGCCGGCGCCGGCTCGCGTTTCGCGATGGGCCTGGTGATCGCGAGCGGCATGGCGATCGGGACCCTGTTCACCCTGTTCGTGGTGCCCGCCATCTATCTCTACCTGGCGCGGGATCACCATGCCGCCGGTGACGAAGCGCCTGCCACTGCCGCCACGCCCTGATACCCGGGGTCGTGGGCTGTGTGACGGGGCGTTCCCAGCGGCCCGTCACAGGGCTTGTGCGGCGGGTCGCGCCAAAGGCATGCACAGGCTACGGTCTTCGACTACAATCGACCTCCGCAATCCGTCGCGGTCGGTGTTTCGATGCCTGGCTGCACCATTGCGAACCCGAACCCCTGCCGGTCAGTGGCCCTCCCGCTGTCCGGCTTTTATATAAACGATTGTCTATCGGTCGCATCTAGATTATTTATTTGTTATTAGTGATTGCCCTCCCTAATCTAGGCGACCATCACGATTAACCAACGCGTAGGAGAAGGCCACATGTCTGCCGCCAAGAAGTACTCCGCGGGCGTCAAGGATTACCGCGAAACATACTGGATGCCCGAATACACGCCGCTGGATACTGACCTGCTGGCGTGTTTCAAGATTACCCCGCAGCCCGGTATCGACCGCGAAGAAGCTGCCGCCGCTGTGGCAGCCGAGTCCTCCACCGGTACCTGGACCACGGTGTGGACCGACCTCTTGACCGACATGGATTACTACAAGGGTCGGGCGTACATGATTGAGGACGTCCCGGGTGACGACGAGTCCTTCTACGCGTTCATCGCCTACCCGATCGACCTGTTCGAAGAAGGCTCCATGGTGAACGTGTTCACCTCCCTGGTCGGTAACGTGTTCGGCTTCAAGGCCATACGGATGCTGCGCCTGGAAGACGTGCGCTTCCCGATCGCCTACGTGAAGACCTGTGGTGGTCCGCCCATGGGTATCCAGGTCGAGCGTGATCGCCTGAACAAGTACGGCCGCCCGATGCTGGGTTGCACCATCAAGCCGAAGCTGGGTCTGTCCGCGAAGAACTACGGCCGTGCCGTGTACGAGTGCCTGCGTGGCGGTCTCGACTTCACCAAGGACGACGAAAACATCAACTCCCAGCCGTTCATGCGCTGGCGTGACCGCTTCGATTTCGTCCAGGAAGCGACTGAAAAGGCCGAAGCCGAGACCGGCGAGCGCAAGGGTCATTACCTGAACGTCACCGCGCCGACCCCGGAAGAGATGTACAAGCGTGCCGAGTACGCCAAGGAAATTGGCGCGCCGATCATCATGCACGACTACATCACCGGCGGTTTCTGTGCCAACACGGGCCTGGCCAACTGGTGCCGCGACAACGGCATGCTGCTGCACATCCACCGTGCCATGCACGCGGTCATCGACCGTCATCCGAAGCACGGTATCCACTTCCGTGTGCTCGCCAAGATCCTGCGCCTGTCCGGTGGTGACCACCTCCACACCGGCACCGTGGTCGGCAAGCTGGAAGGCGACCGCGCGGCGACGCTCGGCTGGATCGACCTGCTGCGTGAATCCTTCATCCCGGAAGACCGCTCGCGCGGCATCTTCTTCGATCAGGACTGGGGTTCCATGCCGGGTGTGTTCGCCGTGGCCTCCGGTGGTATCCACGTCTGGCACATGCCGGCCCTGGTCGCGATCTTCGGTGACGACTCCGTGCTGCAGTTCGGTGGCGGCACCCTGGGCCACCCGTGGGGCAATGCTCCGGGTGCGACCGCCAACCGCGTGGCCGTCGAGGCCTGCGTCCAGGCGCGCAACGAGGGTCGCGAGATCGAGAAGGAAGGCAAGGAGATCCTGACCCAGGCCGCCCAGCACAGTCCCGAACTGAAGATCGCCATGGAAACGTGGAAGGAAATCAAGTTCGAGTTCGACACCACCGACAAGCTGGACGTCCAACACAAGTGATCGTCCGTGTGCGGGCGGCCTGAGTGGCTGCCCGCACCTTCAGAGAACAAGCGCATAGGATTAACGACATGTCCGATATTCAGAACTTCAAGCCGGTGCAGAAGTACGAGACCTTCTCTTACCTGCCCGAGATGAACGCCGATCAGGTTCGCCGTCAGATCGAGTACACGATTGCCCAGGGCTGGAACCCGGCGGTCGAGTACAGCGAAAAAGAACACGCCATGTCCAACTACTGGTACATGTGGAAGCTCCCGATGTTCGGCGAGCAGTCCGTCGAGGCCGTGCTGAGCGAGATCGAGCAGTGCCGCCGTGCCAACCCCGGCATGATGGTTCGCTTCCTCGCCTACGATAACTATGCCCAGAGCCAGGGCACGGCCTTCGTGGTCGATCGCGGTCGCTAATTAGGGCCCGTACCTGCCGGGTCCGCCTTCGGGCCCGGCAGTTCAGTAAAGCGTTATTTACCGTTGCTGCCGCCAACTGTAAGGAAGTGCCATGAGTAATCCGACATCTGCGTCTGAAGGTCTCTCGGGGCGTGAACGTGCCCTGGAACGGCGCAAAGCCATGTCTCGCAATGGCAAGGCTGCCGTGAAGTCGACCGACCAAACCAAAGGGAGCAGCCGCTCCGCTGGGGCTGCGCGAGATGCGCGCCAGGCGAAGGCGGACCCTGCCCCGGCACCCCAGGCGCGGGAGCCGGAGATGCACTCCAGTGAATCCTCGTCGCAGGTCTCCGTCGAGACCCGCGACACCACGCCCGAGCGCCGCCCGGAACCGGGCGCGCACACGGGTGTCTCGAATGGGCGCCAGGCCGCCCTTGAGCGGCGCCAGAAGATGGCGCGCCAGGGCAAGAAGGCTGTGGGCCGAACCAATACGCGTGCCCAGGCCGCGGGTGGCATGGCCCCCGCCGGCGCCGAGCGTTCGCGCCAGCTGGAAGCCCTGGCCCAGTCGCAGAACGTCGAGGTCGATTGCTCGAACATGAGCGGTCGCGAGATCTGCCGCCTGCGGCGTCAGGCGCTCTCCACGGAAGGCAAGAAGGCCGTTGCGCCGGAACCGCGCCGTGGGGATCGCATCAAGGGATCGGAGCCGCAGGCTGCGCCCACCCAGGAATCCAAGAAGGATTGTGGTTGCGGCTGCAAGGGCGAGAAGGCCGAGCGCGATGCGTCGGTCAACACCGCCCCGAGCCGCGACGCCGCGGTGGTCGAGAGCGGCCTGGACCAGCTGTGCGACAAGGTCGAATCCGGGGGTGAGGCCGCTGGCCCGCATCCGATGATCTCGGAGGTTCGCGCGATCTGCATGGCGCGCCGGGATGCCATGGCGCAGAGCGGCAAGAAGGCCCAGCGTCGGCGTTTTAGCGGCGGTCAGGCTCGCGGCACCATGCCGCAGGAAGGCGCCTGGAAGGCCGCCAAGCGCCAAGGGATGTCCGCCCGCGAAGTCGCTCGGCAGCGCCGTGAAGAACTGTGCAAGCTGGGCCGTGGCTCGGCCGAGCCGGGGCGTCCCTGTGGCCGGCCGCGCCCTGTCGAGGGCGATGCGCCGCCGAAGGTTGAAGAGGGCACCACGCTGGCCGGCAGCCATGTAAGTGGCACGCAGGTCGAGCGTACCTCGGGCGTCACCGGCACGGAGGCAGGCAGCTGCTCTTCGATCACCGGCACCGAATACCTCGGGGTGGAGCACTACGAGCGGTACTGTGGTGCGCGCCCGGCCGGCAATCCGCCGAAGGTTGGCACGTCGCACACCGCGCACGGTCAGTCGGTCAGTGGCACCGAAGTTGGGCGGTCGAACCGTGTGACCGGCGACGAGCGTGGGTCCTGCGAGACGATCACCGGCACCGAATATCTCAGTACCGAACAATACGAAGGCTTCTGCGGCACGCGTCCGCAGGCCGGTCCGGCCCGCACGAGCGTGATGGTCACCCGTCACGGTGAAGGCGTGTCCGGCACTTCGGTCGGGCGCAGCCCGAGCGTGACCGGCGACGAAGCCGGCGCCTGCCGCGATGTGACCGGTACCGAATACCTGAACACCGCGAACAGTGAGGTTCCCTGCAACACGGGAAAGTCGAACGGGGCGCCGGCCAAGGTTGGCGTAATGCATACGCTTCGCGGTCGTGAACTGACCGGGTCCGAAGTCGGACGCTCCGTGAACGTAACCGGCAACGAATATGGCAGCTGCAAACCGGTGACCGGAACCGAATATCTCGGCACCGAGCAGTTCCAGGGCTTTTGCGGCACCCGCCCGGAACCCGCTGCGGCCAAGGTTCAGGAGTCGCACACCATGGAAGACCAGAGCGTGACCGGTGTGGCCGTGGGGCGTAGCCGGCATGTAACCGGTGACGAGCGCGGGTCCTGTGCCTCCCTGACCGGTACGCCGTATTACAACAAGTCCGACTTCGGCGATCTGTGCGAGCGGCCGCATGCCGGGGGCGTCCCCAAGGTGGGCGTAATGCACACGCTGCGGGGCCGCGACGTTTCCGGTACCCAGGTGGATCATTCGATCCACGTGACGGGTGACGAATATGGTGGTTGCAAGCCGATCACCGGCACGGAATATGCCGGCTCCGAGCACTATGACGCCTTTTGTGGCGGTCATCGCCCGGAAGCCAGCCCGGAGAAAGTGACTGTGGGCCGTACCTGGAATCAGCAAATTGTGTCCGGCTCGGCGCTCGGGCGTTCCTCGCGCGTCACCGGTGACGAATATGGTGCCTGCAAGCCGGTTAGCGGCACGGCCTATATCGGTCCGGATCAGTACGACCAGTTCTGCGACACGCAGGATTCGAGCGCGGCCGGTACGCGGGTGGCCGAACGTCATTCCACGCCGGGGCATTCGGTGTCCGGCAGCCAGCCGGGTTACGACAAGCGCGTCACCGGTACCGAACGGGGCGCCTGTCAGGACGTGTCCGGTTCCCCGTATGTGGGCGGTAACGAATTTGCCAAGAGCTGCGCCAGTGCCGCGAGCAGTCTCCATCCGCGTCTGCGCCCGGAAGGGATGGGCATGCAGGCCGCGCCGGCCCAGCCAGTGGCGCAAGCCGCTTCTCGCCCGATGCCCAACGCCGGCTTCAGCGTGGAGACCCCGGCGCGGGTCGCCGCAGAGCGTCGGGAGCGCGTCACGGGGACCGCCTACGGCAGTAGCGGGAGCGTGACCGGTTCCATTAACAAGGCGATGGGTCTGGTGTCCGGCACCGAAGAGTTCCGGTATGGCGCCAGCAAGCAAGCAGCGGCCGTCGAGCCGGTGGAAGAAGGCGAGAAGGTCGGCGCCAACCGGGTGACCGTGAATGGCAGCAGCAATGGCGTCTCCATTACCGGCGACGACTGGGGGCGCGGTGACCACGTGACCGGGACCGAGGGCCTCTCGACGCGCCGCAACCAGACGCAGAAGGGCAAACCGCGTGGTGAAGGCCGCAGCGCGTATATCAATCGGGAACTCGAGCGCAAGGAAGTGCCCCCGAGCAGGATCACGGGTTCCTCCGGGAACAGCGACGCCGGTTCTCTGGTGACGCTGTCCGGCGGGGCGCGCGGTTAAGGACAGGCGAGGACTCTGAAGAACGTCATGGTGCGTGGTCGCCGCAAAAACAGCTCGATGGGCTCGCGCTTCGCGAAGTCCCGGATTGCGGCTGCGCGCGCAGCGGCGCCGAGCACTGCGGGCCCGGTGTCCGCGGTGCCGGCCTGCGGCTCGTCGTCTCCGGACATGACGCGTGAACTGACCGCGGGGCATGCGTTGGCGGATGTCCCGATGAACGAACGGCTGCACGCCTTCGAGCAGGGGTTCCGCGAGCGCTTTGCGCAGCTGGTTCCGGTGCTCAAGGAAGTGCATGCGCTGCAGCACGAGCGCGACTTCGAGGCGCGGGCGCAGGCGATCGTCGAGGAGCGCCTGGGGTACCAGCTGCCGCAGAAGGCGCTGGAGGATGCCTGGATCAACGATCTGGATACGCGCGAACTGTATCTGCACGGGACGTTCGAGCTGTTCGATCAGGTGGTCAACGAATACTGGGCGGGACGGGATGACCTGGTGGCCGAAGCGGATAGCGCGATTGCGTATTTCCTCGACTGCGACTTCCACGAAGTGGACATCTCGCCCTGCTCGGACGGGCGCCTGCTGGGCCTGCGGCGCTTCATCCTGCGCCTGCCGGATCTCGCGGTACGGGTGAAGAGCTACGCCGGGGCGCAGTTCGACATCGAGGAAGATGTGCGTCACTGGACCAAGCGCGAACTGCTGCGCTTTCGTGAGGGCCGGCCGACCACGGCCGATGTCCCCAGTCGCTATCTGAAGATTGCGGCTTACCACTACAGTGGCGCGGATCCGTTGCACCAGGGCTGCGCGGCGCACGGCAACAGCGAGCGCGATGCGGCGGACGGTGCCTTGCACCAGCTGCGCGCGTTTCGTCAGGCCATCGAGAACACCTACTGCTGTGGGGCCTCGGTCGACACGCTGCTGATCGGGGTGGATACCGATACGGATGCGATCAAGATTCACATCCCGGATGCGGACACGCGCATGAGCCTGTACCGCTTCGTGGAAAGCGCGGAGCTGTACCGGGCGACCCAGGGACTGGACGAACAGACCGCATCGCTGCGGGTGTATCAGGCGATCCAGGATGCGATTCACCAGCAGGGCTGGGGACGCGGTAACGGCGCGCCGCATGAAGGGATGCTGCGACTGATCTCGCGGCTGCTGTTGAGCAACATTTCGCAGCTGGATTATGTGGCGCGCTATCACGGCGGCCACTACGCCGACGTCGGCCACCGCGAGCGCGTGATCATCGTGGGCCAGGAGATCGAGGAGATGCAGGTTCGCAACTTCGCGTACTTCGCCCACCTGGAGACGATGGAAGAGGGCGCCGAGGGGATGGATGTCGGCGTGAACAAGATTTTTCGGAAGCTGAATGTCGAGCGCGGCCTGCCGATTCCGGTCGTGGTGCATTATCGCTACGACCGCAAGGTGCCGGGATCGCGGGAGCGGGTCGAGGCGCGTTGTCGCCGGATTCGCAACACGATCATGGATCGCTATCGCGACCTGGCTGAAAAGGGCCTGATCGGCTGCCACATGGTGATCCGCGACAAACGCAGCGGTAGCCGTCTGGAACCACTGGCCGCCTGACGCACACGGGAACGGGAATGAAGATCTGCAAGGTTGAGAAGACGCTGGTTTCGACCAACCGCATCCGCGATCTGGGGCACCGGCCGTTGCTGGTGGTTCAGGAAAAGGCGGGCGGGCCGCGCACCGTGGCGGTCGATGCGGTCGGCTGCGTGCCCGGGGACTGGGTCATCGTGGTGGGCAGCTCGGCGGCGCGCGAAGCGGCCGGTGACAAGTCCTACCCCAGTGACGCGACGATCGTCGGGATCATCGATTACTGGGAGGAGCAGTAGCTCCATGGAAATCATGCAGGTGCAGGATGAACTGGTGGTGACCCGTCGCGTCGACGGGCTGAGCACCATTTCGCTGCGCGTGCTGGTCGACCAGAAGGGCGCGCTGAGTGTGGCCGTGGACCCGGTCGGGGCGCATCCGGGCAACTGGGTGTTCACCATCAGCGGGTCTGCCGCGCGGCTTGCGCTGGACGACAACACTATCCAGACCGATCTCACGATCGGCGGCATCATCGACCACTGGGACGATGGTGGTAAGAAGACGGAAGGGTCGAAGGACGAGGCAGGACAAGACCAGACCGATGCACAGCGCTCTGCTGGTTCCCGCAAGGCGGCGTGAGCGTCATTTTTGTTTTAAAAAACCGTAAATCCAGGAGAGAAGACAATGGCAACTGAACGTTTTGGTGTGGCGCTGGGCATGATCGAGACCCGTGGTCTGGTACCGGCGATTGAAGCGGCCGATGCAATGACCAAGGCCTCCGAAGTGCGTCTGATCGGTCGCCAGTTTGTGGGTGGCGGCTACGTGACCGTGCTGGTCCGTGGCGAAACCGGTGCCGTGAACGCCGCTGTGCGTGCCGGTGCGGATTCCTGCGAGCGTGTGGGTGACGGCCTGGTGGCCGCGCACATCATCGCCCGTGTGCATTCCGAAGTGGAAAGCATCCTGCCCGAGCAGGTTGAAAAGTAAATCATCAGTAACGCTTGATAGGAGTTGAGTAATGGCTAGCGAAAACTTTGGTGTGGCCCTCGGCATGATCGAGACCCGCGGTCTGGTCCCGGCGATCGAAGCCGCGGACGCAATGACCAAGGCTTCCGAGGTGCGTCTGATCGGGCGTCAGTTCGTGGGTGGTGGCTACGTGACCGTGCTGGTCCGTGGCGAAACCGGTGCCGTGAACGCCGCTGTGCGTGCCGGTGCGGATTCCTGCGAGCGTGTCGGTGACGGCCTCGTGGCTGCCCACATCATTGCTCGCGTCCATTCCGAGGTGGAGAACATCCTCCCGGAAAAGCCGTAACTCACGGTAGTCGAACGCCGTCGGGTCCGTAACGGGCCCGACGGCTTTTTCAAGAAGAGGTAGATGATGGCTAACGAAATTTCTGGTGTGGCCCTTGGCATGATCGAGACCCGCGGTCTGGTCCCGGCGATCGAAGCCGCGGATGCGATGACCAAGGCCTCCGAAGTGCGTCTGATCGGTCGCCAGTTCGTCGGTGGCGGCTATGTCACCGTGCTGGTCCGTGGCGAAACCGGTGCCGTGAACGCGGCGGTTCGTGCGGGCGCGGATTCTTGCGAGCGTGTGGGTGACGGCCTGGTGGCCGCGCACATCATTGCGCGCGTGCATTCGGAAGTGGAAGGCATCCTGCCGACGGCCCCGACCGCCAGCGGTTCGGCCAGCTGAGGCAACATCCATGTCCGATCCACGGATCGTGGGGTACCTGAACCGGGCGGTGGCACATGAGCTGTCGGCGGTCCAGCAGTACCTGGCCCAGGCGCGCTTGACCGCGATGTGGGGAATGACCGACGTAAGCGATTGCCTGCGTCGGGACGCCCAGGAAGAGCTGGATCATGCGGATCGCTTCATGACTCGCATGTTTCACTATGGGGTGGCGCCGAACGGCAGCCAGCTGGCGCCGGTGCGGCTTGGCCGCTCCATGGCCGAACTTTTGGCGCGCTCGCGCGAGCTGGAGATGGAGGCGATTCGTCTGTACGACGAAGCAGCCGTCTATTGCCGGCGCGTCGGTGCGGTGGATGATGCGGCGCTGTTCGAGAGCATCCTCGAGGATGAACTGGAACACGTGCGCGAGATCGATGCCCAGGGCAGCACCGCGTGATGAGCGCGCACGCGGCAACACAAGCGGAGTAGGCTAATGGCGGATACCGATCTCGTGGTTCCAGCTGGGTGGGAACCCGGCAAGGGAACCTCGGCGTCCATGAGCAAACAGTTCACGTTCGACCGCTACGGCATCACGCGGAAGTTTCTGGACCACGTGGCCGAGCTGTCGGAGCAGGATGGTTATCATCCGAACATTAGTTTCGGCACGACCTACGTGAACATCACCATCGACGCCCGTGATGGCGAACAGCTTGGGGAAGGCGACAAGGCCTTTGCCCTTGAAGTCGACCGCCTGGCCGATGCCACCACCGGCTGAGCCGGGGGATTCTTGATGGGCCGGGTTGAGCCCGGTCCCCTTCCGCAGGAGGCTGTTGCGTGGGTTCGAGGGTAATCGCGGTAGTCAATCAGAAGGGCGGTACCGGCAAAACCACCCTGACAATGAACCTCGCCGCCGGCCTGGCCCGGCGCGGCCGCACGCTGGTGGTCGATGCCGACCCGCAGGGCTCGGCCGGGCAATGGGCGCGCATGGCCTCCGAGGATCGCCCGTTCGCGGCGTCGGTGTTCGCGGTTGCCGGCCCCCTCGATCGCGAGTTGAAGGCCCTGCGCAAGGACTATGACCACATCGTGGTGGATTGCCCGCCGACGCTCGAGGGCGGGGCCGTCACCGGTGCCCTGGCGGCCGCGGACGAGGTCCTGATCCCGGTGCTTCCGTCGCCGGTGGATCTGTGGGGTAGCGTCCGTATGGGGCGCGGGCTCGAAGAGGCCAAGCTCAAGAATCCCGCCCTGCGCCCCTACATCGTGATTAACCAGCTCGAAGTCCGCAGTGCGCTGTCGCGTGCGATGAAGCATGCACTGATGGAGATCGACATCCCCGCCCTGGAGCAGTCACTCCGCCGGCGGGCCATATATCGGCGTTCTGCGCTGGAAGGCTGTTCCGTCTTTGATCTGGGCAAGCCGGGCGAAGCGGCGGCGGCGGAGATCGAAGCCATCATCGAGGAGGTGTCGCAATGAGCAATCTGCAAGACAAGCTGGCAGCCGGCGTGCGCAGCGCGCGCGAGGACCAGGACAAGGACAAGACCCCGGACAACACGGCCAAGGCCGACGCGCCGGCCGCGGCACAGAAGGACACCAGCCAGGAGCCGGCGAGCAGTGGCCCACGGGCTGCCGCGAGTACCAAGGCGGCCGCGACCAAGAAGGCGGCGACCACGACCCGCAAGGCTCCGGCCCGCAAGGCTCCGGCCCGCAAGGCCGCCACGGCGCGCAAGAAGCCGGCAACGACGAGGAAGACGGGGACGACCGCCCAGTCGACCCAGGCCAAGGCAACTCCGGCCCGGAAAAAGCCGGCTGCGAAGAAGGAGCCGAAAGCGAACAAGGGCGGCAGCGCGTTGCATCCGGATCGGGTCTGGCCTGACTGAGGCCGATGCGTGCCGGTGGCCGGGGCTTGCGCCCCGGCCTTTCTGATTGAGGAGTCGAAACATGCAGGACGAACTACGCGATCACCTGATCACCGAGGAGCCTTACTATCAGTCCACGGCGGATGAGGTGGAGCTGTACGAGGCGGCCTACTCGGTGCGCATGCCGATGATGCTCAAGGGCCCCACGGGTTGCGGCAAGACGCGCTTTGTCGAGCACATGGCCTGGAAGCTGCGCAAGCCGCTGATTACTGTCTCGTGTAATGAGGACATGACCGCCTCGGATCTGGTGGGGCGCTATCTGCTGGATGCCAACGGCACGCGCTGGCAGGACGGCCCGCTGACCCAGGCGGCACGCCACGGGGCGATCTGTTACCTCGACGAGATCGTCGAGGCGCGCCAGGATACGACCGTCGTGATTCACCCGTTGACCGACAATCGTCGCATGCTCCCGCTGGAAAAGAAGGGCGAGATGGTCGAGGCACATCCGGATTTTCAGGTGGTGATCTCGTACAACCCGGGCTACCAGAGCCTGATGAAGGACCTGAAAGAGTCGACCAAGCAGCGCTTCGGCGCGCTGGACTTCAACTACCCGGATCACGCAACCGAAACGCGGATTGTGGTCCACGAAGGCGGGGTCAACGAGGATATGGCCAGCAAGCTGGTCAGCGTCGCGGAGCGCGCGCGCAATCTGAAGGGCCATGGGCTGGACGAGGGGATCTCGACCCGCATGCTGGTGTACGCCGCGTCGCTGATTGCCAAGGGCGTCGCGCCGCTCGCCGCGTGCCGCATGGCCCTGGTGCGTCCGATCACGGACGACCCCGATATGCGCGACGCACTCGACTCTGCCGTCACGACGTTCTTCTAGGCGCGTGCGCCGGACACGATGAGCATCCATCTGGAGGAATACCAGGACCTCCTCGAGGACCTCGGGGGGCAAGCCGCCGAGGTCCTCGAGGCCTCGTGGCAGGAAGCGACACGGGCCTTCAGTACGGGTGGTCTGAAGCGCTACTACCTGGAAGGCGCACGCAGCCTGCACTCCCTGGGGCGAGGTTCGGAGATGGTCGTGGCCTTCGTCCAGGAGGCGCCGGATCTGGCGCAGGAGCTGGGCGAGGATGCGGTCGGCGAGCTGGTGAGCTCGGCGATCAAGATGTACTCCAAGACCAGCGGTGCGGTGATCACGCTGTTGATCTCCACCAGTCCGATTGCGGCACGGCGCCTGGGTGACCTGCGCCTGTTCGGTGGGTATCTGCGCCTGGTCGACAACCTGCTGGGGCAGGCGCCACGCGGCGTTCGGCCGATGCTGGAACACCTCGACGAGTTGCTTTCGCAACTGACACTGGGTGGGTTGCGCCGTTGGGCCACCTGGGGCGCGCAGGCCCACCGTACCGACCTCGAGGAACAGATCGCCTATTTTGGTCTGGAATCGCCCGAGTCCCGTTCGGTATTCCAGAAGGAGCGACGCGGCACGCTGTTTGTGGATGTTCAGCGGCGGATCAACCTCTACCTGCGTTCGCTCTGGGCGCGCGATTTCTTCATGCGGCCGACGAGTGGCGACTTCGAGTCGCGCGAAGGCTACAAGCCCTATATCGAGGGCTTCACGATCTTCCTGCCGGATGCCTTCGACGACTGGGAAGGCCTGACCGGGCTCGATCTCTACCGTGCGGCGGCGGCCCATGCCGCGGCCCATGTGGTCTACACGCGGGAAATGCAGCCAGAGGAGGCGCCGCGCGGCGTGACCGGCGTGTTGACCGAGTTGTTCGAGGATGCCCGCGTGGAGGCCCTGGCAAGCCAGGGTTTCCCGGGTTTGCGCAACCTCTGGACACCCCTGCATACCGCGACCCCGGACGACGGTGAAGCGCCGCAGGCCCTGCTGGCCCGCACCGCACGGGCCCTGCTGGACCCGGACTACCGCGACGACCATCCGTTCGTGACCAGGGCCCGTGCGGCGCTGGCCGAACGGACGGCGGATCTCGAGGCCCCCGGCCTGGCGCGCGCCCTGGCCGAGGCCCTGGCGTCGGAATTTCCGGAGCAGGGCTACATGAACCCGCGGCAGGTCGCGCCGGATGTGCTCTACCGTGACGACAATCGCTACATGTGGGCGTTCGGGCGCGAGGAAGACGACTTCGAGACGCTGATGGCGAGCGGCTCGAACCAGGAACGCGTCTACGTGACCCCCATGGAGATGATCAACACCCTCGATGTCCCTGGCGCTGGGGACGATGCCCAGATGATCATGGTGCTGGCGACCGAATGGTTCCGGGACGGCGAAGAGGAAAGCATCAACCAGCAGGAGGGCAAGGAGCCGATCTCGCTGCCCTACCACTACCACGAGTGGGACTACCAGATGCAGCTGGAACGGCCGCACTGGGTCACCCTGCTGGAGCGGCGCCCGCAAAAGGGTGACGTCGCAGAGATCGACGCGATTAACGAAAAGCACAAGCCGCTGATCTCGCGCCTGAAGTTCCTGATCGAGGCGATGCAACCGCAGGGCGTCCAGCGTCTGCGCAAGCAGGCCGAGGGCGACGAGCTGGACTTGAATGCCCTGGTCGATGCGCAGATCGATCTGCGCATGCGGCGCCAGCCCGACGAGCGCATCTACGTGCGCAACATCCGCCAGGTGCGCGATCTGTCGGTGCTGGTGCTGCTGGATCTGTCCGAGTCCACCAACGAGATGGTCCAGGGTACGGACACCAGTGTGGTACAGCTGGCGCGCGAGGCTACCGCTCTGCTGGGCGGGGCAATCTCCAAGATTGGCGATCCCTTCGCCATCCACGGCTTTGCCTCGGATGGTCGCCACGATGTCGAGTACTACCGCTTCAAGGATTTCGGCGCCCCCTACGACGATCACGCCCGGGCACGACTGGCCGGGATGAAGGGTCAGCTCTCCACTCGCATGGGCGCAGCCGTTCGGCATGCAGGGCATCTGCTGCAGCAACAGGGCACGCAGAAGAAGCTGCTGCTGATCGTGACCGACGGCGAGCCGGCGGATACCGATGTGCGCGATCCGCAGTACCTGCGTCAGGACGCGAAGCGTGCGGTGGAAGAGGTGGGCAAGAACGGCGTCTACAGCTTCTGCATCAGCCTGGACCCGAACGCCGACGAGTACGTCGAACGGATCTTCGGGGCGCAGCACTTTATGGTGCTGGATCGTATCGAACGGCTCCCGGAAAAGCTGCCGATGCTGTACGCCGGCCTCACCCGGTAGGGGGCACGGGTACTAGCATGGCCAGGAAAGGGACCGGCACGACAGCGCAGAAGGAGTCCGGCCTTCCGCAGGTGATGCTGAAATCCGAACTGCCGGCGCATCTGATCCGGCACGCCACCCTGCGTCAGCTGCAGGTGTTCGAAGCGATCGTGCGCCTGGGTAGCTTCACCCGCGCGGCGGAAGAGCTCTACCTGACCCAGCCGACCGTCTCCATCCAGATCAAGAAGCTCTCGGGCGCCCTCGGCCTGCCGCTGTTCGAGTACGTTGGGCGCAAGGCCTTCCCCACCGAGGTCGGGCTGTTGCTGTACGACACGTGCCGCGAGATGCTCGGCGCGCTGACCAACCTGGAGATGAAACTTGCGGAGATGCACGGGCTCAAGCGGGGGCGGCTGCGCCTGGCGGTGATCACCACAGCGCAGTACTTCGCGCCGACGATCCTCGGGCAGTTCGCCAAGCGCTATCCGGACATCGAACTGTCGCTGGAGGTCAGCAACTTCGACCGTGTGCTGCAGCGCCTGGCCAACAACGATGACGATCTGTACATCATTGGACACGTGCCCGAGCGGCTGACCGACATTGCGGTGTATCCGTTCGCGCCGAACCCGCTAGTGGTGATGGCCAGCCGCGATCACCCGCTCGTCGGACAGCGCAACATCCCGATCGAACGCCTGGAACAGGAGACGTTCCTGATGCGCGAACCGGGCTCCGGGATCCGCGAGGCAACGCTCAAGCTGTTCCAGGAGCACGGGATCAGCCCGACGGTGCGCATGGAGCTCGGGTCCAACGAGGCGATCAAGCAGGCGGTAATCGGCGGCCTGGGGATTGCGGTGCTGTCGTTGCACACCCTTAGTGCAGAGGGGGCGGGCGGGCCGGTAGCACTGCTGGATGTGGAGCACTTCCCGATTCACCGCCAGTGGCACATCGTTCACCCCAGGCAGAAGGTCCTGTCGGTGGTCGCGCAGACCTTTCTCGACTTCGCGATCCAGGACGAGGCGCGCGTGCGCGGCCAGGTCGAGGATCTCCTTGCGGCCTTCAAGGCCCAGGCGAGCTGACCACAAGCGGTCATTGCAAGCGCAGCGGCCCCATCTGCAGGGGGGGCGCTGACAGCGGAGTCATTCGGGGCGGACCCGGAATGACAGGCCCGGGAGCGTACCTTACAATTCACGGATTACCCGGCCGCTATCGGCCGAACTCGGAGATCAGTCAGTGACCACGAGCAGTCGACCGCGTATCAGCGGCACCCAGTTCATCAACGCCGACCAGGCGCCGCGCGCGCGCCTGAGCCTGAGTGCCTCGCACCGCGATCAACACCATCCGGTGACCGGGACCGGCGGTGACCCCCGGTTCGGCGCGATCGATACCCCGGCCAACGAGAGCTGCGTGGTCTGTGCGCCGGCGACCCGCCGGCTGGCCGAGGAACTGTTCGAGGGCTGGAACGCCGCCCTGCAGACGGGTGACGCGCGCAAGGTCGCCGAGCGCTATGCCGAGGACGCTGTGCTGCTCCCGACCGTCTCCAACGTCCCGCGCACCACGCACGCCGAGATCCAGGACTACTTCGAGCATTTCCTGGAGAAGAAGCCCCACGGCACAATTAACACCCGCAACGTGAAGCTCGGCTGCAACAAGCTGACCGACGCCGGCACCTATACTTTCCGCGTTACCGACGGGGGCGAGACCAAGGATGTTCCCGCGCGCTACACCTTCGTCTACGAGAATCGCGACGGGGGATGGAAGATCGTCCATCACCACTCGTCGATGATGCCGACCGAATAAGACGGCCTCTGCGAGGCACCCCCGCCTCGGAGCCGCATCCCGGTAACACGACGATCAAGAAAGGACCCGGCGCCCGGCCGGCCCGGGGGGGGCTTGCATTGGATATTCCCGACCCGTGCTGTG
Organism: Thioalkalivibrio sp. ALM2T; assembly: GCF_000381505.1. Classification (NCBI taxonomy): domain Bacteria; kingdom Pseudomonadati; phylum Pseudomonadota; class Gammaproteobacteria; order Chromatiales; family Ectothiorhodospiraceae; genus Thioalkalivibrio; species Thioalkalivibrio sp. ALM2T. The sequence goes on from NZ_KB906561.1 coordinate 79,219, forward strand.
CTGAGGATGGGGAGGCAGGCGTTCCGTCCGGGCATGAGGGCGGCCGGCTCGCAGAGCTTGAGGTATGCTTCGAACGTCTACCCATCCCCTCCGAGGAGTCCGTCTATGCGGCCTGCGATGCTCCTGCCCGTCTGGTTGGTTTCGATGTTTTCTGTTGCGCTGGCGGGTCCCGCGCTCGCGTCCGGTGCTGCAACGCTGGTGCTGGATGGCGAGGAATACTCGCTGACGATGGAGGTCTGCGATTTTTCCGGCGAGTCGGATGACCGCTACCAGACGCTGGTGGCGCGCGCGGATACGGATCGCGGCCCGCTGCGGGTATTTGCCTCGCGCAATGCCGTTGCGGGGATGCTGACGCACTCGGTGTCGCTGCAGTTTGGGGACTTTCGTGCGGGTGGCGAGGTGCTGGAGGCGAATCGGACCCGCATGGGCCAGCAGTGGATTAGTGCCGCCGGAGGTGCGGCCGAGCCGCTGATCCAGATCGACGGCAGCGAACTGCAGGCCGACGGCCGATTCGTGGATATGGAGATGACGGGGGAGCCGGTGGACGGGCGCCTGACCGCCCGCTGCGATCACCGGTAGGGTTGGCGGGCCCGTCGCTGCCGTTGCATTATTTTCGGTCCGTTGAGCGCGCACTCGAATGAAGACCTGACGTAACGACTTTCAGGAGGCGGCCGGAATGATCAAGGAGTCGGACTGGAAGCGGTTCAGCCGGTTGAAGGAAACCGCTCTGGATCGTTACTGCGAACGAGCCCTGGCCGAGTGTCGGGCGAAGATGGAACAGGAAGACCGGTCGAATCACGAACGCTTTCTGGATCTGTACGAGCAAGTGCGCGAAGCGGACAAGCGGCTTGCATTGATCTTCGATGGCCATGCCCGCTCGAAGGCGCTGGATCAGTTTACGTGCATGCGGCGCGAAGGGCTGATCGAGGATGCGGAGCTGGCAGCGTTTACCGAAGAATTTGTCGAGAACACCCGGCCGCGGGGCGGGTAGTCTCTGGCTGGGTCGGGCGCCCAACGCGCAGGCGTATGCGCTGTACGTGAAGCGTCTCGAACCCACCGAGCCGCATGCGCCCGCGCGTCCTTCACACACAGCAACGCGCTGACCCCGGCGCCTCGCAGGTGACTGGAGCCGGTACCCAGATCGTGCCACAAACCGCTCGAGCCCGCTCGCCGTGGTGTTGGATTGGCCGGTGAGCTTCGAGCCGATTGCCCGCCCTCCCTGGTTTGCGATGGTGGCCCTTTGCGAGCCAGGACGCTTTCTTGGGTTCGCGTAGGTGAAGGGCAGAAACCAAAAGGCCCGGCGGGTGCCGGGCCTTCGGTGGGATCAGGAGGCGAGTCGCTTGTACTTGACCCGATGCGGCTGGTCGGCCGCGGCGCCCAGGCGCTTGTGGCGGTCTTCCTCGTACTCCTGGTAGTTGCCGTCGAAGAACACCACGTTGCCGTCTTCCTCGAACGCGAGGATATGCGTGGCGATGCGGTCGAGGAACCAGCGATCATGCGAGATCACGATCACGGAGCCGGGGAAGTCCAGCAGCGCCTCCTCCAGCGCGCGCAGGGTCTCCACGTCCAGGTCGTTGGTCGGTTCGTCGAGCAGCAGGAAGTTGCCGCCGCTTTGCAGCAGCTTGGCCAGGTGCACGCGGTTGCGCTCCCCACCGGAGAGATCCTTCATGCGCTTTTGCTGGTCGGTGCCCTTGAAGTTGAAGCGGCCGACGTAGGCGCGTGACGGCATCTGGAAGTTGCCGACCTGGATGATGTCCTGGCCGTTGGAGATCTCCTCCCAGACGGTCTTCTCGTCCTGCAGGGCATCGCGGCTCTGGTCGACATACGCCAGCTGTACGGTTTCGCCCAACTCGATGGTCCCTTCGTCCGGTTGTTCCTGGCCGGCGATCATGCGGAACAGGGTGGTCTTGCCCACGCCGTTCGGGCCGATCACACCGATCAGCGCACCGCGCGGAACGGAGAGAGACAGGCCCTGGTAGAGCACGCGATCGCCGAAGTGCTTGGACAGGTTGTCCACCTCCAGCACCTTGTCGCCGAGACGCGGGCCCGGCGGGATGTAGATCTCCTTGGTCTCGGAGCGCTTCTGGTAGTCGGTGGAGGCGATCTCCTCGAAGCGCTTCAGGCGGGCCTTGCTCTTGGCACCCCGGCCCTTCGGGTTGGAGCGCACCCACTCCAGTTCGGACTCCATCGCCTTCACGCGGGCCGCTTCGGACTTTTCTTCCTGCTTCAGGCGCTTTTCCTTCTGTTCCAGCCACTGCGAGTAGTTGCCCTGGAACGGGATGCCCTGGCCACGGTCCAGCTCGAGGATCCAGCCGGCCACATTGTCGAGGAAGTAGCGGTCATGGGTCACCGCAACCACGGTGCCTTGGAACTCCTGCAGGAAGCGCTCCAGCCAGGCCACGGATTCGGCGTCCAGGTGGTTGGTCGGCTCATCGAGGATCAGCATGTCCGGGCTCGACAGCAGCAGCCGGCACAGCGCCACGCGGCGGCGTTCCCCCCCGGAGAGGTTCTTCACGTCGGCATCCCATGGCGGCAGGCGCAGGGCGTCGGCGGCAACCTCCAGCTTGCGCTCCAGGTTGTGGCCGTCGGCGGCCTCGATCTTCGCCTCCAGCTCGCCCTGTTTCGCGGCCAGGGCGTCGAAGTCGGCCTCCGGCTCGGCATAGGCGGCATATACCTGATCCAGCTCGGCCAGGGCTTCCTTGACCGGGGCCACGGCCTCTTCCACGTTGCCGCGGACATCCTTGTTCTCGTCGAGCTGCGGTTCCTGCGACAGGTAGCCGATGTTGATGCCCGGCTGCGGGCGCGCCTCGCCGACAATGTCGGTATCGACCCCGGCCATGATGCGCAGCAGGGTGGATTTGCCCGCGCCGTTGTAGCCCAGCACGCCAATCTTGGCGCCCGGGAAGAAATTCAGGTTGATGTCCTTGAGGATGTACTTCTTTGGCGGGACGATCTTGCCCACGCCGTTCATGGTGAAGATGTACTGCGCCATGGTGCTCCTGCGACGAATTCGGTTTGGATGAGGGGGCGGCCACTCGTGGCCCGCGCTGGGTCGGCACTTTACCATCCCAAGGGGGTGAGGGGCGTGTCTCGCGGACTGCCCGGGTTTCACCACGGGCGGTCCCCGCAACTCCGCGATCCTGGTCGGTGTGTGTCGAATGAAGCGATCAAGCCGTTCAACGAGCGGGTGGGGGGACTGGCACGCCCTGGAAAGCCCGGTTCGTCCCATGAATCGGGGAGCGCAGCGGCCCTGCGACGGTGCCCCATGCGACTGTGGCTCCTTTCTGTCATCCCGGACTGGATCCGGGGGTATCAAGCCGGGGCTCGAGGCGTATCGGCGCGAAAGCCCCAATACTCGGAATGCTGGACGGCACAGGTTCGGCAGCAAGCTGCTACCATTCATCTAATGAGAAGGTATCAACGGGGGCGCGCGCACCAGGCCTTGCGCAGGGGCACGGCGCCCGCGCACAAGGCGCTGGATCAGCACCGGTTGATGCAGCGGCTCACCGGTCGCGAGCTTACCCGCGAGCAGTACGCGGAATCGCTTGCGGCGATGTGCCGACCGCATGCCCGACTGGAGCGGCGGGTTCATGCAAGCCGCCATCATGCGGAATCGGGATTTGAGCTGTCACCGCGTCTCGCGCGACTGGAAGCGGACCTGGTCGCGTTGGGCCAGCCCGTCCCTCCGGTCTCGCAGACGCCGCTGGACCTTTTGGATGGACGTGCAGCCTGGTGGGGCCGGGTTTACGTACTGGAGGGATCGCGTCAGGGCAGTGCGGTGATTGCCCGGTGCATCCATTCCAGCCTGGGCGATACGGTGCCTTGCCGTTTTTTCGGCGAGACCATCGTGCCCGACGACTTTGGTCGCTTGCTGGCGACGCTCGAGCGCGAGCTGGAAGTCGATGATGCTCTCGAGCAGGCTGTAGCGGGCGCCCGAGAGGCGTTCGCCGACTACAAGGCCGAGCTGGATGCTTTCGACAGCAGGAAACGCGCTGTCGAAATGCGATAAATTCATTGCCCGCTGTCACTCCGCGAAGGAGATGAAGGATATGGACGAGCCGGAACTGGAAGCCGCGCTCGAGGCTTGCGAGCGCGAGCCGGTGCATATCCCGGGAGCGATTCAGCCGCATGGTGCGCTGATTGCCATGGACGAGCAGCTCCAGGAGGTTCGCCAGGTTAGCGCCAACCTCGAACCCATCCTTGGTGTGCGGGTGGCGGATGCGTTGGCCATGACACCCGAGCGGCTGTTCACTCGCCGCTGGCTCGATCAGATCCGCACCCAGCTTGAGTCCCCGAATCGTTACGGTGCGATGATCGTGTCGCTGCGGACCCGCGGCCGGTCGCAGCGGTTTCGCCTGCTCTCGTATCGCAGCGGTGCGCGGGTGGTGGCCGAACTCGAACCGATTTTCGGCAATCCCGAGCGCTGGCTGTTCGGTGCCATGGCCGACTGGCAGACCGAGCTGTCCGGACACACGACCCGTGACGGGCTGCTGCGCGCGCTTACCGCCCTGGTGCGCGAACTGGCCGGCTACGATCGGGTGATGATTTATCGGTTCGACGAGGACTGGAACGGCAGCGTCGTTGCTGAAAGTCTGTCCGCCGGGGCCGATAGCTACCTCGGACACCACTTTCCCGCCAGCGACATACCTGCCCAGGTGCGTCAGCTCTATAGCATCAAGCACGTGCGCGACATCCCGGATGCATCGGCCGCAGCCGTGCCGCTCGTCCCCGAAAGCGACCCGGCCGATGATTCCGCCCTGGACCTGTCGCGCGGCATCCTGCGCGCGGTCGCGCCGATCCATGTCACCTATCTGGCCAACATGGGCGTGGTCGCCTCGATGTCGATTGCACTGCATCTGGATGGTCGGCTGTGGGGACTGCTGGCCTGCCACGCGGCTTCGCCCAACATCCTGTCGCCGGCGCTACGTGATGCCCTGCGCGCCATGGTGCAGACGGCCTGTTTCCAGCTGGAACTGATCCAGGCCCGCGACGACGCCGTGCTGATTCAGCGCGCCAATGAAAGCCGCGATGTCCTGGTCGACGAACGGGGCGAGTTTCCCGAGCCGGAAGAACTGCTGGAGCGGCACGGCAAGGACTGGCTCCAGGTGTTCCGGGCGAGTGGTGCGGTGCTGGCCGCCGGCGATCAGAGTGCCGGCGTGGGCACTGTGCCGGATGCCGAGTCGATCAATGGCATTGTCGCCTGGTTGAACAAGCATCGCACCGGCGAACTGGCCTGGTCGTCAAGCGAGCTCGGCCGGACCGGACTGGGGGCGTTCTGCCAGTCCGCCCGGGCCGCGGGCTTGCTGGCGGTACCGTTGCCGATCCGGAATCCGCGTCACGCCTGGCTGCTGTTCTTCCGGTCGGAGAAGGCCGAAACCCGTATCTGGGCCGGCAACCCGGAAAAGACCATCGACCGGCAAACCGGCCGCTTGTCACCGCGCGAGAGTTTCGCTTCCTGGAAGGAAACCGTGCGCGGACAAAGTGCCCGCTGGCTCTCGGTCGAACTGCGTGCGGCGACCGACCTGGCCAGCGATCTGGCCGTGCTGATCGCAGCCGGCGAGATCAGTCAGCTCAATCAGCGTCTCGAGCGTCTGGCTACCCGTGACCATCTCACCGGCCTGTGGAACCGCTACCGCATGGAGGAAGCGATTGACCAGGAGGTTGCCGTGGCGGAACGCTACGGCCGGCCTTGCGCACTGGTCATGTTCGATATCGACCATTTCAAGCGCTTCAACGATACCTGGGGTCACGATGCCGGTGACGAAGTGCTGGTGACGGTGGCGCGGACCGTCTCGACCTTCATGCGCGACGCCGATCTTGCGGGTCGCTGGGGAGGTGAAGAGTTCATCGTACTGGCCGCCAACACCGGTCTCGAGGGTGCAACTCGCCTGGCAGAACGGCTGCGCGTGGCGATCGCGGGCCTGGAGGTCCGTGACTACGGTAGTGTGACCGCCAGTTTCGGCGTGGCGGTATATCGGGAGGGAGATCAGCGCCGCGACACCGTCAAGCGCGCTGATCTGGGTCTGTATGCCGCCAAGGAGGGCGGGCGCAACCGGGTCGAAGTCAGCGCGGGTTGAAGCCGCAATCCCTCCAGATCGGATTTCTCGTGGTTATGGCGTTCCTGCGCAACGCCGGGGTTTACTGGTGCGGGTTGAAGCCGCGGCGGCGCAGGAAGGCCTTTTCCAGCTCGACGAAGGTGAACAGGACAATCCCGAACACGAGGATGCGGCCCCATTCCTCCAGGCCGATGGCGGTGGTACCAAACAGGAACTGCAACGGTGGGGCGTAGGTAAACAGGCCCTGTAGCAGGATCAGGGCGCCAACGGCGATCAGCACGGGGCGGCTGCCGAACAGGCCCTCGCGATTGCAGGACGGTTCCAGGATGTAGCGGCTGTTGAACAAGAAGAACAGCTGGCCCATGACCAGGGTGTTGATGGCCACGGTGCGGGCGAATTCGTCGGCCACGCCCTGCTGTTCCAGCCACAGGAAGTGGCCGAAGGTGCCGGCGACCAATAACGCCGAGACGAAGCCCACGCGCCAGATTAGGAAGCCGGACAGCAGGGGGGTGCGCGGCGGGCGCGGAGGGCGCTGCATCACGCCGGGTTCGGTCGGTTCGAAGGCCAGCGCCAGTGCCAGGGTCACGGCGGTGACCATGTTCACCCACAGCACCTGCACCGGGGTCAGCGGCAGGGTCAGGCCGAGCAGGATCGCGGCGACGATGGTGAAGGCCTGGCCGCCGTTGGTGGGCAGCAGAAACAGGATGGCCTTCTTCAGGTTGTCGTAGACCGTGCGGCCTTCTTCCACCGCGTTGGCGATGGAAGCGAAGTTGTCGTCGGCCAGCACCATCTCGGAGGCCTCGCGCGCGGCCTCGGTGCCCTTGATGCCCATGGCGATTCCGACATCCGCGCGCTTGAGCGCCGGGGCGTCGTTAACGCCGTCGCCGGTCATGGCCACCACCTCGTGGTGGCTCTGGATGGCGCGCACCAGGCGCAGCTTGTGCTCGGGCGTGGCGCGGGCGAACACGTCCACGTGGCGGACCTGCTCCTCCAGCTCTTCGTCGGTGGCGTTCTCCAGCTCGTGGCCCACCACCACGCCGCCCTCGGTGCGGATGCCCAGTTCGTCGGCGATGGCGCGCGCGGTGACGCCGTGATCGCCGGTGATCATCTTTACGCGGATGCCGGCCTGCTGGCAGTGGGCCACCGCCTGGATGGCCTCGTCGCGGGGCGGGTCGATGATGCCGCAGACCGCGACCAGGGTGAGCCCGCCGTCTTCGATATCGGCGAACTCCAGCTCCCGGCGATGATCCTCCATGCGCCGGGTGGCCAGGGCGAGCAGACGCTGGCCGCGCGCGGCGACGCCGTCCATCCATTGCTGCCAGTGTTCGGCGTCCAGTGGCTCTTCGCCGTCGGCGGTGCGCTGGTGGCTGCAGACGGCCAGCACGCGTTCCGGCGCGCCCTTCAGGAAGACGAATGCCCCGCCTTCGTGATCGTGATGCAGGGTGGCCATGAACTTGTAGGACGACTCGAAGGGGATCACGTCGTCGCGTGCATAGCGTTCGTTGACCTCTTTCGGGTCCAGCCCGCCCTTCATCGCCGCGGTGATCAGCGCCCCCTCGGTGGGGTCGCCCTCCATGGTCCAGGCGTCGTCCTTCGGGTAGACCTCGGCATCGTTGCACAGCAGGATGCCGCGCAGGACCTCCGCGAGCAGTGGGTCGGACTCCGGATCGGCCTCCTCGCCGTCGCGGGTAATCCCGCCGTGCGGCTCGTAGCCCACCCCGGTCAGCTCATATTCCGCGCCCGTGGTGACGATGCTCTTCACCGTCATCTCGTTGCGGGTCAGGGTGCCGGTCTTGTCCGAGCAGATGGTGGTGACCGAGCCGAGGGTCTCCACCGCCGGCAGGCGGCGGATGATCGCGTGGCGCGCGGCCATGCGCTGTACCCCGATCGCCAGGGTGATGGTCATGATCGCCGGCAGGCCCTCGGGGATGGCCGCGACCGCGAGGCTGACGGCCGCGAGGAAGGTCTCCACCAGGTCGTAGTCGCGCACCCAGAAGCCAAAGGCGAAGGTGGCCGCGGCCAGTATGCCGATCGCCACCGACAGCCAGCGGCCGAACTGCGCGATCTGGCGCAGCAGGGGGGTGGTCAGGGTCTCCACCTCGCCGATCAGGGTGGAGATGCGGCCGATCTCGGTATCAGCCCCGGTGCCGATCACCACGCCGCGCCCCTGGCCGAAGGCGACGAGTGTGCCGGAATACGCCATCGAGACGCGGTCGCCGAGGTCGGCCTCTGGCTCCACCGGGGCGGTCTGCTTCTCGCTGGCGACCGATTCGCCGGTCAGCGCGGCCTCGTCGATGCGCATGTTGTGCGCTCCGGTCAGGCGCAGGTCCGCCGGGACGCGGTCTCCCGCCTGCAGGTAGACGATGTCGCCGGGGACCAGCTCTTCCGCAGGGATACTCCGGCGCTGGCCGTCACGCAGCACCTGCGCCTTCGGCGAGAGCATCTGGCGGATCGCATCCAGCGCCTTTTCCGCCTTGCCCTCCTGGATGTGGCCGATGATCGCGTTGATCAGTACCACCCCCAGGATCACGCCGGTATCCAGCCAGTGCCCGAGGAAAGCGGTGCCGATGGCCGCGGCGATCAGTACGTAGATCAGCACGTTGTGAAACTGCAGCAGGAAACGCCGGATGGGTCCGGTGCGTGCGGTTTCCGGCAGGCGATTGGGGCCGACGTCCTGCAGCCTTTGTTCGGCATCCGGTGACTTGAGCCCGTGCTCGTCCACCTCCAGGCGCTTGAGGACCTCGTCGGTCTTCAGGGCGTGCCAGTCGAGGGAAGGGTCACGATTGCTCATGCGTCTACCATCAATGGGGCGGCGGCGCCGTGCCGGATTTGCCCATCATGCGCTGCGCAGGCCGCGCTGTCAGGACTATGCCCACGCGTTCGGGCGGAATTTTCCCACCGCTACTGAGTCTATTGGATCACGCTAACCACCCAGGAGGTTCCCCATGTCCCGTTGGATCGCCACGGCCGCCCTTGCGGCCGCAGCATTGTTTGTGGCCCCGGCCGCGCTGGCCGCGGAGAAGGTCACTCTGGAACACGATGATCTGACCCTGGTCGGGCATATGAAGGAAGGCATGGGGGCGAGCCCCTCCGACGGTGTAGTGCTGATGCTGCACGGCACCCTGGCGCACGGGCGCATGGAGGTGATGGCGGGGGTGCAGGACCTGCTGGCCGAGCACGGACTGAACTCCCTGTCGATCAACCTGAGCTACGGGATCGATGCACGTGAAGGGATATTCGAGTGTGATGCCCCGGTGCGTCACGGGGTCGACGATCACCTGCAGGAGATCAGCCTGTGGCACGAATGGCTGCAGGACGAAGGCTACGGCCCGGTCACCCTGTTCGGGCACTCCCGTGGTGCCAATCAGGTCGCCCGCTATCTGACCGAGCACGACCCGGACGGTATCCGCGCCCTGGTGCTGGTGGCGGCTTCCACCTTTGACGAGGATGAGGCTGCGGCGGATTTCGAGGAGCAAAGCGGCCTGCCGTTGCAGGTGATGCTGGACCGCGCCCGCGAACTGCAGCGCATGAACCAGGAAGAGACCCTGATGAAGGACGTGCGCTTCCTCTATTGCGAGGAGCTGGACGTGACCCCGCGCGCCTTCCTTGGCTATTACGAACCGACCCGCCAGAACGACACCCCCTCGGTGATCCGCGGCATGCAGATCCCGACGCTGGTGATCGTGGGGTCCGAGGACGACGTGGTCCCCGACCTGCCGCAGAAGGTCGAGGCGGTGAAGGACAGCGGCGACATTACCCTGATGACCGTGGACGGTGCCGATCACTTCTTCCGCGACTTCTTCGCGGATGATGTGGCCGATTTCACCGCGGACTTCATCGATCAGCACTGATCGGTAAGCCCTCAAGAAAAAGTCGGCGCTAGTGCAAGGTCGGCCCGGGAATTCCCCGGGCCGGCCTTTTTCGTGCCCGTGTTAGGGGCTATCCGACCAGCAGCGTCAGGTAGAGCCCGAGCATCGCGGCGGAGAACAGCAGCCCGATGGTCTCCCATCGGGTCAGGACGCGTTCGGCGTCTTCCAGGCGCTGGCGCAGTTTCAGGCGCAGTAGCCGCAGGCGTGCCGGCATCCGGCGCGGCCGGGGTGGTGACAGAGCCAGGTTTCGGTGGGTACGGCGGGCGGCACTCCAGGCGGCCTCGGCCAGGACGGCCAGATCGCCCTCCGGCACGCGTGGGGTCTCGCGGTCACGGATCAGCCGGTAGGCGATGCCGGCGACGACGAGCCCCAGGGCGATCGGCCACAGCAGGGCCAGGCCATAGAGGTCCCGAGGCTCGACGGGCAGACCGCCGGGCCCGACGACCAGGACCCCGAGCGGGAGCAGCAACCCCATCAGTGCAAGCGCGCCCCAGGCCCACCATCGTTGCCGGTCAAGTCCGTCGGCGGGTGCTTGTAGCCCGGCCTGCCAGCACCACAGGAAACGCAGCAGCAGCACGCTGGTGCCCGCCGCGGCGAGAGTCAGCAGCAACTCCGTATGCGCCAGCCAGCCGGGCAGGGCGTCGGGGGCCAGCGGGCCCTTTAGCGTGTTCTTGGCCAGCGCGCCGCTGGTGAACGGCAGCCCGGCTAAGGCCAGGGCCGGCAACAGGGTGAACAGGACAAACGCGGCCCGGGCCAGGCGCGTACCCGGCCACTGGTTCTGCATCCCCGCCGTCAGGAACAGGGCCCCCTTGGCCAGGCCGTGATGCACGGCGTACAGCGTGACGGCGGCCAGCAGCCAGCCGCGCGCCTCCGGCAGCAGCAGGGCCAAGCCTATGCCGACCGTCATCAGTCCCATCTGCGAGATGCTGGAGTAGGCGAGGACGGTCTTCGGTCGTACCTGCAGGACGCCCACCAGGACCCCGAGGAAGGCCGCGGCCAGGCCCAGCAGGACCAGGGTCTCGCCCAGCACTGCATGCCCGGTGGCGTCGAGCGGCAGCAACCGCATCCAGCCCAGCAGCCCGGCCTTGATCATCGCCCCGGACAGCACGGCGCTGGCCGGTACGGGGGCCGCCGGGTGGGCCAGGGGCAGCCAGAAGTGCAGCGGCAGCATGCCGGCCTTGATCCCCAGGCCTACGACCAGCAGTGCGAGCGCCCAGCCCTCGGGGCGGGCCGCTGCCACCGCCGCCAGGCTGGATTGCCCTGCGGCGTGGACGGCCAGGAGCAGGCCCGCGAGCAGCAGGACCTCGCCCAGTACCGCGAGGATCAGGTACACCCGCCCGGCGCGCCACGCCTCCGGCTTTCCGGAGTGGACCACCAGCCCGTAGGCGGAGAGGCTCATCAACGAGAAAAACAGGTAGAACGATGCCGCGTCCTGCGCGAGGACCAGGCCCAGATTCCCGGCCAGGGCCAGCAGCCAGAACACGTAAAAGCGCTCGCGCCGGGCGTCGTCACGCCGCTCGCCGAGGGCGAATAGTCCAGCTGCCAGCCAAAGGCCTGCAGTCAGGGCCAGAAACGCCCGCCCGGTTGGGTCGACGGCCAGGTGGGTCCCCATCAGCAGGCTATCGAAGGTCGCCTCCAGCCCGGTCGGGGCCAGGGCGGCGAGCAGCAGCCCGGGGAGCGCGGCCCAGGGGACCAGGCGGTTCAGCCGCGCCTGCCCCGGGCGCAGGCCGATGAATACCGCCAGCAGTAACGGCAGCAGTGGGACGGCGAGCAGGAGGATGCTGCTCACAGCCCGAACTCCGGCAGCGAATAGTCGCGCCGCACGATCAGGCTGACCCAGCCCAGCGGGCTCAGCCCCAGCCCGGCGAAGAGTCCCACCAGCAGCCCCAGCGCAGCGGTGAAGACCACCGGAAATAGCAGCATCCAGTGGGTCTCGAAGCGGGTCGGCCCGGCATGCGCCTGCAGCGGTTCATGCCACGGCTCGCGGCGCTCACCGAGCCAGCCACGGATCACCGGCGGCAGGAAATAGGCGGCGTTCAGCAGGCTGCTGAGGACCAACACGCCCAGCACCCAGGGCATGCCGGCCTCCAGCGCCCCCAGCCCGAGGTGCCACTTGGTCACAAAGCCCGCCAGGGGTGGCAGGCCGATCATGCCCAGCGCCCCGAGGGTGAAGGCGAGCATGGTCAGCGGCATGCGCCGGCCGACCCCGTCGAGCTCGCTGATGCGGTGGATGCCGAGGGTCTCGGCGAAGTTGCCGGCGCAGAAGAACAGGGTGATCTTGGTGATGCCCTGGTGCACCAGATGTACCAGCCCGCCGATGATGCCCAGCGGCCCGGCGAGGGCCACGCCCAGGATGATGTAGGAGACCTGGCTGATGGTGGAGAAGGCCAGGCGCTGTTTCAGGTCATCCGTGCGCAGGGCCTGGATGGAGCCGTAGACGATAGTGATGGCGGCGACCACCAAAAGCCCGGCCGTCAGGCCCAGTTCGATCGCCAGTTCGGTTCCATAGACGTCGTTGACGACGCGGATGATGCCGAAGGCCCCGGCCTTGACCACGGCCACGGCGTGCAGCAGCGCGCTCACCGGCGCCGGCGCGACCATCGCGATGGGCAGCCACGAATGCAGCGGCACTAGCGCCGCCTTCACCCCGAAGCCGATCATCAGCAGCACGAACAGGATCTGAAGGGTGGTCGCGTGCGTCTCCGCGAGACCGTCCAGGTACCCGCCCGGGGTGAAGCCCTCGGCCCCGGCCAGGAGCGTGAGCCAGACAATGGCCGTGAACAGCACTAGCCCGCTGGTCAGCGTGTAGGCGAGATAGAGCCGTCCGGCCCGCAGCGCCGCCGGCGTACCGCGATGGACCACCAGCGGCCAGGTCGCCAGCGTCAGGATCTCGTAGAAGATCAGGAAGGTGATCAGGTTGCCGGACAGGGCAATGCCGACCGTCGCACTGACGCACAACGAGAAAAACCCGAAGAAGCGGCTGCGCCGGGGCGAACCCTCCAGGTAGCCGATCGCGTAGACGGTGGTCACGAACCACAGCACGGCCGAAAGACTGGCGAATAGCAGCGACAACGCATCGGCGGCCAGGACCAGGTCGATGCCCGGCATCAGCGGCAGGCTGAAGCGGTATTCGTCGCCGCGCAGCACCCCGGCCAGCAGGATTCCGACCAGTGCCAGTTTGGTGATGGCTCCGCCCAGGTTCAGCGCGGTACGCAGGCCCTGGCGATGCTCGGGCAGGAAAAAGATCGCGATCCCCGGCCCGAGGGAGCTGAACAGGATCGCGAGCAGCAGCCAGCCGCCGTCCATCAGGGGGCCCCCGGCGTCAGCGCGAGCGTGTTGAGGGTTAGCGTCCCGGCCAGCCCGGCGAGCGCCGCGACGGTCGCCAGGCCCAGCGGCACCCAGTCCATCCACGGTGAGACCGTCTCGCCGGCGTCCGCGCGTCCGCGCTGGAAGGACGGGGCCACCATGCGCAGTACGTAGGCCGCCGCGAGCAGGCCGCCGCCGGCGATCGCCAGCACCCACAGCACGCCGATGACGCTACCGGCCAGGACCGTGCCCAGGCCGGCCTCCAGAAGCAGGTACTTGGCGATGAATCCGCCGGTGAACGGCAGCCCCATCAGGCTGACGCCGGCCAGCCCCAGGGCGAAGACCGTGCGCGGCCGCGCCCGCAGTACATCGCCCAAGTCGGCCAGCCGATCATGCCCGGCGGCGTGCTGCAGCGTGCCCGCCGCGAGGAAGACCGAGGCCTTGGCCAGCGCGTGGACGACCGCGAAGAACACCACCACCCGCCAGGCGCCTGGATCTACCAGCATTAGCGGGAAGGCCACCAGCAGATAGCCGAACTGGGCCACGGTGGAATAGGCCACAATCGATTTGAGGCGCCCGGCGCGCAGGGCCTGAAGCGAGCCCCAGATCAGCGCCGCCACGCCCAGTAGCCCGACGAGGATGCCCAGGGCCGGGGTGGCCAGCGGGGCGAACACGCCTATCCACAGACGCAGGATCAGGTAGAACGACCCGGTGACCACCAGCCCGGAGAGCACCGCGCTGACCGGCGCCGGGGCCGACCCGTGGGCCGGCGCCAGCCAGACATGCAGCGGGAACAGCGCGGCCTTCAGCATCAGCCCGGCGGTCATCAGCACGGCCGCCATGCGCTCGGTCGGGCCCGCCTCGGTGCGTGCCTCCAGCAGCACCAGATCGAGGACCCCGTGCTCCCCGAACAGCAGCACCACGCCCATCAGGAAGCTCAGCGAGCCAAGGATGTTGATCAGCAAATAGCGCACCGCGCCGGAGACCGCGGCGGCCGTTCCGGTGAAGGCGACCAGCGCCACCGCCGACAGCGAGACCACCTCCAGCGTGATGTACAGGTTGAAGGCATCGCCGGAGAGAAACAGCATGTTCAGGCCGGCCCACAGCCAGAGCCACAACGGCCAGAATTGGCGCCGCTCGATGCGATCATGCACATAGCCCAGGCTATAGAGGCTGGTCGCAAGCCCCACGACGGCCGTCAGCACCAGCAGGGTCATGGACAGCCCGTCCAGATGCAGCATCAGGCCCAGTGGCGCCTCCCAGCCACCCAGTGCCACCCGCGTGGCCGCGGTCTTCGGGTCCGGCCCGGCGTTCAGGAAAAGCGCGCTCAGACCGAGCACCCAGGCCGTGACTGCGAGCGCCCCCAGCAGGCCGATGCGATGGGCCTGGCGCGGCCACGCCGTTGCCAGGACCGCTACGGCCAGCGACAGCCCCACCAGCCCGGCGATCCCCGCCGGGAGCCACTCGGCATTTGCCGGGGTCACGAGGGCCGGTCCTCGTCCGAGGGCGGAGCGGCGGGGCCGCCGTCGGCGTGATGTTCTCCGCGCGAGATGTCCTCCACCGGGGCTTCGTCGTCGGGCGGCCCGGGCAGCATCACCGCGTGGCCAGTCAGCCGCGTCAGGTGCACCACCAGGGCCAGAGCGAAGGCGGTCGCGCTGACCGCGACCACGATGCCGGTCAGGGTCAGGGCCTGCGCCACCGGGTCCGGCGGTCCCTCACCGCGGGCGGCCACGCCCAGCAGCACCATGAACACGCCCGAGCCCATGATGTTCAGGGCCAGGATGCGCAGGACCAGATGGTGTCGGCGGATCAGCCCGTACAGCCCCAGGGCAAACAGGATGGCGCCAGCGGTGGGGTACAACAGGCCCGGTGCCAGCGTGTGGGCTAGCGTTTCGGCCAGGCCGTTCATGCGTCGTCCCCGGCCGGGCGCCCGGCGACGAACAGGGCCACCAGGGCCAGTGCGATGGACAGTGTCGCTGCGACCTCAATCAGGAGGATTAGCGGGTAGGCCCAGGCGTCCGCATAGCCGAGAAAGCCGTGTCCGGCCACGAGGCCGTACAGCCCCACCAGCAGGAACAGCGCAACCCCTGCGGTCAGGCCCAGGCGCAGCGGCGCACCTGGTGCCATCGGCAGCTGGCGGGGCCGCGCCAGTACCAGCAGGATCCCGGCTGCACCGAGGATGGCTCCGGCCTGGAAGGCCCCGCCGGGGGCGTGGCTCCCGGCCCACAGCACGTACACTCCGGTGACGATCGCCACCGGCACCAGCAGGCGCAAGGTGCCGGGCAGGATCGGGCCCGGTGCCGGGCGCGCCGGGATCAGGTCATGTCGCCCAAGGGACCAGGCGCCCAGCAGCGCGATCAGCACGATGGCCAGCTCGAGGAAGGTGTCGTAGGCGCGGAAGTTCAGCAGCACCGCGGTGATCGGGTGATCGACGCCCGAGACGTCCATGTGGGCATCCACTACCGGTTCCAGCCCGGTGGAATACGGCTGGTGCCACAGCGCCGTGACCAGCAGTCCACCGACCACCAGGGCAAAGGTCAGCGCGGGGATGAAGGTCCGGCGTTCGGGCGGCGGGTCGTGCAGCGCCCGCAGCAGGGCATGCGGCCCGGTGGGGTCGGGCGGGGGTGAATGCGGGCGGCCACTGCGCCGTTCCGCCATGGTGCTGCGCAGGCGTTCCAGTGTGACCAGAAGCAGGGCACCGGTGATGCCCGCGCCGATCGCGGCCTCGGCGAGCGCGATGTCCGGGGCCTCCAGCCGCACCCAGGCCAGGGCCAGCAGTAACCCGAAGGTAATGAACAGCACCACGGCCCGGAACAGGTCGGTACTCGCCAGGCAGCGCCAGGCCACCCCGACGATGCCGGCCAGCAGGACCAGATCGAAGAGGACCAGCAGCCCGTTCATCGATCCGACTCGAACTCCCCGTGGGTCCAGGTTCGTTGCGCCACCATGTGCGCGGCGGTGGTCCCCGCGGCCAGGACCAGAAGCCAGATCAGCAGCAGCTTGAGGATGTCCGCCGGACCGCTGGCCTGGAACATTAGTCCGAGTACCACCAGCCCGAGCCCGACATTGTCGGCCTTGGTCAACGCATGCAGGCGCGAGTAGACGTCCGGGAAGCGCAGCAGCCCGGCGGTGCCGGCGGCGAAGAACACGAGCCCCGCCAGGATTAGGACCACGGTCAGGGTATTAGCGATCATCGTTCGGCTCCTCCGGCTCGGCGGATTCCGCGTGCTGGCGGTGGATCGGGGTATCCGGTGGTTCCGGCAGGCCGTGCTGGCGGACGAAGGCCACGGCCGCGACCACCGCCAGCAGCGCAAAGACCAGCGCCACATCCACCAGGGCGGATTCCTCCAGTGCCAGCGACAGCAGCAGCAGGATCGTCACCCCAGTGGTGCCGAATAGTTGCGCGGCCAGCATCCGGTCCCCGGAACCCGGCCCGCGCAGCACGCGAACGAGACCGAGCAGGATGGTACCCAGCAGGAACAGTGCCGTGGCCAGATAGAAGACGCTCATGGGGCCTCTCCATCGGGTTTGTCGCGCTCATCGCGCGGGTCGCGGAATGCTGCCCGGATGTGCTGCTCCAGGGCCACCAGAGCCGCGCGGGTGTCCGCCTTGCGATCCAGCACATGCAGGGTCAGCAACCGGCCCTCCAGCCGAATGCTGAGCGTACCGGGCAGCAGGCTGATGACCGCCATGAACAGGGTCAGCGGCGGCCCATGGGCAAGCCCGGTTCGGTAGCTCACGAAGGCTGGATCGATCGGCAGGCGCGGGTCCAGGGCGCGACGTGCGACATCCAGCCCGCCCAGGAACGAATGGCGCAGGAAGAAGCCCAGCAGGCCAGGGAGGGCGCGCAGGCGCAACGGGAGCGGGCGGCCGGCCGGCAGCAGCAGGCTGGCGCTGCCGGCCAGAACGATTGCCAGCAGGGCCAGTGGCTGCAGCAGCGCCGCGCTACCGGCCAGCACCCACCAAAGCAGCGCGGCAGCGGCGGCCGTGGCGACTGCCCGCCGCGCCCGCGAGCGCCCGCGGCCGACGAAGCCATGGCCCACGGTGGACGTTTGAGATGCACGCGCCATCGAGTGTTCGATTGGGTGCCGAGCCGCGGATCGGTCGCCGGGTTACTGCAACCGGTTGCTGGCGTTAGTGAAACCCATCAGCGACACATCAAACACGAAGGGCTGCTCCTGGTGCAGGGCACGGAAGGCGACCGTCAGCGCCTGTCCGCCGCGCAGCGCGCTCATCTGCTGGCTGTTCAGCTCGCGCCCGGCGACGCAGCCCTGCTGCACACAGGTGACGTAACCGGCATCCAGTTCCTCGCCCGCGTCATCAACCTGCATGCGGATGCCGGGACGCAGATCCACGCCCAGTGGCACCAGCACCTCGATCACGTGCCGGTCGCCCTCGCGGCGAACGGTGGCCTGCAGGAACAGGCCCTGCGCCTGTTCGTCCTGGATCTGCAGGGTTTGCTGCATCCGGCAGCGCTCGCCGTTCGAGGTGTCGATACAGGCGACCTCCCAGTCCTGGTAGACGGTGGTTTCCGGCTCCTGCTGTACGGGCTGCTGCGGCTGGCCGGGTTGTCCCATCTGTTGTGCCGTCCCTGGCGCGGCGAGGCCCACGAGGAGAAGGGCGAGAAGGGCGATGAAGGGCCCGCGGCGGACGCGGCGAACGCACTGGATGGCCTTATGCATGAGTCGAGGTGTCTCCGGTATTTGAATAACGTCCCCACTCTATCGCGCCGAGCAAGGTATTGCGTCGAACTGGCTTTGAGTGAGGGACCTTTCGGAGTGCTGCAGTTGCCTGCGTTCTTGTCCGGCGATGCCGGTCATGAGCGCAGGCAGGGATCGCATGCTTGAATACTCCGACCAAGTCTGCGAGCGTGCCTTGTGGGCGAGGGGCTGAAGCGCGGCATGCTGCGATTCCATGCGCCGACACCACGGCGACTAGGACGAGGTAACGCGTGTCGGACAAGCGATATAAGCGATTTTCCTGGTTCGCGGCCTTCTGCCGAAAAGGGTTTTTTCTTGTTGGATGTGTCCTTGCAGGAAGTCCTGTCTTCGCGGATACCCGCGACGGGATTTCGTTCGCGGTAACCGACCAACATGGCGAGCCGTTGGCGGATGTTGTCGTGTACGCCTTGCCCGATGACGACATGGGTCCCGCAGCTCCGGCCATCATGGACCAGGTGAATCATGCGTTTGTGCCACACGTGCTTCCCGTTCAGCGCGGCGCCGCGGTCGACTTTCCGAATAGCGACGACGTTCGGCATCACGTGTACTCGTTTTCGGAGGCCAAGTCCTTCGAGTTGCCCCTCTACTCGGGTGTACCTGCAGAGCCGGTCTATTTCGACAAAGCCGGTGAAGTCGTACTGGGTTGCAACATCCATGACCGCATGCTGGGCTATATCTACGTTGTCGATACCTCGGTTTTTGCGCATACAGGACCCGATGGCCGCGCGCGGCTGGACCGATTGCCGACCGCTGCAACGACTGTGTATTTCTGGCACCCACGTGCCGAGGGATCCACAGAAACGCTTGGCGTTTCGCGCCTGGAAGGCCGCGATGAATCCATTGTCGAACTGGAAATGAGTGTTACGCCGACCCCTGCCGCCCGTCACGATCACGAAAGTAGTGAGCCTGACGGCCTGCAGCAGCGGTTTCGCCGTTTTCGGTCGCCCTAGCGAATCCCTGTGCTGAACAGTTTCGCAACCCGGATTTTCCTGTCGATCGCGGTCGTCCTCCTGGTGGTGGTTGCAGGGGGTACGCTGGCCGTTTTGACGGCTGCCCAGAATACGGCGATCAACCAGGGACAACGCGCACTGGAGGTGGCCGCAAGCGTTTTCGAGGAACTCTTGCTTGCGGATCTCTCGACGGCGCTGCAAAACGCGGAGATCACCGCGAACGACTTTGGGTTCCGCCAAACGGTCGCAAGCCGTGACGCCGCGACCATGCGGTCGGCGCTGGATAATTTTGGTCAACGGATTCAGGCCGACTTCGGTTTCGTTCTGAATCCGGAGGGTCAGGTCGTGGCAACGACGGATGATGACGCCGTCCCCGCAGATGCGGATTTCCTGGCACCCGCCCTGATCGAGCAGGCACGCCGCTTTAATGGTTCGGCGGGTATTTACGAATTGGCCGGTCAAGCCTACGAGACGGTGCTGGTACCCGTGCGGGCACCGCAGCAAATTGGCTGGGCGGGTTTTGCGTTCCATATCGATGATGCCTATGCCCGGCGCATCCACAGCCTGACAGGGCAACACGTCAGTATCTGGTCTGCGAACGAGGAACGTTCTGAACCCCTGGCGGATTCCCGGCGGTTGCTCGGCGGAGAAATTCCGCGCACTCGGCCGGATGCGCTGGATGGCGCCCGTGAGGCTGAAGAACCCAGGCCGAATTTTTCCGATGTCTCGGACGACGGGCTGGTTCACGTGGTGAGCCTGGATCCCACCTATGCCGGTGCGCCATTGGCGATGCTCGAGAACGACTTGTCCGAAGCCATGAGCGCGTACTTCACCCTGCGTGACCAGATGTTGCTGATCGGTGGACTGGCGCTGTTACTGGCTATCCTGTCCGCCTTGTGGATGGGAAAGCTCATCTCGCGCCCGGTCTCCGATCTAGCCGGGCGGGCACGCGAGATTGCCGCCGGCTCGTACCACATACCGGTCCCCACGCGTCGCCGTGACGAGATCGGACAGCTTGGACGGGCCTTTAATGCGATGAGCGAGGCAGTCCGGGATCGCGAGGACAAGCTGCTCTATCGTCTTTATCACGATCCCCTGACTCAACTCCCCAATCGCACGCGCCTGACGATCGATCTCGCCGACGAGCTGGCAGCACTCGGCGCGGATCGGAGGCTGACGGTCGCGCTGATCGACCTGCGTGACTTTGGCGAGATCAACAACCTGTTGGGACCGGCTGTGGGCGACCGTCTACTGCAGGCCGTCGCCCAGCGAATGCGCGAGCTCGAACCAATGCTGGTGGCACGCATGGGAGGTGATGTCTTTGTCTGGATATCCGAACGCGCGGTGGTGGATTGCGGCACGGAGGGCGAGAGGCTTCTTGCACAGATCAACGGTACCTATGTGTTCGACGATGCCAGCATTGAACTCGAAGTCGTCGCCGGTCTAGTGGGTGCGCCGGAAGATGGCGACTCGGTCGAAGTCATCCTGCGTCGGGCCGACATCGCCCTGAACCGGGCGAAGCGTGATCGACAGCCCTTTGGTATCTATGTCACGGGCGAAGAGGACCGGTATATGCGATCGCTGGAGATCGTTGCGGCCCTGCGCCAATTGGCGGATGCGGTGCGATCTCAGGCAGCCCTCAGCCAAGCGGCGACAGGGCTGGAATTGGCGTTCCAGCCCAAGCTGGACCTGCGTCAAGGCCTGGCTAACCAGGCTGAAGCACTGCTGCGGTGGACGCATCCCCAGCTGGGAAACATTTCGCCGGCCGAGTTCATTCCCCTGGCGGAGCAGTCGGGCACCATCACCGATCTAACCGACTGGGTACTGGAGCGCGCTGTCGGTCAGATTGCCGATTGGCAGGGTTCCGGGCTGGACGTACGACTATCGGTCAATCTCTCCGGACGGGATCTCCAGGATGAGCGTCTGGCCACCCGGATTAGCGATATTCTGCACGCCCACGGCGTTTCCGCGGGTCGATTGGTGGTCGAGGTGACCGAAACCTACCTGATGGAGGATTTGGACCAGGCCCTGGCCACGGTTGCGGAGCTCAAGTCCCTGGGTCTGGCGATCTCGATCGACGACTTTGGCACCGGGTATTCGTCCCTGGCACAACTACAGCGTGTCCAGGCAGACGAGTTGAAGATCGACCGGGAATTCCTGCTGCGCCTCGACGATAGTGAGGATGCCTGGAGAGTCATTCAGGCCATGATTCGTATTGGTCACGATTTCGGCATGACCGTGGTCGCCGAGGGTGTCGAGACGGACGCTGTTCGCGAGCAGCTTGCAAGCTTTGGCTGCGACTATGCCCAGGGCTTTGGTATTGCGAAGCCGTTGTCCGCAATGGCCTACCAGGAATGGCTTGCCGCTCGGTCATAGGCGCAAGGCCAGAATCACAAGAACACAAGCTACGGGAGACGCAGCGATGATGCACTGGTGCAGGATCACAGCGGGATGGATCGCCGGAATGACCCTGATTGGGGTATCCGTTCCGGCATCATCGGATACCGGAGGTCGGCTGCTGGCCACTGGCGGTGGGACTCAGATCGAGGGTGCCGCTGGCGGAGGGATCGTCCCCTGGGCCGTGATTGCCGGCTATGGGGCCGAGGACGAGTTTGGCGCGGATGCCACTGTCTCTTACGCCACGACGCGCGATCTCGACCTGTCGGTCCTGGCGCTCAGCGCGGGATTCAACAACCGCTTCGAGGTCAGCTTCGGGCATCAACGACTGGACGTGGGTCCGCTGGATGCCCAGGTGCGGCAGAACGTATTCGGGGCCAAGATGCGCCTGGCTGGCGATCTGATCTATACGGATATGCCACAGATTTCCCTGGGGGTGCAGCACAAGCGCCAGCAGGATTTCGCGATCCCTTCTGCATTGGGGGCTCGTTCGAGTTCCGGTACCGATGTCTACCTGTCGGCCAGCAAGCTGTTCCTGGCGGGGCCGGCGGGCCGCAGTCTGTTGCTGAACGGAACCGTGCGGGCCACGAAAGCGAACGAGACGGGGCTGCTGGGATTCGGGGGGGCAGAGAACGATAGCCACCGGCTGGTCGGGGAGGCCTCTGCGGCCCTGTTTCTGAGTCGCAACACTGCCGTTGGCGTGGAGTATCGGCAGAAGCGAGCGAATCTCGCGGGGGTCGACGAGGATGACTGGTGGGACGTGTTTATCGGGTATTTCCCGAACAAGAACTTCTCGGTCATCGGTGCCTTCGTGGATCTCGGCTCGGTCGCGGGTCTGGAACGTCAGTCCGGGGCTTACGTGTCCCTCCAGGCGAGCTTTTAGGAGAACGCTGATGAACCGATGGGTAGCGGGTGTTACGGCTGGGATTGTTGTACTGTTCCTGGCCGGTTCGGCCCAGGTCTCGGCGGATGACGCAGAACGCGATGACCGCTTGTTTCAGCAACTCGGGGGGATGGGTGGCATTGATCTCATCGTCGAGGAATTGCTGCTTGAGATCTCGCGCGATCTGCGAATCGTCGAGCATTTCGCCCAGACCAATATCGAGCGATTCCGCCGCCTGCTCGTCGAGCAGATATGCGACATCTCTGGTGGCCCCTGTGACTACTCCGGAGACAGCATGGAGCGCGTCCACGGCGGCATGGGGATTACCGAGGCCGAGTTCAACGCCCTGGTTGAAAATCTCATCACCGCGATGGATACGGCACGTGTCCCACTAGCCGCCCAGAATCGCCTGTTACGCGAGCTCGCCGAGATGCGGCCGGACATCATTCACCAGTGACGCCGTCCACCTGCGATCCGTGCGAGGCAGGAGTGGGGAAGGT
This sequence comes from Thioalkalivibrio sp. ALM2T, assembly GCF_000381505.1. Lineage (NCBI taxonomy): Bacteria > Pseudomonadati > Pseudomonadota > Gammaproteobacteria > Chromatiales > Ectothiorhodospiraceae > Thioalkalivibrio > Thioalkalivibrio sp. ALM2T. The sequence goes on from NZ_KB906561.1 coordinate 101,901, forward strand.
GGGCAGTGACGCGAACGCCCACATGGATCAGCGTCTCCCTAGTCAGGGTTTTCCTCATAACGTTCGACGAAACCGCAGCGGCCCTCGGGCAGCCAGTCCGGGAAGTGGTAGTAGCGTTCGAGCACCGGCTGCAGGACCAGGTCGTGGTAGGTGGCGTAGTCGAAGCCGTGGCCCTCGGAAAGGGTCCACTCGACGCCGTGGATGGTGACCTCGCGTACGCGGACCTCGTCGAAGAAGGGCTCCACGTGTGCCGGGTCCAGCTCGCCGCGGGTGGGGACGTAGAGCAGGTTGGCGCCGTCCAGCGCGCGGAAGTCGGTGAGCAGGTCGTCCTGGCGCCCGTAATGCGAGCCGGGGCCGAACACGCCGACCTCGCGGCCGGCGTAGTGGGCGAGCACCGCCGAGCGCGAGTAGCTGCGGGTGAAGACGTGCCAGTTGGCGTCGTATTCGGCGACCACCTCGGCTACCGATTCCGGAGCCAGATAGAACACCGCGTCGGCGTAGCGGTCCTGGCCCTTCAGCCATTCCACTGGCATCAGCACGAGGGTCAGGATCGCGACGGCGTGCAGCGCCGCGAGCGCAGCGGAGAGCAAGGTGCTGATGCTCAGGGCGCGCAGCGTGAGAAACAGGGCCGGCAGCAGCAGGAATGGAGCGAAGGCCGCCAGCCAGTGGAGTCCAATGCCCTTGAACGGGGCGAGCAGGGCAAACAGGACCAGCGGGATCAGCCCGGTAGAGAGGAACACGCCCAGCTGGTGCTCGCGGATGCCGGCGGCCAGGGCACGCCACTGGCGGGCGTAGAACCACAGCAGCCAGGGCGTGAACAGGTAGATGAGCAGGATCGCGTAGGTGAGCCAGTTGCCCGGGTCGAAGCCGCCGTCGCCATGCCGGTTCACGATGTTGAACATCACGTTGTACCAGCAGTTGTCCCAGTTCCAGTACAGGTTGAGGGCCACCGCCGGCACCACGCCGAGAATGATCAGCAGGAGCCCACGCCAGTGCTGCCGCGCGAACAGCAGGATGTGCAGCCCCAGCGCGATCCCCAGCAGCACCGCGAAGTACTTGGACAGGAACGCCAACCCCAGGGCGAAGCCGGCCAGCAGGAACCACGACGCTTGTCCCGTGCGCAGCGCCTGCCAGGTCAGTGCGGTCGCCAGGAGGCTGAACAGGATCAGCGGGGTGTCGGTGGCGGTGATCACTGCAATGAAGAACAGTGGCATGAACAGCGCGAGCAGCGAGACCAGGCGTGCCCGAACCGGATCGGTATGCCGCCACCAGGCAAAGATCGCCAGCGCCGGCGCCATGGAGACGAAGATGCCCAGGGCGCGGATCGCCAGCGGGTGATCCGACAGTGGCAGGATCGCGCTGAGCCACCAGCCGATCATCGGCGGGTGATCGTAGTAGCCGAGATCCGGGTTGCGTCCCCAGATCAGGAAATAGGCCTCGTCGCCGGTAATCGGCACCCACCAGGCCATCAGGATCTTCACCAGGAGGACGCCCAGCAGGATCGCGCCGTAGTGGCGTGCCAGCCAGGGCCAGGTGGGGCTTGGGCTCGTCACGCGGGGTGTCCTTCGCTGTCCGTGTCCGGTCCATGGACTGTGCGGAATCGACCCAGGCGCAGGAGGTAACCGCTGCGGGCCAGTTCAAGCATTGGGCGATCGGCCGCGCTGTCGCCATACGCGGCGGCCAGGTCCACGGGCTCTTCCGGCGGCAGGGTGGCGAGCCAGGCGGCCACTGCGGCCGGCTTGGCCGCGCCGCGGCAGTTGGTTCCGTCCAGGCGGCCCGTGACGCGCCCGGCGTCATCCACCGCCAGGCGCGAGCTCACCACGGCTTGGATGCCATGGCGCTCGGCCCAGGGCTGCAGCCACAGGTCCAGCGAGGCGGAGACGAGCACACAGGTGTCGCCGTTGGCCTGGTGGGACTGTAGCCGGCGCATGCCGGCCGGGCGCAGCAGGCGGTCCAGCCGCTGCTCGGCGAACTCGCGACCGCAGGCCTGCAGGTGGGCCAGGGTTTCGCCGGCCAGCATCCGGGTCAGCACGGCCTCCTTGGCGTCCTGATTGGACAGGCGTTTCAGCGCGAGGCCGGTCAGGGCGGGCAGGCAGGCGGGCAGTCGACGCAGGAATTCGGTGGTCCCCAGTGCATGGCGCAGGAACGGGAACAGGCTGTCGCGCCGGGTCAGGGTGCCGTCAAAGTCGAACAGCACAATGCGCCGCGCGAGACCTGGCTGGGTTTGGGCCGCGTTCATGACTACAGCTTGAGGCGTTTGAACAGGTACTCGGGGATCAGACGGATGATGGTCATGATGACCCACCACTTGCCGGGCAGGTAGGCCACGTCGCGGCCACGGTGCATGGCGCGGACGATGCCGCGGGCGACCGTCTCCGGTTCGGCCCACAGGGCCCCGGCGCGGTTGAGGCCCTCGGTCATCGGCGTGCGCACGAAGCCCGGCTTGATGGTGACCACGTCCACCCCGCTGAAGAACAGGCGGTTGCGCAGGCCCTGCAGGTAGGTGGCGAGCATGCCCTTGGCGGTGCCGTAGGTGTAGTTGCTCTGGCGGCCGCGATCTCCAGCCACCGAACCGATCGCGGCGATCACGCCGCGCCCGCGGGCCTCGAAGTCCGGCGCGATGCGGGCGAGCAGGGCGATGGCGCTGGTGCCGTTCACGTGGATCGCCTGCAGGGTCTCGTCGACCGAGGCGTTGCAGGCCGCCTGGTCGGGCAGGGTGCCCCAGGCCAGCAGCACGCTGTCCACCTCGCCCAGGGCCTCCTGCGCCTGCTGCCAGAGGGCCGCGTGGCCGTCGATGTCGGCCAGATCCGCGGTGGCGCCCAGGATGCGGGTGCCGTCCGGGTCGTCGGCACGCACGCGCAGATCGGCCAGCAGGGCCTCCAGGGCCTCGCCGTCGCGGGCCACGCAGAACAGCCGCGCGCCGGTGTCGACAAGCTCCCGCGCCACAGAGGTCGAGATGGCCGAGGTGGCACCAAAGAGGACAACGTTTTTCATCGGGTTCATGCAGTCACCCTGCGCCAGAAGCCGGAGGAGAATTCGGGGTCCACATACTCGGCGAAGGCCTCCCAGCGGGGGAACCCCTGGCGGAAGACGGCCGCCGGCATGCGTGCATCCTTCGCAGGGTACAGGGCCCCGCCGGCCTCCTGCACGATCGCGTCCAGGCGCGTGAACAGGCGTTCGGTGTCGCGGCCCTTTTCCGGGAAGTCCAGCGCGAGCGTGGCACCCGGGCGCGGGAAGGACAGCAGGCCCGGCGCGGGGCGGGCCCCGAAGGTCTTGAGTACCGCGAGAAACGAGCCCTGGCCGCTGGCGGCGATGGCATCCAGCAGGGCCTGCACGCCGTCCTTTGAAGCCGCCGGCGGCAGCACGCACTGGTACTGGTAGAAACCGTTGTGACCGTAGATCCGGTTCCAGTGCCGGATCGCGTCCAGCGGGAACAGCCAAGGCAGGTGATGGACCGCGCGCGGGGTCGCGTGCACGCGCTGGCGGTAGTAGAGGTGGTTGAACGCGCGCAGGGTCAGGCGGTTGACCAGCGACACCGGCGGGTCCAGCGGGATGCTGCGGCGGCGTTCGTGCCAGGCGTCCTTGCGCGGCGCGGTGGTGGCATGGCGCCCGCCGCTGTAGATGCCGCGACCGACCCGGCCGCCCGCTCCCGGGTTCAGGCAGTCGATCCAGGCCACGGTGTAGGGCCACTCGCGCTCGGACTGGGCATTCAGCTCCCAGAATGCGTCCAGCGAGTCGAAGCGCTGCGACCAGGCGCGCATCCAGGCGCTGCGGATCGGGGCCAGTTGCAGGGTCACGGTCTCGATCAGGCCGGTCAGGCCCAGGCCGCCGACGGTCGCGGCGAACCAGTCGGGTGTGTTCTCGGGGGTGACCTCCAGCACCTGGCCATCGGAACGACGCAGGGTCAGGGCGCGTACATGGTCGCCGAAGCTGCCGGCCTGGTGGTGGTTCTTGCCGTGCACGTCATTGGCGACCGCACCCCCCAGGGTAACGAAGCGTGTGCCGGGCACCACCGGCGGGAACCAGCCGCGCGGTACGGCGAAGCGCAGCAGTGCATCCAGCGACAGGCCGGCCTCGGCCGTGAGTTCTCCGGTGGCGGCGTCGAAGGCCACGAAGCGATCCAGCTCCGGCGTGTGCAGCAGCGAGGCCTGGGGATTCAGGCAGACGTCGCCATAGCTGCGCCCCAGCCCGTGGGCGAGCAGGGGGCGCGGTACGTCGGGCAATGTCCGCCCGCGGCGACTGAGCGCGACCTCGGCCGCGTGTTCCACCCGAGGGATGCGGTTCCAGCTGGCGGTCATGCCCTGCCCTCCGCGCGCCCAATGTCCCCGTCATTGCGAGGCCGCTGCGCGGCCGCGGCACAAAAGTGCGTAGTGCGTTGAACGACCGCAGGCCGGCCCGAAGGGCGAGCGCAGCGAGTTATCGCCGTCTCCAGCCCCCAGCGCCCGGAACGGCTTCGGGAGATTGCCGCGGCCCCTGCGGGGCTTCGCAATGACGGGATTGGCGTGGCCAGCCTAGCCATGGTGCGGGTCCGGGAGTTCGCGGCCGCGGGCCTCGGGGTTGGTGCCCAGCGCGATCAGGCCGAGGATCACGGCGAACCACAGGGTGGTGAAGCGGATCAGCATGGTGGCCGCGACTGCGTCGGCCGGGGGCATGTCGGCCCACAGCAGCAGGGCGACCATCACCGCCTCGGTGCCGCCGAGGCCCCCCGGCAGGAAGCTCAGCGCGCCGGCCAGCATGGCCAGGGCGAACACGAACGCGGCAAAGGCGAACGTGGCCTCGAAGCCTATGGCATTCAGGATCCACCAGAAGGCCAGGGCCTCCGCGCTCCAGGCGATCACGCTGAGCACGGTGGCGCCGGCCAGCAGGGCGGGCCGGTGGCAGCGCCGCGCTTGCAGCAGGACGGTAACCAGATGGTGCAGGGTGCGCCACAGGCGCTGGCCGGGACGGTCGCTCACGGTCTGCAGCCAGGCCAGCGGCCGGCGCCAGGCGAGCACCACCAGCGCGGCCAGGATGCAGGCGGCACCGATCAGGATCAGCCAGGTGCCCTGGGCCACCAGGGTCAGGCCGAGCATGGACAGCAGCACCACGGCGATCAGGTCGGACAGGCGTTCGGAGACGAATGCCGCGAAGCTGTCGGGGTAGGGCACATGGCGGCGCTTCAGCAGCACCCCGCGCAGGGCCTCGCCGGCCTTGCCGGGCGTGGTAGTCAGGGCAAAGCCGGCGACGTAGATGTGCAGGCTGGCAGCGGCCGGGACGGCATGGCCCAGGGTGCGCAGGTACAGCTGCCAGCGGGTGAAACGCAGACTGTAGTTCCCCAGTGACAGCGCCAGGGCCAGCAGCAGTCCGCCGAAGCCCACCAGCTTGAGGGCGCGCCAGACTTCGTCCGCACCGGCCCACAGGGCGATCCCGAGATACAGGGCGACGGCCACGATGATCGAGAACATCACGGCGCGCAGGCGCCATCCGGAGAGCCGGATCGTGCTCATGCGAGCACGGCGATGGTGACCCCCAGCCACACCGCAACGGTGGCCAGCAGGTGGGGGTCGGTGACCAGGTCGCGTGATGTGTCGTTGCCGCCGCCGCGGGCGTGCAGCAGGAACAGGTAGCGGAAGATGCCGTAGATCACGAACGGCAGGGTGTAGATCAGCCCGTCGGTGCCGTGCAGGGCCATGGTCTCCGCGCTGACGGTATACAGGCCGTAGGCGAGCACCGTGCAGGCGGCGCTAATGGAGGTGAACTGATCGAGCAGGCTGAGGCTGTAGTCGTCGAGCACGCGCCGCGGCCGATCGGCGTTGCCGCGGCGTTCGATGGTGTCGTCGGCCAGTTCCGCACGGCGTTTGGCGAAGCCGAGAAACAGCGTCAGCATCAGGCCGCACAGCAGCAGCCACTGCGAGGGCTCGATGCCCAGGCCCAGGGTGCCGGCGAGGATGCGCAGCATGAAGCCGGCCGCGATGCTGAATACGTCGAGGATCACGATGTGCTTCAGCGACCAGGAATAGGCCACGTTCAGCACCAGGTAGGTCAGGATCAGCGCGATGACCCAGGTGCTGACCATCGCCGCGAGGACCAGCGCGATGACCGCCGCCGTTGCGAAGATCGCCCAGGCGGTGGGTACGCTGATGGCGCCGCTGGCGATGGGGCGGTCGCGCTTGGTCGGATGCTGGCGGTCGGCCTCGACATCGACGATGTCGTTCAGCACGTACACGGCGCTGGCGATCGCGCAGAAAGCGAGGAAGGCGAGAGTGGCCGCCAGCACCGTGCCGGGTTCGCCCCACTCGTGCGCGAACACCACGCCGAGGAACACGAACCCGTTCTTGATGTACTGGTGCGGGCGCAGCAGTTTGATCAGCGAATACAGCATGCAGGCGTCGGTCGTGAAGGTTGTTGCAGTCTACTGACGCACTCGATGCGTTACCATCGGCGGCGCTAAAGCGCGCCCGTGCTGCGCGCTTGATTCCATGTTCTGATTCGCAGGAGAACTGTCATGTCCCGTATCGCCCGATCCTTTCTGCCCGCCGTCCTGCTGGCCGCGGCCGGGCTAGTTGCCGGTTGCATGTCCGGCGGTGGCCCGGAACCCGAGTTCGCCGAAGGCCAGCCCTTTCCCGAGCGCACCCTGAACGACCAGCACGGCAATCCGGTGGAGCTGCCGGGCAACGCCCGCGTGATCCTGAAGACCGTGGAGGCCGCGCCGGCCGGTGTGGCCAACGCGGTGCTGGATGGCATGGGTGCCGAGGCGCGCGATGCGCTGGGCATCATCTACATCGCCGATATCCACGAGATGCCGGCGCAACCGATGCAGAACGTGGTACTGCCGCGCATGCAGGCGCGGGACTATTCCATCGTGGTGACCTCCAGCGCGGCCGATGCCGGCTTCCTTCCGCATGAGCGCGAACAGGTGACCGTGATCCTGCTGGATGACGAGGGCGTGGTGACTGGCGTTGGCCATGCCGGCAGCGAAGGGGCCCTGCAGGAGATGCTCGACAATGCCCGCGACTAGGCGCGGCGCGTGATGGGACCCCGTCGGGCCCGGACCTGACATGGCCTTCTTCCTCGGGCTGCTGACAGCCCTTGGGTTCGGCGCCGGGGACTTCTTCGGTGGCCTGGCCTCCCGACGCATCCCGGCGCTGGTGGTCGCCTGCTATTCGCAGATCCTTGCGACCGTCGCGCTGCTGGTGATTGCCCTCCCGCTGGCGGGGCTGCCCGGCACCCAGGCCCTGCTCTGGGGGGGTGCCTCGGGGCTCGCCCTGGCCCTGGGACTACTGGCCTACTACCATGGCCTGGCCGAGGGCTCGATGGGGCTGGTGGCCGCCGTGACCGGGGTGATCTCGGCCCTGGTGCCGTTGCTGGTCGGGCTGGTGATGGGCGAGCAACCGGGACCGCTGGCGCTGGCCGGGATCGCGGCCATCGTGGTGGCGATCGGGATGATCTCGGGCGGGTCCCGCAAGGCCAGCCCGCGACGCCTGGACGAACCCGTGCGCGGCCTGATGGCGCTGGCCCGGGGCGAGCACCCGGTGCGCGGGCTGGTGGACGCAACCATTGCCGGGGTCTGCTTCGGCCTGGTCTTCGTGTTCCTCAACGAGGCCGAGGCTGGCTCGCCGCTGTGGCCGGTGGTCGCGACCTCCGCTGTGGGCGCGCTGGCACTGCTGGTGGTGATGCTGATCCGCCGCCCGCAGACGGGGATGAGCCGGTCCACGCTGGTGTTGCTGTCGCTGGCCGGGCTGTTCCAGGCGGCGGCGACGGTCGCGTTCGTGGTGGCCGTGCGCATGGGGCTTTTGTCGATCATTGCGGTGGCCGGCGCGCTATCGCCGGCCCCGACCGCGTTGATGGCGCGTTTCTTTCAGGCCGAGCGCATGTCTTGGGTGCAGCTGACCGGCTTCGTCTTCGCCCTGGGGGGCATCGTGCTCATCGTGCTGGGCGGGCCCGGGTAGTCAGCGGACAAGTCTGCTAAGTTGGCCGCGTGAGCCAATCCACAGGAGGTGCCAGGTGTCGGAAGATCCAAAACCGGAAGTCGTGCGCAGTGAGGTGAGCGAGCCCGCGGCCGGGCCGCGCAAGGGCGTCACCATGGTGACCGTGGTCTACGTGCTGTATCTGGTGAGCTTCCTGACCGCGCTGACCGCCATCGCCGGCCTGATCATCGCCTATATCAAGCGCGGCGAGGCCGATACCGTCAGCGTCTCCCACTTCACCTACCAGATCCGCACGTTCTGGATCGGGCTGTTGTTCGGCGTGATCGGGGCTATCACGACGCCCATTGGAATCGGGTTCGTGATCTTCCTCGCCCTGGTGATCTGGCTGCTGGTGCGCTGCATCAAGGGCCTGCTGGCCAACAACGACAATCGCGCCATCGAGCAACCCGAAACCTGGCTCTGGTAAGCGCCGTGTGCCGTTCCCGAGCCGCGTTCGCGGATGCGTGAGCGGCTGGAGCAATATCAGGTACTGATCTACCTGTTGATGATCGGCCTGGGACTCTTCCTCGGCCTGAATGCACCGGAGGCCAGCCAGTGGCTGGATGTCGTGCTCTGGCCGGTGCTGGGGCTGCTGCTGTACGCTACGTTCACGCAGACGCCGCTGATCCATCTGGGCGAGGCGTTCCGCGAGCCGCGTTTTCTGCTGGCCGCAGTGATCGGCAACTTCGTGGTGATCCCGCCGCTGGTCTGGGCGATCCTCCAGGTGGCGCCGGGCGATCCGGCGATCCTCCTGGGGATCGCCCTGGTGCTGCTGGTGCCCTGCACTGACTGGTTCATCACCTTTACCCATCTCGGCGGCGGCGATACCCGCCGGGCCATCGCCTTCTCCCCGATCTCGTTGCTCATGCAGCTGGCGCTGTTGCCGCTGTATCTGTGGCTGTTCTTCGGCGGCGAATTCACCCTGGCGCTGGCCGGCGAGGACGTGCTGAAGGCCTTTGCCGGCCTGATCCTGGTCCCGCTGATCCTCGCCTATCTGACCGAACGCTGGGCCAACGACGACCCCGGCCGCGGGCATCTGATCTCGGGCCTGGCCTGGCTGCCGGTCCCGTTGCTGGCCGTGGTGGTGTTCATCATCGCGGCCTCGCAGGTCAACACGGTGCTGCACGGGGCCGACGTGCTGCTGCCCCTGCTACTGATCTTTGCCGGTTTCCTGGTGGTCGCGGCCCTGCTGGCGCGGGCTCTGGCCCAGGTGTTCGGCCTGCCGATAGCCGAAGGGCGAGTGCTCGCCTTCAGCCTCGGGTCGCGCAACTCCTTCGTGGTCCTGCCCATCGCGCTCGCCCTGCCGCAGGGGCTGCAACTCGCCGTGGTCGTGGTGGTGTTCCAGTCCCTGGTCGAGCTGGTCGGCATGGCGGTGTACTTGTGGTGGATTCCAGGCCACTTGTTCCCTGATCGCCCTGCTGCCTGAGGCGGCGCTTCCGGCCCCCGGATCGTCGTCCGGCCTTCTCGTACTGGGTCGATCATCCATTGCGTGCAGGGCCGCCCGCGGGACGATGCGGCCGTCAGCGGAGGCGGCCGCGCGGCAAGCACTTCCTGGCGCGGATGCGTAGCAGGGTGGGTGGGCGTTGCGCGCCGCCAGCGGAGGAGCCGCTCCCCGGGTGGTGGCGCAGCTCCTGACTGTGAGCTGCGCCCAGGCTGGCGGCTGGCTGGGACCGGTCTTGCCGGGGTTAGCGTTCCAGGTACTGGAGTTTGCCTTCCACGCCGTCCCAATCCTCGGCGTCGGCCGGCGGGTCCTTGCGCGCGGTGATCACCGGCCAGGTGCGGGCGAGTTCGGCGTTCAGTTCGATGAACTGGAGCTGGTCTTCGGGGACGTCGTCCTCCGGCACGATGGCCTCGGCCGGGCATTCCGGCTCGCACAGGGTGCAGTCGATGCATTCGTCGGGGTCGATGGCCAGGAAGTTCGGTCCTTCATGGAAGCAGTCGACCGGGCAGACCTCGACGCAATCGGTGTACTTGCACTTGATGCAGTTATCGAGAACGATGAAAGCCATGCTTGTCTCCCTTTGAATTCAGTCAGTTGACCGGGGTTTTTGAGGCCCGGTCATGGTCGCGGCGGCACGTGTCCCTGGCCTTGCCGACAAGATATTGCAGCATTGTAACGCCACCACCGCGGGAGTCGTGAATCCCGGATCGCGCCGGCGTCATTGTGGCGGCGCGCCTACCGCAGCGAAACGCACCGCTCCCCCCGGTGGCCCGCGGTGTGATGCGATTCGCTCCGTGCGTCAGCATGTTACGGCGCTTCTCCGGGAGGGTGGTTTTCGCGCAAGGCGTCCTTCATGCGGTAGAGGGCATCCAGGGCCTCGCGCGGGGACATGTCGTCCGGGTCCAGGGTATCGAACAGGGCCTTCAGGGCGCGTGCCTCCGCTTCGTACGGCTCGGGTTCGGGTGCGGCCACGTCCGCCAGGGCCGGTTTGGGCGTAAACAGCCCCAGCTGCGGCGAGTCGCTCTCGGCGGCGCGGTCCTCGAGCTCGCGCAGGTGCTGGCGCGCGAGCTTCAGGACATCGGCCGGCACCCCGGCCAGTTGCGCCACCTGCAGGCCGTAACTCTGGTTGGCCGGCCCCTCGCGGACCTGGTGCAGGAACACGATGCTGTGCTCGTGTTCCATGGCATCCGTGTGCACGTTGGCGACCGCGGGCTCGCGTTCGGCCAGCGCCGTCAGTTCGAAGTAGTGCGTGGCGAACAGGGTCAGGGCGCGATTGTGGCGCGCCAGGCGCTCGGCGCAGGCGAGCGCCAGGGCGAGGCCGTCGAAGGTGCTGGTGCCGCGGCCGATCTCGTCCATCAGCACCAGGCTCTCGGGGCCCGCGTTGTGCAGGATGTTGGCGGCCTCGGTCATCTCCACCATGAAGGTGGAGCGCCCGGAGGTCAGGTCGTCGGAGGCCCCGATACGGGTGAAGATCCGGTCCACCGGCCCGATCTGCGCGCGCGCGGCCGGCACGAAGCTGCCCATGCAGGCCAGCAGCACGATCAGCGCGGTCTGGCGCATGTACGTGGACTTCCCGCCCATGTTGGGGCCGGTGATCACCAGCAGCCGGCGCTCTTCGGGATCCAGCTCAGTGTCGTTGGCGACGAAGGGCGCATCCAGGCCGGCCTCCACCACCGGGTGGCGACCCTGTTCGATGCGGATGCCGGGCGTGTCGACCAGTTCCGGACAGTGCCAGTCCAGGCACCTGGCCCGCTCGGCCAGGCAGGCCAGGGCATCCAGTTCGGCGAGCGCATCCGCAATCGCGCGCAGGCGCGGGGCGCGACCCTGGAGCTCGGCGAGCAGGCCGTCGAACAGGGCGCGCTCGCGGGCCATGGCCTGCTCGCGGGCGGAGAGGATCTCGTCCTCGAAGCGCTTGAGCTCTTCGGTGGTGTAGCGTTCCGCGTTCTTCAGCGTCTGCCGGCGCATGAAGCGCCCGGGCAACTCCGCCGAGCGCGTGCGCGAGACCTCGATGTAGTAGCCGTGCACGCGGTTGTAGGCGACCTTGAGCGTGGGGATGCCGGTGGCCTCGCGCTCGCGCGCCTCGATCTCGCGCAGGAACGAGTCGGCATCGTTCTCCAGTGCGCGCAGGCGATCCAGCTCGGCATCGAAGCCGGTGCGGATCATGCCGCCGTCGGTGACGCGCAGCGGTGGCTCCTCGACCAGGGCGGCGGCCAGGGTCGCGTTCAGCTCGTCCTCTGGGGCCAGGGCGTAGTACAGCGCCTGCAGGGACGCCGCGCTGGCGGACAGCGGGGTTAGTGCCTGGTGCAGGGGCGGCAGGCGTTCGAGACTCGCGAGCAGGGCGGTCAGGTCGCGCGGTCGGGCGCTGCCGAGGACGATGCGCGACAGGATGCGTTCGACATCCGCGCTGCCGGCCAGGGCCTCGCGCAGGGGTGCGGTGGCACCCGATTCCAGCAGGGCGGTGATTGCGGTCTGGCGCTCGCGGACGATGGCGCGGTCGCGCAGTGGCTGGTGCAGCCATTGCAGCAGCCGGCGCGAACCCATCGCCGAGCGGGTGGTGTCCAGCAGGGCCAGCAGGGATCCGTGGCGTTCGCCGCCCAGGGTGCGGGTCAGCTCCAGGTTGCGGCGGGTGGCCGGGTCCAGCACCAGCATCTGGCTGCGCAGTTCGTGCGCCAGGCCGGTGATGTGGGCGAGGTCTCCGCGATGGCGGTTCTGTACGTAGGCGAGCAGGGCGCCGGCCGCGGCGATGCCGAGGTCCAGGCCGTCGCAGCCAAAGCCGGAGAGGTCGCGGGTGCCGAAGTGGGTGGTAAGTACGCGCCGCGCGGAGACACCGTCGAAGTGCCAGTCTGCGTGGCGCTGCGGGGCGAAGCCCTTGATCCCGGGGATGGGCGCGGCCTGGTCGGGGATCAGGCATTCCACCGGGTCCAGCCGTGCCAGCTCGGCGGCCAGTTCGGTCGCGTCGCGCACCTCCAGCAGGCGGAACTGGCCGGAGGCGAACTCCAGGCTGGCAATCCCGTAGCCCTCCTTGCGGCCCTTGATCGCGGCCGAGCCGGCGGGGCACACCGCGACCATCCGGTTGATGCTGCGGGCCTCCAGCAGGGCCTCTTCGGTGACGGTACCGGGGGTGACAATGCGCACGACCTCGCGCTTGACCGGGCCCTTCTGTTCTCCGACAGCGCCGGTCTGCTCGCAGATGGCTACGCTCTCGCCCAGCTTCAGCAGGCGCGCGAGATAGCTCTCCAGGGTGTGCACCGGGATCCCGGCCATGGGGATCGGCTGTCCGGCTGATTCGCCACGCCGGGTCAGAGTGATATCGAGCAGTCCCGCGGCGCGCTCGGCGTCATCATGGAACAACTCGTAGAAATCACCCATGCGGTAGAGCAGCAGCGTCTCCGGGTACTCGGCCTTGATACCGAGGTACTGCTGCATCATCGGGGTGTGGGCGGAAAGTGGCGTCTTGTCAGTCACTTGTTAGCGGCTGTCCAGAAAATCGGGATTTGCAATCAGACATTTGTCCAATACTCGGGGGTTTGGCGCGCACGGTATCACGCGCGCGGATGTACCGGTTGGTCATGGCTTCGGTGGTGTGACCGGATAGGGCTTGCGGGTCCAGGCCCTGGTTCTTGGCGTCGGTGATGGCCTTGGCGCGGAGGTCGTGCAGGTGGGCGTCGAGGACGTTGGCGCGTTCGCGGCACCGCCGAAATCGGCGACACCGTCTATATCCGCGCCGGCCGCCTCGAAGGCACCGCCCCCGACCTCCCCACCGACAGCATAAGCGTGTAGCCCGCCCCACGTTGCGGCTGGTTACTGCCGGGGGCAGACTGGCACACAAACGGAAAGGGAATACCGCCATGTCCATCATCTGCCCACGCTGCGGTGAGCTTAACGACGAAGACAAAGCCGAGCAGTGTCCGCACTGCGGGGTGTTCTATGCCAAGGCCCGTCAGGCTAAGAACCCTGGATATCAGCCTCGTCCAGCCTCCAATATGCCGACCGCAGCCGCCACAGGGGGAGGCGGGACACTCCTAATCGGGATTGTCGTGGTTGCCATTTTCGCGATGTCGGATTGCGGTGGTTCATCTGATACGCACACCGTCTCCGCCGAAAGACAAGCGCGAGACCTGTGCAGAGAGCAGCTTCGGTATCACGTTCGGCACCCTTCGACCCTTTCTGTTTCAGCGTTTGGTATTACCCAAACCACGCTCAACAATGGAAACCATCTTATTCGGATACCTTTCTCCGCATCCAACTCTTTCGGCGTCGAGCTCGACTATAACGCCCGCTGCCAGACTAACCGCCAGGGCACCGAAATCATCGGCTTTAACACGGTTGAGCGCTGACCCGGGAATCATTGAAAACGCCCCGGCCTAGGGGTAAGGCACGGGGCGCCGAGCACACAGGGGGGCGGTGCTCTTCAGTCACGCTATCCCGCGCCCATGCGGACCGCAAGCAGGCCAACTAACGCTCCACACCCCTGCCTGTAACGTCCTCAAGCAGGGGGCCGGCGCTCGCGCGGCTGGCATTGCCCTGTGGCGCGGTCTGCACGCGATTTGCCCAACGAATGCGACCTCTAATCGGAGTATGGGCGGCGGCGCTCATCGGTCCGGCGGCGCTCGATCCGGGCAGACGCGCAGTATACGGATGCGGTGCCCGGCATGGCAGCTGGGTCAGGTGCGGGAGTTGTGCCACACTCGGGACAGCGCAAGCGACGCGATGTCAGGGAGGAGGCGAGCATGATCGGGGAAGAGGATCGGCGCGATCACCGGCGGATGCAGGTCAGCACGGCGGCGCGCGTGACCTGGCGCTCCAGTGGCGAGTCCATCAGCGTGCAGTTGGAGGACCTTTCCGCCATGGGTTGCGCCTTTGTGGCGCAGCGCGAGACCGATGCCGGTGTGGGGATTACGGTCTCGGTGCCAAGCCCGGACGGTCGCCTGGAGGGTCTTGAGCGTCACGGCCGCGTGGTGCGCTGCGCCCCCGTCGAGGGCGCATCCGGTAACGGCTGGCGGGTTGCGGTCGCCTTCGATCCGGAGGGATGATCGCGCCATGACGGCAGAATCGAGCACCACCCTCCTGACCCTCCGCGAGTCCGACGCCCCGAGCCTGTCGGCCCTGGTTTATGACCTGAGCGAGCGCCTGATGGCGAAGGGCGAACGCCTGTGCACCGTGGAATCCTGCACCGGCGGCGGCATCGCGCAGGCGATGACGGATATCCCGGGTAGCTCGCAGTGGTTCGAATGCGGCTGGGTGGCGTACTCGAACGCCGCCAAGACCGCGATGGTTGGCGTGCCGCCCGAGTTGATCGAGGAACACGGCGCCGTCAGCGAGGCGGTGGCTCGTGCAATGGTCGAGGGTGGGCTGGCCCGCAGCGGGGCGCATCACGCGCTCTCGGTCACCGGAATCGCCGGACCCGGGGGCGGGACCGACGCCAAGCCGGTCGGCACGGTCTGCTTCGGTTGGCAACAGCGAGGCCAGGATGCCCGTGTCGAGACCTGCCATTTCGATGGCGAACGCCACGAGGTCCGCCTGCAGTCCATGCTGCATGCCCTGAGCGAACTGCTGGCGCACTAGGGAAACCGTGATCAAGGGCCCGTTCGCGCGCGAGTCGATCTTGCGTGCGAACAAGGCGCGGTGACCGCCGTGCAGTCACTCGGCACAAGGGAGTCGTGACGCCTGCACGCGCCGCGCCTGGAGTCTCCTGGGCACATGGGCCCCGCCAATGAAAACGCCCCGGCCTCTGGAGGCGCGGGGCGTCGAGCACACAGGAGGGGGGAGGGTGCTCGCAGGAAACGCTATTCGCCCCCTTTGATCCTCGCAAGCCAACTGGCTCACAGACCCCGAATTTCGTCCTGAACCCCGCGCCGGAACGTGTGCGGGGTCACGCCTGGGTGGGCCGCGTTTGGGGCGGGGGTGCCCGATTGCGCGGGTGTGTGCCGGCGTCCGTTCCGCGGCGTCGGGGTTGCATGGTCGCCGGGATCGCGGTCGGGGATGCCGCTGCGGGATTAACGCAGTCACAGAACCGGGCAGGCGAACCGGGGCGACGCGGTATACGGTATATGTTGTGCATACGGAGGCCGTATGCCCCGGAACGCGCGGAGTATGCCGGGCGGGGCGGGATCGCAAGTCGACAGCGGGCGGGTTCGCGGACAGGTAGATCATGAGAAGGATCGACGGATGCAACAAGTGCCGCCGGACGTGGCGGCTCGCGTTTCTTGGGATCACCCTGTTGTTGTGGTTGGTGGCCGGTCCACTGGCCGGGGCGGACGCGGATCCGGGGTCATCCTCGCCGGTGGTGGTCAGCCCGGCGGAAGTGGCGGCTCTGGAGACCGATCTGGCTGTTTTCCGCGACCGTCTCCCCGAGCTTCTGGAAGCCGTGGATACCCAACCGGCGGAGGAGTGGCTGGAGGCCAGTCCGCTGGACGAGCTCGAGGCGCGCAGCGCTGACGAGGACCGGGCGGAAGCGGAACGGGCACTGTGGGAGGCGGCCCGCGAGTACGAGCAGGCGGCCGTGGAGCGAGTGCGGGGAGCGCTGGACCGTGCGACCACCGCCCGGGAGGTGCCGGAGCGTCTGGGCGAGTTGGAGCAGGGTCTGGACGGGGTCGGGGCATTCCCGGCCGGGCTGGGCGAAGAGGTCTCGATCCGCCGCATCGAGGATGAGCTGGAACGGGTGGGGCGCGACCGCGAGCGACTGGAAGCGGAACTCGATGACCAGCGCATCCTGCACGCGCAACTGGAAGAGCAGGCGGAGGTTCAGGCGGAGACCCTGGAACGCCTGCGCCGGGAGCGTCAGGAGCTGGAGGACGGGCCACAGCCGCTGCCCGAGGAGGTCGAATGGACGGAGGCTCACGCAGCCGTGCAGGAGGCCCGGGCGCGACAGGCGGACGCTCGCCTGCTTGCGGCGCAGCTGGATGCCGTTTCGCTGCCGCCGCGGATGCAGGCGCGGGGCCTGCTGATCCGCGGTCTGGAGCTGCAGGCGCGCTGGCAGAGTGTCCTGCAGAGTCGGCTGGAGGTCCGGTTGACCGAACTGTCCAGCGAGGAACTGCAGGAGCTGCGAGCGGAGCTGCGTACCCTGCTGGAGCGTCAGCCGGAAGCGCCGCTGCACCATGCGGAGGAAATCGAGGAACTGCATGCGGCGTTCGACCGCATCGCGGAGGCCCAGGCACAGACCCGCACCCTGCAGTATGAGCGTGACCGGCTGGTCCGGGTCGAGCGCGAACTAGCGCAATCCCTGTCCCATGTCCACGAGCGTCTGGAGATCAGTGGCCTGACCGAGGCGCTGGGTGGGGTCTTCCTGGAGGAGCAGCGACGCCTGCGCGATCTTGACCAGGTCCGTTTCCAGCTGCGTGATCTGGAGCGGGAGCTGGCGCAGTCGCAGTTACGGACCATCAGCCTGCGCGAACGTCTGGCTGTGCTGCCGGCGGACCCGGTGGCGGAATGGGAACCCGCGGCCCGTGCGGTCTTGCGCGAGCTTCGCCGCCAGACACTGAATGCGGAGCTGCATGCCGAGGAGGCGCGGACCGAACAACTGCGCCAGGCCGACCTGCGGCTGCGTGCGGTCGTCGATCTGGTGGCGGAGCTCGACCGGATCCTGCAAGAAGCGTTGCTTTGGTGGCCAAGCCATTCCCCGGTCGGGGTCGCGTGGTTCGAGCGGGCGCCGGCCGCGACCCTGGCGCTGCTGGACCCGGCCGCCTGGGCGGAGTTGCGGGAGACATTCCTGCGCCAGACGCTGCACCGGCCATGGTTCATCGGGTTCATTCTGCTGGTGGCGGGGTTGCTGTATCTCGCCGGGCGCAATGTCCACCGGCATCTGGAGCGTCTCGCCGAAACGACTCGTCACCGCTACACGGACAGTATTGCGGTCACCATCCGGGCCCTGGGGTGGAGTCTGCTGCGCGTTTTACCCGTGCCGTTTCTGCTGCTGACCCTCTCATTCCAGTTGCATGCGGTCTCGGAGCCGGGTTTTGCGGTGGAGGTCCTGTCCCTGGCGCTGATCACGGTTTCGGTGTGGTGGATGGCGGGCCATCTCCTGCTGCTCTTTATCAGCCGCCATGGGGTCGGGACCGTGCATTTCGGCTGGCCCGAGCCATTGCTGACGCGTCTGTATCGTCACCTGCACTGGTTTCTTCCGGTGCAGACCCTGCTGTTCCTGTTCGTGGCCCTGGCCTTCGGGCACCCGAGCGACGAGGTATTCGACCTTTATGGCCGTCTGGCGCTCCTGGCGGTCATCCTGAATTTTGCGATGGTGGCCTGGCTGCTTCTGGCACCGGTCCCGGACGATTCGAAAGGCGGCACGCTGGACGAACGCCGCCGGTTATTGCTGCGGGGGTTCGTGATCGTGATGGTGGTGGGCCTGGCGGCCCTTGCTCTGGCGGGTTATCTGTACACCGTGGCCGAGCTTCTGCGGCACCTGATCGGGACGGTGCTGGTGCTGATTGTTGTCGGTCTTGGTTACAGCCTGGCGGCCCGATGGCTGGTCCTGGGAGAGATGCGGCTCGCGCTGCTCCGAAACCGTGAGCGGCGCGAGCAGGAGGCGGTCACCGAGGGCGGCAGCGGCGGCGAAACTGGGCTGGATATCCCCGAGCCGCAGCTGAGCATGGAGGACGTCAATCTGCAAAGCCGCACGCTGCTGCGGGTGGCGGCGCTGGGCGGTACGGTAGTGGGTTTGTTGTGGGTGTGGTCGGACATCCTGCCGGCCCTGGCCTGGCTGGACGGGATCACACTGTGGTCGCGCACGATCGAGATCGGCGAGAGCGAGATCCTCACCAGCGTGTCCCTCCAGGATCTGTTGTTGGCCGGGTTTCTGGGGCTGCTGTTTCTGTTGTCCGCGCGCAACTTGCCAGGGCTGGTGGAGATCCTGCTGTCGCGCAGCACGCAGATGGATGCGCCCGGGCGCTACACGTTCACCATGCTCCTGCGCTATCTGCTGGCCGTGGTGGCGGTTATCGTGGTGTTTTCGCTTCTGGGCCTGCGCTGGAGCGAGATCCAGTGGCTGGTGGCGGCGTTGACCGTCGGTCTGGGTTTTGGTCTGCAGGAGGTCGTGGCCAACTTCGTTGCCGGGCTGATCGTGTTGCTGGAGCGCCCGGTTCGGGTGGGCGATACCATCACCGTTGGTGAATACAGCGGGACGGTATCGAAGATCCGGGGCCGTGCTACCACGATCGTCGACTGGGACAACCGGGAGATCGTCGTTCCCAACAAGACGTTCATCTCCGACCATCTGATCAACTGGACTCTGAGCGACACCACCACACGGCTGGTGATCCCGGTGGGGGTCAGCTATGCGTCCGATGTCGATCTTGTCCGGGAGACCCTGCTGGAGGTGGCCCACGACGACCCGCACGTCCTCGAAGATCCCGAATCGGTGGTGTATTTCCTCCGGTTTGGCGATAACGCGCTGAATTTCGAACTGCGGGTGTTCGTCTGCCAGATGGCGGATCGGCTGGTCACGCTGAGCGGGCTCCACACCGCGATCATCAAGCGCTTCCGCGAACAGGGGATCGAGATCGCGTTTCCGCAGATGGACGTTCACCTGCACGACGACGAAACCCGGAGGCGTCGTGGCGTGCCCCCCGCGGCGGGTCCCGACGAACCCGGAAACCCCATGGATCGGTGACGGGTGCCCGGTTCGTTGGCCCGGGGCCGTTGACCCGGGCCAACCCCAGCATCCCGCCCGCAGGCCAGGCGGCTTGGCTCTGGTGCCGCGGGTGT
Source organism: Thioalkalivibrio sp. ALM2T (assembly GCF_000381505.1). NCBI lineage: Bacteria > Pseudomonadati > Pseudomonadota > Gammaproteobacteria > Chromatiales > Ectothiorhodospiraceae > Thioalkalivibrio > Thioalkalivibrio sp. ALM2T. The sequence continues at coordinate 120,990 of NZ_KB906561.1, forward strand.
CTTGCGCAAGTCCTTTGTCCCTGCACGATCACGGGTTGGGTCGCTCTCCGCCCTGTGGGATACTGCGGCCCCGTATCCGCCCCGTCTTGGGCAACGGGTCGGAAACCATCGCAGCAAGTATCGGGAGGCATACCGTGGACGACAATCGCAAGAAGGCCCTGACCGCCGCACTCGGGCAGATCGAACGCCAATTCGGCAAGGGCGCGGTCATGCGCATGGGCGATCAGGAGGCGGTGGACGTCCCTGCGATCTCCACGGGCTCCCTGGCACTGGATATTGCGCTTGGCATCGGCGGTGTGCCGCGCGGGCGCGTGGTCGAGATCTACGGGCCGGAATCCTCGGGCAAGACGACCCTGACCCTGCAGGTGATCGCCGAGGCGCAAAAGGCCGGCGGTACGGCTGCGTTTGTCGACGCCGAACACGCACTGGACCCGACCTACGCCGAGAAGCTGGGCGTGAACGTGGACGACCTGCTGGTCTCGCAGCCGGATACCGGCGAGCAGGCCCTGGAGATCTCCGACATGCTGGTGCGTTCCGGCGCGATCGACGTCGTGGTCGTCGACTCCGTGGCCGCGTTGACGCCCAAGGCCGAGATCGAGGGCGAGATGGGCGACTCCCACGTCGGCCTGCAGGCGCGTCTGATGTCGCAGGCCCTGCGCAAGCTGACCGCCAACATCAAGCGTTCCAACACGCTGGTCATCTTCATTAACCAGATCCGCATGAAGATCGGCGTGATGTTCGGCAGCCCCGAGACCACCACCGGCGGCAATGCGCTCAAGTTCTACTCCTCCGTGCGCATGGACATCCGCCGCATCGGCGCGATCAAGAAGGGCGACGAGGTCATCGGCAACGAGACCCGCGTGAAGGTCGTGAAGAACAAGATGGCGCCCCCGTTCCGCGAGGCCTACTTCGAGATCCTCTACGGCGAGGGCATCTCCCGCGTCGGCGAGATCATCGAGATGGGCGTGAAGGAAGGCCTGATTGACAAGGCCGGCGCCTGGTACAGCTACAACGGCGAGCGCATCGGCCAGGGCAAGGAAAACGCCCGGCAGTACCTGAAGGACAATCCGCACATCGCCGAGGAAGTCGAAAAGACGCTGCGCGAACGCCTGCTGCCCAAGCGCAACAAGGCCACGGTAGAGGACGTGCCGGTCGATGCCCCGGTCGAGGAGCAAGGCTGACCCGGCCGACCCCGAGGCTGCGCTTGAGGTGGGCCTGCGGTTGCTGGTTCGGCGCGAACACTCCGGTCTGGAGCTGGCTCGCAAGCTCGGTGAGCGCGGCTTCGAACGGGATGCCGTGGACGCCGCGCTGGAACGCGCGCGCGAGCTCGACTACCTGAGCGATACCCGGTATGCGGACTTCATGGCCCGCCACCGGACCGAGCAGGGCTACGGCGAACAGCGTATCCGCGCCGAATTGGCCCATAACGGCATCGGCAACGACACCGTGAACGCGGCCATCGAAGCCCTGGAGATCGACTGGATCGACCAGGCGCGCGGCCAGCTCGAACGCCACTTCCGCCATCCCCCGGGGACCCGCGAGGACGAGGCCCGCTATCTTCGGCACCTCGCGGGCCGCGGCTTCCCCGGTGGTGTCGCCCACCAGGCCCTTGCCGCCTGGAAGGACGAATCCCCGTAGGAGGCCAGTCCTCTGGCCGAAGGGGATTTCCGGCGCCGCATCGCGCAGAGGGCTGCGCTCCTACAAGGGAACCACCCCCTCCTGTAGGAGACCAGCCCTCTGGCCGATTGACCGTTGAGAGATGCCCCATCGGCTGGGTGCTGACCGCCCACGATATGGCCCGAAGACGGGCCCGGCAATACGCGGGTGGGGCGCTCGCGTGATAGCATTCCGGGTTTGACCCCATTGCTATCGGAACCGCATGAAAAGCGCCGACATTCGCCGGAGTTTCCTCGAATTCTTTGAAGGGCACGGACACACGATCGTGCCGTCCAGCCCGCTGGTGCCCGGCAACGACCCCACGTTGCTGTTCACCAACGCGGGCATGGTGCAGTTCAAGGATGTGTTTCTCGGCCGCGAGAAGCGCCCGTACGTCCGGGCCGTGTCCAGCCAGCGCTGCGTGCGCGCCGGCGGCAAGCACAACGATCTCGAGAACGTTGGCTATACCGCGCGTCACCACACCTTCTTCGAGATGCTGGGCAATTTCAGTTTCGGTGACTACTTCAAGCGCGACGCGATCCACTACTGCTGGCAGTTCCTGACCGACACCATCGGCCTGCCGCCGGAAAAGCTGTGGGTCACGGTCTACGAAACCGACGACGATGCGTACAAGGTCTGGGCCGACGAGATCAAGGTTCCGGCCGAACGCATCATCCGCATCGGCGACGACCCTGACGGCGGTTCCGACAACTTCTGGCAGATGGGCGAAACCGGCCCCTGCGGCCCCTGCACCGAGGTCTTCTACGACCACGGGCCGGAGGTCGCGGGTGGCCCGCCCGGTTCGCCGGACGAGGACGGCGATCGCTACATCGAGATCTGGAACCTGGTGTTCATGCAGTACGACCGCGATGCGGAGGGCACACTGAACCCGCTGCCGCGCCCGTCCGTGGATACCGGCATGGGCCTGGAACGCCTGGCGGCTGTGCTGCAGGGCGTGCATTCCAACTACGAGATCGATCTGTTCCAGGACCTGATCGCGGCCGCCGCACGGGTAACTGGAGCAACTGAGAAGGATTCTGCCTCGCTGCGCGTGATCGCGGATCACATCCGCTCCATCGCCTTCCTGATCACCGACGGCGTGCTGCCTTCCAACGAAGGGCGTGGCTACGTGCTGCGCCGCATCATCCGCCGCGCCGCGCGCCATGGCTTCAAGGTCGGCGCGCAGGACGCGTTCCTCTACCAGATCGTCGGCGACCTGGTGCGCGCGATGGGCGAGGCGTTCCCGGAACTGGCCGAGGCGCAGGCACAGGTCGAGAAGGTGCTCGAGAAGGAAGAGCGCAAGTTCCTCGAGACCCTCGACAAGGGCATGAAGATCCTCGAGGACGACCTTCGCGACCTGAAGGGCAAGGTAATCCCCGGCGAGACCATCTTCCTGCTCTACGACACCTACGGCTTTCCGGTGGACCTGACCGGCGACATTGCGCGCGAGCGCGAGCTGGAGCTGGACATGGAGGGCTTCGAGTCCGCCATGGCCGGCCAGCGTGCACGGGCCCGTGCGGCCAGTCACTTCTCGATGGACGACGGCGGCCTGCCGCAGGTCGATGTCGCGACCGAATTCTCCGGCTACGAGACGGTGGACGACGAGGGCCGCGTGATCGCGCTGTACCAGAATGGCGAGGCCGTCGATCGCCTGGAAGTCGGTGCCGAGGGGCTGGTGGTACTGGACCGCACGCCGTTCTATGGCGAGTCCGGCGGCCAGGTGGGCGATGTCGGTACGCTCAGCGGTTCCGGCGTGCGCTTCCAGGTCTCCGACACCCGCAAGCAGGGTGCGGCGCACATCCACGTGGGCCAGGTCCGCGCCGGCACGCTGGAGCGCGGCCAGACGCTGCAGGCCGCGGTGGAAGGCCCGCGTCGCGAGAACATCCGCCGGCACCACTCGGCCACCCACCTGCTGCACAAGGCCCTGCGCGATCAGCTAGGCGACCACGTGCAGCAGAAAGGCTCGCTGGTGGACCCGGACCGCCTGCGCTTCGACTTCACGCACATGGAACCGCTCACCGACGAACAGCTGCGATCCATCGAGGCCCAAGTGAACGCCGAGATCCTGGCCAACGAGGCCACCGATACCAACGTCATGGACATCGACTCCGCGATGGAGTCCGGCGCCGTCGCGCTGTTCGGCGAGAAGTACGGTGATCGCGTGCGCGTGCTGAAGATCGGCACCTCGGTGGAGCTGTGCGGTGGCACGCACGTGGACCGAACCGGCGACATCGGGTTGTTCCGCATTACCTCCGAGGGTGGGGTGGCCGCCGGCATCCGGCGTATCGAGGCGGTCGCCGGCGAAGTCGCCCTGCGCTGGGTGGACCAGCAGATCGGCCACCTGGACGCGATCGCCGATCGCCTGCGCGCCGGGCGCGGCGAGGCGGCCGACAAGGTTGCCCAGCTGCAGGAGCGCACCCGCGAGCTGGAGAAGCAGGTCACGCAGCTGAAGGGCAAGCTGGCCAGCCAGGCCGGCGACGACCTCGGCTCCCAGGCCAAGGATGTCGACGGCATCCAGGTGCTGGCCGCCAAGGTCGAGGGCGTGGAGCCCAAGGCCTTGCGCGACATGGTCGACCAGCTCAAGCAGAAGCTCGGCAAGGCTGTGGTGGTGCTGGGCACCTCGACAGGCGAGGGCAAGGTCAGCCTGGTGGCAGGTGTGACCAAGGCCGAGACCGGCCAGTTCAAGGCTGGGGATCTGGTGGGCCATGTCGCTACACAGGTCGACGGCAAGGGCGGCGGCCGTCCGGACATGGCGATGGCCGGCGGCCAGAGCCCGGACAAGCTGGACGCGGCCCTGGCCTCGGTGGAGGCCTGGGTGCGCGAACGCGCCTGATCGATCGTCCATCCCCGTCATCGCGAGGCGCGTAGCGCCGTGGCGATCTCCGCGGGCAGCCCCTGTGCCGGAGGGTTCGGCGGGATCCGGTGGTTTTGGACGGAGGTTGCCACGGCCCCGTTGGGGCCTCGCAATGACGGGGCCATGCGCGGGGTGCGCCGGGGCGGTGGGCTTTAATGCGGCGGCTAGTTAGTGTTTAATGCCCGCTTCTTAAGTAAACGCTAATGGATGGGGTGCGCCCTGTCCGGACGGTCGCAAGGACCGGGCACGGAACGGAATCTTGAAATGGCGTTGCTGGTACTCAAATTTGGCGGCACCTCGGTGGGCTCGCCCGAACGCATCCAGGCGGTGGCGGAACGCGCGCTGAAGCTGCGCGAGGAAGGCCATCAGCTGGTGATCGTGGTCTCCGCGATGAGCGGCGAGACCGACCGCCTGCTGGGCCTGGCGCACGCACTGAATCCGCGCGCGGACGGTCGCGAACTGGATGTGCTGCTGTCCACCGGGGAGCAGGTCACCATCGCGTTGCTGTCGATGGCGCTGGAGGCGCGGGGCTGTGATGCGCGGTCCTACACCGGGGCGCAGGTGACCATCCGCACCGACAGCGCCCACAACAAGGCGCGCATCCGTAGCATCGACGATGCCCGGGTGCGCGGCGATCTCGATGCCGGGCGCGTCGTGGTCGTGGCCGGTTTCCAGGGCGTGGACGAGGAAGGTGCGATTACCACCCTGGGCCGCGGCGGATCGGATACCACCGCGGTGGCGCTGGCCGCAGCGCTGAAGGCCGACGAATGCCGCATCTATACCGATGTTGACGGCGTCTACACCACCGATCCGCGGTTGGTGCCGACGGCCCGCCGCCTGCAAAGCATCACCTTCGAGGAGATGCTGGAGATGGCCAGCCTGGGCTCCAAGGTGCTGCAGATCCGCGCGGTGGAATTTGCCGGCAAGTACAACGTCCCTTTACGGGTGCTGTCCTCGTTCGAGGAAGGCCCGGGAACCCTGATTACCACGGAGGAGGATGCGCAAGTGGAACAGGCGCTGGTTGCGGGTATCGCGTTCAATCAGAACGAGGCCCAGCTGACGGTTCAGGGCGTCCCCGATCAGCCGGGGGTCGCGCATCGCATCCTCGGCCCGATCGCGGACGCCAACATCGAGGTGGACATGATCGTGCAGAACGTCGGGGCGGATAATTCCACCGACTTCACGTTCACGGTTCATCGCAATGACTACGACAAGGCCCTGGAGATCCTGCAGGCGGCCGCGAAAGCGCTGGGCGCCCGCGAGGTTTCCGGGGATACGCACATCGTGAAGATCTCGGTGGTCGGGGTCGGTATGCGTTCGCACGCGGGCATTGCCAGCAAGATGTTCGAGGCCCTGTCGCGCGAAACCATCAACATCCGGATGATCTCCACCTCGGAGATCAAGATCTCCGTGGTCGTAGATGAGAAGTACCTCGAACTTGCAGTGCGTGCATTGCACGATGCGTTTGAACTCGAACAGACCCCAGTCGGTCAACAGGAGGACGGTTAAGGATGACAGACCGTAAAACGGTTACCGGACGACCGACTCCGTCCGACACAGGCACTGCGGAGAAGAGCATGCTCATTTTGACTCGGCGTGTGGGCGAGACCCTCATGATCGGCGATGATGTGTCCGTCACCGTCCTGGGGGTCAAGGGCAATCAAGTCCGCATCGGCATCAATGCACCCCAGGACGTCGCGGTCCATCGCGAAGAGATCTTTCAGCGCATTCAGCGTGAAGCGAACGTCGCCAGTGGTGAGGGCGGCGGCGAGAACTCCAATGGCGGTGGTGCTGGGGCGGGTGGTGCCGCGGCAGGCGCACGCGACGACTGAACCTCCCGTAAGGAAAGCGAAAGGCCCGGAGGCTGCGATCAGCCTTCCGGGCCTTTCATTTGAAGGCCCAAGGCCTTATCCTGTGCCGCGTTTCCGGAGAGTTGGCCGAGTGGTCGAAGGCGCTCCCCTGCTAAGGGAGTATGGGTCAAAAGCCCATCGAGGGTTCGAATCCCTCACTCTCCGCCATTTTCAAAATTAAGTCGCTGATCTGAAAGGGGAAACCTGGTCGGCGAATTAATCGGTCCCCCAATTAGTCCCCCAATTGATTGGCGTAAGAGTGGTTGCCATGTGCGGCAGCCATGCGCCATGGGAGATCGAAGTGCCCGAAGCTTCAGTCTTCGCGGGGATCCCACTCGGATTTTCCTTCCATCACCAGGCGCCAGGCCTCGGGGTCGCCCTCTACGAATCCAGGTAGGACGCCGATCTTGGCTGCATATCCGTATTGGCGTGCTCCTGCGCTCTGGAGTGCTCCCTCTTCGTACAGCTCGGCGAACGACTTGCAACTGAAGCCGTCCGGAGGCAGCGCAAGCCCGTCCCGATTCCACTCTTCATCTTCAAGTGCTTCCTGCTCATCCGGCATATAGTCGATCTCCCCCTGTGCATCGAAGGGTTTTTGTCTTGTGGCGGGCAGGGTCGCTGCTTGGATCCATTGGTAGCCCAACAATGACTCCGCCGTTCGGTTCTCCTAGGGGCGCCCCCAATGGCATTCTCGCTTAAATGGCTGCATTGAGCTCGTCAACGTGCTTGCCGTTCCAAAGCATTTTTCGAGCTTGAGCCAAGCTGCTTCAAGTGCCTGCCGGCCCGCGGTGCACTCTGATTGAACGCTACTCTTCTGGGTGGCTAGAGCTTGCCATACACTCGTGGCTCAATGGACGCGATTTAGCAGGGACGAGGGGAGTTGATGAGCGGTGTGAGTGCAACAAGCCCGGTCTCCACCGGTGGTGGTGGGGCAGTTTTCGAGCAGAATGTAGGTGCTCTGTTTCTCGCGCTTCTGCTTGTTCGGGCCCCGTTGCCCGTCCTAAAAGATTGCCAAGTCGAGGAGGTGCACCTCCAAGCGGAACATCTTGGGTGGAATACCGACGATGTCTTGGTGGTTGCCACGAGGCCAGATGGCGTGCTCCGTCGGCTTGCAGCTCAAGTAAAACGTCAGTTCAAGATCAGCGAGAAGAACGAGGACTGTAAGAAGGCTTTCGGTGACTTCTGGGCGGATTTCAACGGACCAGAATTCGACCCAGATAGGGATCGATTCGCGTTGGTAACGCTTCGCGGAACAAGTGCTCTTCTCGACGGATTCAACAGTCTCTTGGATTGTGCGCGTGCATCCATGGATCCGACTGACTTCATGCGACGACTGGAGGTCGATGGTTTCCTCTCCAAGACCGCGCGACACTACTCGACGACGATCCGGCGAATCCTCGACGATACCGGCGCGCCTCCGACAGACGAGCAGTTCTGGAGGTTTCTGTCCGTTCTGCATGTCGTCAGCTTCGATCTGAACACAGCTTCTGCTCAGAACGAGGCGTGGATCAAGTCGCTACTCGCCGCTACAGCGAACGGGGGCAATCCGTTGGCTGTGGCAGAGGAGAGTTGGCGCGAACTACTGCAGGTGGCTGGTGCTGGCATGCCCACCGCCGCGAGCTACCGGAACTCCGATCTGCCGGAGGACCTACGCAGTCGGCACGGACCCATTGATACCCGTTCGGCCGAAGTTGTACGCGCCTTGTCGGATCACAGTTCAGTAACGCTGAACGGAATCAAGACGACAATTGGGGCATCGGCTGAGATCGCCCGCCGCACCTTGACGAATCAAGTGCTGGACGCATTAAACGAGAGCCAAGTTGTGCTGATTTCCGCTCCCGCTGGCTTTGGGAAGTCGGCAGTAGCAAAGGCCTGCATGGAGCTACTTGATCGGGACCTCTACTGCCTGGCTTTCAGGGCAGAAGAATTTTCGGTCAGCCATATCGACCAGACACTGCAACGGGCCCAGGTCCGAGCGAACGCGTCCGAACTGCTAGGAATCTTGGCCGGTCAATCCCGGAAGCTAGTTCTGGTGGATAGTGTTGAGAGGCTTCTGGAGGCTTCTGTGAGAGATGCTTTCGCAGACCTACTCACCCTAACGCAGAGTGATAGCAGTGTTGGACTATTGATTACCTGCCGGGACTATTCTCTGGAAACAGTGAGTTCGGCACTCCTTGGCCAGGCAGGACTGGATTTCAAGGTGATCGAGGTTCCACCGCTCGCGGATGAGGAACTTGGCCAGGCCGTGACTTCGATGCCCCATCTGTCGAACGCATTGCGGCATGAGGGCTTGAAGCGCCTGCTGCGTTCTCCTTACCTCTTGGACAAAGCTGCCCAAATGGATTGGTCAGACACCGAGGTCCTTCCCACCAATGAACGAGAGTTCCGGAGTCGCTGTTGGAGAGAGGTGATTCGGCGCAACGCTGCAGCTGTAGATGGTATGCCGGATAGGCGTGAGCGGGTGTTTGAGGAAGTAGCTTTGCGGAGGGCCCGGCAGCTTCGTCCGTTTGTTGGGATTGAAGACCTGGATGCAGGTGCGTTGGAGTCGCTACGGAACGATGGACTGATTGATTTCCCGCCTGAGATAAGTTCCATGGCAGCGCCAGGCCACGATGTGCTTGAGGACTGGGCGACTATCCAGTGGCTCGGTCGGCGTTGGATTCTGCATGAGCATGTGGCGGGGCCGCTGGCAGAGGATGTCGGTGGCTATCCCGCTATCCGCCGAGCATATCGAAAGTGGCTCGCTGAGTTGCTTCGAAGTGACACAGCGGCGGCGATGAGCTTCGTGTTGTCCGTGTTCCAGGATAGGGCACTTCCATCATATTTCCGAGACGATTCGCTTGTCTGCACGCTGCAATCCCCTTCGGCCCGGGAGTTTCTCGAATGGCACAGCGAGACTCTTTTCGAGGACGGTGGGCGACTGCTGGTGCGCGTGATTCACCTGATGCGCGTTGCTTGTAAGACCTCGCCCTGGTGGCTGCGCGACTTTGGTCAAGTGCCGTCCCAGATGCTAGTCGCATCGGGAGAGGCCTGGCCGGCTGTGCTTGAACTTGTCGTCGGAGGTCTTGACAGACTCCTACCTGAACAGATGCCGATTCTTCTAGGGCTCATAGAAGATTTTTCGAGTTCTATTGAGCCGCGCAACCCGGAACCGAAAGGCTGTGAGGAAGCGGCCAGGATCGGCTTCCAGCTCTTGGAGCATCTCGACGGCTATCGCATGGATGAAATGCGAGAGCGCACGCTGATGGTGATTGCGAAGATCCCACGGGGCGATGAGCACGCATTTAAGGTCCTGGTCGAACGAGCATCTGACAACGCGGACCGCGATCAGTTAGCAAGCGAGGTATCGGAGATTCTCCTGAGCGGTATCGATGGCTGGACCGCGTGCCGGTATTTTCCCGAGGAAATGATGCGACTTGCGAAGTCGCGCTTCCTACTCCTAGAGGCAGGCATGGGCCCCGACGATTGGCGTCGCGGAAGCTCGGTCAACATCGAACCGATGTTTGGCATAAAGGAGCTTACGGACTTCCATTCGTTCCCAGCGAGCTCGATCCGTGGCGTATTCCTTCCTCTGCTGCGATATCACCCTCAGGAAGGAGTCGATTTCATCATTGACCTGTTGAACCACGCTGGCAGATGGTACGGCGAACAACTCTGGCCTTACGACCAGCTTGAACCGGCGGACCAAATCTCGATTGGGATACCGGGCGAGGCCCCAGTAATGCAATGGTCGAGTCATCGCCTTTGGGGCCTCTACAGAGGCCATGAAGTCGGTCCGTATGTCCTTCAGACCGCTTTGATGGCACTAGAGGCATGGCTCCTACAAATCTGCGATACGGAAGGTGGGGATGTTGAGTCCTGGTTGCTCAAGATCCTAAGAGATAGCAACAACGTCATGGCGACGTCGGTCATTTCGAGTGTTTGCAACGCGCACCCGGAGAAAGCAGGCCGCGCCGGGCTGGCACTATTGTCGGCGCCCGAACTGATATCGATGGATCGTGCCCGCGCGGCACAGGAGCGATCGCGTTTCCCGGTGTCTGCGATTTTCCCGAGCTTCGGAATCAATGAGATTTACGAGAACGAACGGAAGAAATCTGATGCCCTGCCGCATAGGGTGCATGATCTGGAGGCTTTGGCTCTGAAGCTACAGCTCAAAGAGGGTTGCGAGGAGGTGTTTTCGCTGATTGATGGGTACCGCGCGGCACTGCCGCCGGTCGAGGAACAGTCGGAAGAGCATCGTCTGTGGCGTCTAGCGCTACACCGAATGGACTTGCGGGGGTTACGTGCGGTGGAAGGGCCGTCTTTGGAAGCCTCGGAGGGTGACGCCGACGGTGTGGCAGAGGACGAACAGCCCAAGGAGCGGAAGGTCTTTCTGGAGCCCAGCGAGCTTGAACCAGATGTTCAGGCGCTAGTCGACCGGCACGCGCCTATTGCAGTGCAGCAAGAACGAGATCTCTCGCTTCTGAATTGGGGAAGCGCGGCTTGGGAAGGGCGGGAGTCCTCCGATTTTGATATCCGGGATTGGGAGGCCTTTCTGGCGAGCGCCCGCGCTCGCGATGGAGAGCCGGAAACTGAGGAATTTGCTCGCGGCGGGCCAGGCGTGATCGCGGCTGTCTGCGCGCGCGATCATTGGGAAGAGATGAACGCCGAGGATCGAGCTTGGTGCATCAACCTTCTGGTTCGGGAGGTGGAGCGAGATTGCGACACCGAGATCGATATGGTTCGGCGTGGGCGCGGGGGGCACCGGCCCGATAGGCACGCTGCCTACGTCCTGCCAAGCCTGCTTGCCCACGATGTCTCGGAAACACAGGCGACCCGGATCAAAGAGGCAATCGCGAGGGCGCTGAGCCATGCCGTAGAGGAGGTCGTGGAATACGCTGCGGAAGGCATCGGAGTCGCCTCGACGAGAGAGCCGGGAGCCTACTCCAAGGCGTGCGCCGCGGCGATTGCGTGGCGAGCTCGCCTAATCTCGAGCAGGCTGGCCGAAGAGCGAGAAAAACCCTTCGAAGAGCAGATGGATACTGCTTCAATTATCCGCGAAGCCGTGCCGACTGTTCGGGCTGCGATCATTTCTTGGGATTGTGATCCTCAGGAAGAGCTAGAGAGAATCGATCTGGATCACTGGACCGGAATCCAGGCGGCCGAAATCATTCTACAGATCCTCGGATATTCGCCGGATTCAACCTTGGCGATCGAGTTTCATCGGCGGATCGCCTGCTCAATCGTGGAAGATTGGGATCGCGAATCTGAGGATCGCAATCGGCGCGGTCAAAGAGATCACCGGTTCAACCATGAATTTTTCCGGCGTCTTGCGCGTTTCGCTTTAAAGCTAGACGAACAGCAGGCGTTGCATGTGTGTGAGCCATTTTTGGCGGCTGTTCCAAGGCATCCCAGCAAGCTCAAGAGCTTCGTTCGGGACATTGTCGTTGAAGCGGACCGGTCTAGCGAGCAGGACTCCTTCTGGACCGTGTGGCAGGCTTTCGCGAACGCTATCTGTCATGCGCCTTGGGTCGAGCCGCTCGATTCACGTTTCAGCTCTGGCAAGGAGTTGATAGGTGCCATTTTCCTCGAGGGGTACTGGAAAGAGGACGTCCGCCATTGGCGTAGACTAGAAGGTCAGGGGTATCGACTTGACCAGTTAGCCGAACGATTGCAGTGCTCGGCGGTGGTTTTCGAGGCGTACTGCCGATTTCTTTATGACATTGGAGAGGCCTCGTTTCCCGGGGCCTTTGTGATCTTGGCAGACTTATTGGCGGCGAGGGACCCGCATGTGATGCTCGCGGACCGAAACACTGTTTTTCTGCTGGAATCCCTGCTTCGGAGGCGTGTTTATTCCGAGCCGCACAGGTTGAAGTCTGATCCGGCGGTTCGTTCGGCTTTGCTGGTGATTCTGGAACACCTTGTTGAGGCGGGGTCATCGGCTGCATATCGGATGCGCGATGACTTTGTAACACCGCTAAGTGGAACTTCGGGCTCATAGGCCTGCCGTCGGTCGGTGTGTAGTGCCCCCCCTGTTTTCTGTACTCCTCAGCTCTCGTGACTAGTACGATCAATACAACGGTCTGTCCGGCGGCTGCGAGGTTCGTTAGAACCGGTGGCCGACATGAAACAGGTGGTCGCCGGCGAAGCGACCCCGCTGGGACAAGGGGAGTGCGATGACGGAGTTCTACGTTCTGGTGGCGGCTGCGCTTGCCCCTATCCTTATCCTGGCCGCCTTGCTCTGGAGTCGGGGCCGTGCCTTGCCGGTATGGGCGATCCTGCTGCTGGCGATTCCGTACATGATGGCGGTGGTCGCCGCGTTGGAGGTCTACGGTTTACCGGGGTTTCGCCCTGTGATTATCGCCTCACTGGTGGGTGTCCTGGGCGTACAGATTCTCTTGGGCGCCAGGCTCATCCACTTCTTTCGATGGCCGGATCGGTTCTTCTCGTTGGCCCGAGGACCTGCGGATGCGGAGCCGCGTGAATCCCTAGCATCACGGCAGGCGCGGGAGGAGGCCGTGAACGAGGGGGTCATCTACTACCGGCTGCCGGGGGATGAGGTATTGCGTACCTGGCCTTATGCCACTGGATGCCATGATGCCGCTCTCGCGGCCCTGTTAGACCAACACCCTGAAGCCGACATCGACAATGGTCCCTACGGTGCCCCCAGTGATTGGCTCGGCCCGGCGCCCGTGCCTGAAGAGACCCCTCGTCCCAAGGAAGCCCCGCGCTCCAGGGAGGCCGCCCCCGCCGCTGCCTTCTTTCGGGGGCCCGAGGTTCCGGGTTGCGCCATGTGCTGGTCTAATTTCCGTGGACACCTCGTTAGGTGGGACGATAACCCCCTGGACGAGGAGAACAACCATGGCACGCAAGCGCCGAAGCTTTTCAAGCGAATACAAGGAGCGCGTGGCCCGGATGGTGGTCGATGACGGTCTGGAGGTCTCGGTCGTATGCCGGGATCAGGATCTAGGCGAGACGGCCGTTCGGCGCTGGGTCGATCAACTCAAGGCGGAGCGCGCGGGGCAACTGGGCGAGGGTCGGCCGCTGACGGCGGAACAGCAGCGGATCCGCCAGCTCGAGGAAGAGAACCGGCGATTGAAGGAGGATAAGGAGCTGTTAAAAAAAGCGTCGGCCTTCTTCGCCCGGGAACTGA